>JAAESQ010001495.1 GCA_024229275.1 bacterium | reverse complement strand
CCCAGCAATCGTGCCCCGTTGCTGTTGGGGTGCGAGTCGAATGAAGAGATCCAATCGCCGTGCGAGTTCTTGATCTGTCGCTCGTCGCCCTTCCACTCTGGGACGACTACCTCGGCGCCCAACCGTCTCACGAAGAGTTCGCGGGCAAGGAAGAGGGCCTCGTTAGACAGGTTTGCGGAAAGAACGACTCGCACTTTCGTATCCGACTTTATGACTTCAGCGGCGCCTTCGATGAGGCTCGCCCAATCGACGTCCTCATGATGCTTGCCGGATTTCTTCCGGGGCTTGGCAATCTCTCGCGCGTTGAGTGACTCAGCCAAGAAACGACCGTAGTCACACATCCACCAACCGTTGATCTCCCGGTTCTGCCGCGGAGTGAAGCGGTGGACGACTCCCTTGAGATGCCCAACGTTGATGCTGCAACCAATGCTGCAACCCGGACAGATCGATTCAGTTTCATCCAAGTGCCATACGCGTGCACGAAATCGAAACTCTTTGACGGTGAGCGCGCCAACCGGGCAGACATCTGCGACACATGCCGACCAGGGATTGTCGAGTGGCTTGCCGTCGAACGTATCGATGTAGGAGTGGTTGCCACGCGATTTCATCGTGAGGTCCCAGGTCTCTGAGACTTCTTGAGTAAAGCGAACGCAGCGAGTGCAGTGAATGCATCGATTCTGGTTCTGCACGACGTGGGGACCGATCGACCTGCGTTCCATTCCCTTGTAGGTCCGCCGTTCGTCGATCATGTGGGTCGAATCCGTACCGTGCTCCACTGAGAAGTCCTGCAGGAGGCATTCCCCAGCCTGATCGCAAACTGGGCAGTCCAAAGGATGGTTCTCGAGCAGGAACTCCATCACGGCAGCTCGTGCAGCGCGCACTTTCTCGCTGGCAGTGAGAACGGCCATTCCTTCCTGGGCTTGCGTAGAACACGCCGTCACCAGCCGGGGCGCACCTTCGATCTCCACGAAACAGATCCGACACTGACCGACGATCGAAAGGCCAGGGTGATAGCAGTAGGTCGGAATCGTGATGCCAACCTTTTCTGCAGCTTCGACAAGGTTGGTCCCTTCGACGACCTGGACCTCTTGTCCATCGATCGTGAGTGTCACCATTAGACCGACTCCTCTTGGCCGAATAGCCCTTGACTGGACCGCACCGGCAGTATGGGTTGTTTCCGGCGTGGAACGGGCTTGCCAGCCGCGATCTTCGCTTCAAACTCAGCTCGAAAATGCCTGAGAAAGCTTGCGATCGGCTCGCAGAAAGCGTCACCGAGAGGACAGATCGTCATGCCTCTGCTGGCATAGCGCGAAATTCGCTCCAGGGTCTCCAGGTCTTTTGGCTGTCCGTGACCGGAGTTGATTCTGCGAACGATATCGAGCGCCCAATCGGATCCCTCTCGGCATGGAGTACACTGACCGCAGGACTCGTGGGAATAGAAACGCATCAGGTTCTCGAGCGCCCAAACCATGTCGACGGTTTCGTCCATGACGATCACGCCGCCTGAACCCAACATGGACCCAGCCTCAGCGACCGACTCAAAATCGCTCTTTGTATCGATGAGATTGGCGGGGAGAATTGGACAGGAAGAACCGCCGGGGATGAACGCTTTGAGCTTCCGCCCTCCGCGAACTCCGCCGCAGTGCACCTCAATGATCTCCCGGAAAGTCGTGCCCAGCGGAACCTCAACGACGCCTGGTTTCTCGACGTGTCCGGACACACAGAACAGCTTCGGACCGGTGCTGCGCTCGGTTCCGACTCCGGCAAACCACTCACCACCTCGCTCGATGATGTGTGGCACGCACGAGAGAGTCTCGACGTTGTTGACCACAGTAGGACAGCCGAAGAGACCGACAACGGCAGGGAATGGAGGCTTCAGCCGTGGCTGTCCACGCTTCCCTTCAATCGACTCGATGAGGGCCGTTTCCTCGCCGCAGATGTACGCACCGGCGCCACGATGAACGATGACGTCTAGGTCGAAGCCACTCTTCAAGATGTTCTTGCCCAGGTATTTCTTCCTGTAGGCTTCGTCGATGGCCTGATTGAGCATTTCCGCTTCGCGGTGAAACTCTCCACGTATATAGATGTAAGCGGTGTTTGCACCAATCGCGTATGACGAGATGATGATGCCCTCAATGACCATGTGAGGCGCCACGTGAATGAGTTCGCGATCCTTGAAAGTGCCGGGCTCGGACTCATCAGCGTTGCAGATCATGTATTTGGGTTTTGAGGTGTCTTTGGGTACGAAACCCCACTTCACTCCAGCAGGGAATCCGGCGCCGCCGCGTCCTCTGACGCCGGCCTTCTTCACTTCCGCAATCACGTCTTCGGGACTCATTACGAGCGCCTTGGCGATGGCGCTGTAGCCTCCGAGCCGAAGGTGGGTGCTGATCGACCTGGGTTTGTCCTCGCCGCGAGCGCGTAACAGGATTGGTTCCATAGGAAACCTCGCCTACTTGAGACCGTCGAGAACCTGGTCGAGGCTCTCGATCGTCAAGTCGGTGTAGTAGTCGTTGTTTATCTGGATGACTGGAGCTTCTCCGCAGGCACCGAGGCATTGCACGTCCTGCAGTGTGAAGCGTCCATCTTCGGTGGTTTCTCCAAACTCGATTGCGAGAGTCTTCTTGAGGTGCTCAACCAGGTCGCTGGTGCCACAGAGTTGACATGACAGAGTCGTGCAGACTTGAAGCAGATAGCGTCCAGGTGGGAATCTTAGGTACATGGTGTAGAACGTCACCACACCCTCGACAAATGAAGGAGCGAGTTCAAGCCTCTGGGAAACGGCTTTCATCATGCCGGCCGAGATCCAACCCCAACGCTCTTGGCACAGCCATAGGAGTGGAAGCAGGGCGGCTTGTGAGTTGGGATAGAGCTTGAGCGTCTTGCCGATTTTCGCTTCGAAGTCGGTGTCAAACTCGATTTCCTGAACAGCATCGGCTGGCGCAACTGTCAGTGGCACTGTGGTTGGTGCAGTCATTCAGGCCCCCTCGACTCAAGCGCCGCGGCTTTGGTGACTCGGCGACCCCAGTCGAACACCCCTTTGCGCCAGAGGTAGATGTAGACGACCGCGAGAAAAGCAATGAACGCGACCATGTCCCAGAACATCACCAGCGAATTACCGCCAACAAGCTCTTTGAACGTCACGGCCCAGGGGTAGAGGAACGCCACCTCAACATCGAGCACGACGAAGAGCAAGGCGACGAGGTAGAACCGAATCGAGATCCTCTTCTGAGCACGGTCGAGCAGTGGAACTCCACTTTCGTAGCTCTCGCGTTTGGCCTCAGCGTTGTGTCTGCTGCGCTGACTGACAAGAGCCGCCAAGCCGAGCAGTACAATCGCCGTGAACGTCGCGATCGCAAGGACTAACAGTACTGGAAGAAACTGGTCGGCCATCGAGACTTCCCCCCTCATGTGGCCATTTTCACAATCGGCATCCTAGTAGGGTGTCAGGAGCTGGTCAACTGAACTTTCTGGAACTGACCAAAACCCCAGGTTGCGGAGCATTACCTAGCATGATTGGGGGACAGCGAGCCGAGTGGTCTGATAGTCTCTGCCCAACGCAGCACGGGGAGGCGAATCGGTGCAGCACCAGGTCATACTAATCCTCGATTTTGGATCGCAATACACTCAATTGATAGCTCGGAGACTCAGGGAACTCGGTGTCAAGACCATAATTGCTCGAGGCGACCTGCCGATAGACTCAGTGAAAGAGTACAACCCCATAGCGGTAGTTCTGTCGGGCGGGCCTGCAAGCGTATTTGAGGATGGTGCGTTGCAGGTCGACGTTGGACTGTTTGAACTCAAGATACCTGTACTCGGAATCTGCTACGGGATGCAGCTTATGGCTCGCCACCTTGGCGGCAAAGTCCGACCCTCGAGCGAGAGGGAATACGGACTTGCGGACCTTGAGGTTGTACGTGATGAGTCCATTCTCGAGGGGACACCGAGCCATCAACCCGTCTGGATGAGTCATGGAGACAAAGTAGAACGGCTGCCTGAAGGCTTCGAAACTCTCGCCAGAACCGGTAGTACCGAGTTTGCAGCGATCGAGAATCGAGCAGACCGTCTCATTGGATTGCAGTTCCACCCCGAAGTCAACCACACGCCGAACGGTCTGCAAATGCTCCAGCACTTTTTGGATCTTGCAGGAGCCGAACGAGATTGGACACCCGCTCGCATCCGTCATGAATTGGTCAGCGATCTCAAGGCCTCGCTTGAGACAGGGACAGTTATTTGTGGGGTATCAGGAGGAGTCGACTCCTCGGTCACGGCAATACTGCTGCGCGAGGCCATCGGGGACAGGGTTGTACCGATCTTCGTAGATACAGGCCTGCTTCGCAAGGATGAGGCGTCGACGGTAGTCGAGAGTTTTCGTGAACTTGGAATCGAACTCGAGCACATTAACGCCTCAGAGCACTTCTTTGCCGCCCTGGAGGGAGTGTCGGATCCGGAAGAGAAACGACGAATCATCGGGCGAGAGTTCGTTGAGGTTTTTGAACGCGAGGCTGCGAGGTTCGACGACGCTTCATACCTCGCCCAAGGGACCCTTTATCCCGACGTTATCGAGTCATCAGGAGTTCGAGGTACTGCAGCTGTCATCAAGACCCACCACAACGTCGGGGGGCTTCCCGAACGCCTCGACCTCGACTTGGTTGAACCTTTGCGCGATCTCTTCAAAGACGAGGTCCGCCGAGTAGGGGAGGAGTTGGGTCTTCCGCATGACTTCGTGTGGAGACATCCTTTTCCCGGTCCTGGCCTCGCAGTGCGCATTCTCGGTGAGGTGTCGCGTAGTGACGTAGATATTCTGCAAGAGGCCGACGCAATCGTTCTCGACGAGGTGCGTACGGCTGGGCTCTATGATGAGATCTCGCAAGCGCTCTGTGTTCTTCTACCCGTGCGCAGCGTCGGCGTGATGGGCGATGCTCGGACCTACGAGAAGGTACTCGCAATTCGTGCTGTGACGACGTCAGATTTCATGACCGCTGACTGGTATCGGTTCCCACCGGATGTGCTCGACAGGATTTCGCGCAGAGTCGTCAACGAAGTCAAGGGCATCAATCGGGTCGTCTACGACGTGACGTCCAAGCCCCCAGGCACCATTGAGTGGGAGTGAATCCACAAGCCCCAAGTCACGTTGGGCCGGGTTGACCTTGAATCGGCTTTGCTGAGTTGAGCCCAGTGGTATGATTGCCGCCGCGCTGCCGGTTCAGCTTTACCCGGCAGCTGGTCGCCACACTAGAGGTGGATGTTGGGATTCCCGCCTGAGGCGACCTGGGAGGTAAGAAATGGCTCGAACGAAAATCGTGATTATGGGAGCAGCTGGTCGTGACTTCCACAACTTCAACTGCCTCTATCGTGACAATGAGGCATATGAGGTGGTTGCTTTCACAGCTACACAGATCCCGGACATCGAAGGTCGGGTCTACCCGCAGGAACTCGCCGGATCTCTCTACCCCGACGGTATTCCAATCGTTGCGGAAGAAGAAATTGAATCGCTCGTCAAAGAGAACAACATCGACGAAGTATGGTTCTCCTACTCTGACGTTGAGCACACCTATGTCATGAACCTTGCCAGCAAGGTCATCGGCTGGGGCGCACACTTCGGTGTGTGTTCTGCAACCAAAACGATGGTCGCCTCGACCAAACCTCTGATTGCAATCACTGCGGTTCGCACCGGCGTTGGCAAATCCCAAACGACACGCTATGTGTCTCGCGTCCTCAAGGCGATGGGTAAGAAGGTTGTGGCGATCCGTCACCCCATGCCATATGGCGATCTCGCCAAGCAAGCGTGCCAGAGGTTCGAGACCTATGAGGATCTTGACCGTCATCAGTGCACCATCGAAGAGCGTGAAGAGTACGAACCGCATATCGACAACGGTTTCATCGTATACGCCGGCGTCGACTACGAAATGATCCTCCGAGAAGCGGAGAAAGAGGCCGACGTCATCCTTTGGGATGGTGGCAACAACGACACACCCTTCTACAAGCCGGACCTCCACATGACGCTGGTCGATCCGCACCGACCCGGCCATGAGCTGACCTACTATCCAGGCGAAACGAATCTGCGGATCTCACACTTGTTGATCGTCAACAAGGTCAATACCGCCGAGGCAGACAAGATCGAACAGGTTCTCGAGAACTGCCGCACCGCAAATCCCGATGCTCGCGTCATCCAGTGTCGCTCAGTGGTCACCACTGATCAGCCGGAGTTGATCAAAGGCAAGAAGGCACTCGTCGTCGAAGATGGTCCGACATTGACACACGGTGGGATGACCTATGGAGCGGGTTGGTTCGCAGCCAAGGATGCCGGCGCTGCAGAGATCGTCGATTGCAAGCCCTACGCCGTTGGAACGATTCTAGAGACCTACAAGAAGTATCCGAACTCGGGTCAGATCCTGCCCGCGATGGGATACGGCGAACAGCAGGTTCGCGATCTCGAAACCACGATCAACAATACGCCGGCGGATGTCGTCGTCGAAGGTACGCCGATTGACTTAAGTCGGATCATTACCATCAACAAGCCGATTGCCAATGTTGCGTACGAACTCGAGGAAGTCGATCCTGGAGTTATCGAGGAGATGGTGACAGCGGTCGTCGACTAGTATTTTTCACGCATACGACACCTGATACGATCAGGGCGGTCGGCTTCGGCTGATCGCCCTGTTTCTTTGTCCGAGCGATAGGTGTTTCCCACTGAAGCGAGAGGTTGTAGTGGCCAAGAAAAGCGTGCTTGGATTGCTCGTTGTTGTCAGCCTGTGGATTGCTGCATTCCTCGTGTCCGCAGGACTCGCCGTGTATCAGAGGCTCACTGGTCCGACGCATCCGCTTCGGGGAACGATCGAAGTGGCTGATGATGAGGTTTCCTACCGTCTGTTGCGGAGCCACGGAGGTGAAGGAGACCTTCCAGTTCAGGTCGAAGTCGCGAGTATCGATGTTGAGGGTGAGATCATGTGGCGGCGGTTCCCTACTACGGAAGAATGGTCCAACATTCAGCTGTCGCGATCAGAATCTGTACTCAGTGCAGGCGTTCCGCACCAGCCGCCGGCAGGGAAGGTGGAGTATCAGATTCGGCTCTTCACTCCACAGCATGAGGTGTTCATTCCTGCACACGAAACTGCGGTCGCTCGTTTCAAGGGGGATGTGCCGTCATCAGTACTCATACCGCATATCTTGGCGATGTTCGGCAGTATGCTTGTTTACACTCGTGCACTGTTTCAAGCTGGATTGAAACGGGGCGAAGGTGTGCGAGGTTTGGTCCTTGTAGGGACTCTCCTCCTCGTCATCGGCGGCCTGATTCTTGGTCCGATCGTCCAGAATTTTGCCTTCGGCGCCTACTGGACCGGGTGGCCTTTCGGTACAGATTTGACGGACAACAAAACAGCCCTGCTTCTCCTAGCCTGGCTTCCTGCTGTGTGGGTAGCGATGCGCAGAGAACGTGCTTTTTATTCAGTGATCTTTGGCTGGCTCATCATGGTCGTCGTTTTTCTCATTCCTCACAGTGTTCGTGGTTCACAGATCGACTGGAATCAGCGAGCCGACACCGGTATCGAGGATCTATCATCCCTGTCACCTTGACCCGGCGATGCTATGCTTGATCCCCAATGGACTCGGGAAGTTCCATACACAGAGAATCAGCTCACAAGTATCTGATTGTTCGAAGCGGAGTGCATCGCTGTGCGGTGCCGCTCAAATGCGTACGACGTGTCTTGCCGGCGGTCTCAGTGCATCCGGTTCCAGGTGCCAAGGCCCCTCTACTGGGTCTTGCTCAACTTGGAAGTGAACCGATCCTCGTACTCGATCTCGAGGCAGTTGTCAGCGGCAAGAAACAGCATGTCAGCCACCGTTCCAACATACTCACGGTCCAGATTGCAACAGCCAACGGTCCGGTGACTGTGGGACTGTCGATAGACGAGGCGGTCGAAGTACTGCGGCGAAACGACGGTCCTCTGGAGAACTACGATGACGACACCTCCGTCTTGTGGACCACTGTTCAAATAGACGAGGGACAACCGGTTCGGCTCATCCGGATTGAACGCCTGTGCACGGATGGGTTCGCAAACTGACCTCGACAATCGAAGGGGGAGCGCAGATGCAGCGTGATCGAATCCGAGGAAGCATGCGGCGGTGGCTCGGTACAGGACTGATCAGTATCACCGTACTCATCGGAGGTATTTTGCTTGAGTTGGCTGCCGCGGACGTTTCGCCTGACGGGCTGTCTCGCACTTTCCTCCTGTTTGCCATCGTGGTGATGACCGCATACGCGACTCTGGTGTTCGTACCCGGTCGACGAACAGAGAGGGAACTGGACGAACTCCGTCAGCGGTACGAACAGGAACACCGCGATCTTGAGTTGTCTTTGACCCAACTCGGTCATGGCGACATGATTCAGGCCTTGGAGCCCACGGAGGGAATGACCGATTCTCTGGCGCAGTCTCTCACCGCTGCCACCAGTTCGATTTCAGGTCTTGTCCAACTCATTCAAAATAGTTCCGTTGAGGTCGCGACTTCTGCGATGTCGGTAAGAGAAACGTCGGCCGAGCTTGCTTCAGGATCGACCCAGCAAGCTGCGGCGGTCGTTGAGATCACAGCAACGATGGAAGAGCTGGCGCGTACCGCAGCCCAGATCGCGACAAACGCTTCAGGTCAAGCTGAACTCGCCTCGAAATCGGAACACGCCGGACAGGGCGGTGCGCAAGCAGTTGATGCCGCGGTAGAGGGTGTCGAAGCTGTGCGAGAGAAGATGGATGTTATCGCCGGACGCGCCGATACACTTGGAAACCGCTCGCGAGAGATCTATCAGGTGCTTGAGTTGATCAACGACATCGCGAGGGAGACACATATTCTCGCGCTCAATGCAGCCATTGAGGCTACGGCCGCTGGCGAGCATGGTGATCGATTTGGTGTCGTTGCTGAAGAGGTCCGGCGACTGGCAGAACGATCCAAAGAATCCGTGGAGTCGGTGCGATCGATTCTGGATGAATTCTCGGACGCCATTCGAGCGGTCGTCGTAGCCACAGAAGAAGGAACAAAGGCCTCCGCCCAGGTCCTCGAGCGGAGTCGAGCAGCAAGCCAAGCCATTGAGGAACTTCGAGAGGGAGTGGAAGGCTCTGCGCAAACGGCGAGAGAGATCAAGTTTGCCACCCAGGAGCAGCAAACAGCATCTGACCAAGTCGTGCTGACACTCAAGGAAGTCAGCGAGGTCATTCAGAGAATGGCTGACGGGTTGCAGCAATTCACAGGAGCTGCGGAACGTCTGAACCAGCTCGCACTTTCGATTCAGCTGCTCACCCAGACCTTCCGCATCGAGTCCGAGCGTTCGCTGAAGCATTTGGCTCGGAGATGGGCCGACGAGATCACCCATCTTGGAGGGAACCTAGAGGCGATGGAGGGGCGGCTTGAGCGAGCTGTTAAAGAGTGTCCACAACTCGAACTTCTCTATCTTGTCGATCCTACGGGGACAATGGTCTCTTGCGTCGGTAATACCGAGCTTGTGTCAAAGGAAGCAATTGCCGAAAACATCAGTGTTGGGCAGGTCTACGATGATCGCCCATGGTTCCAGGCTCTCATTCGTGAGAAGAGAAGCGTAGTGACACCCATCTATGAGTCACTTATAACAGGTGACAAGTGTTTCTCTGTAGTTGTCCCGGTCTTCGACTCGAAGAAACGGATGAACTGGATCCTTGGCCTCGACGTTAACGTCAGAAACTGGGCGCAGGTCTAGCTTGAAGCGTAGCATCGACGGTCCTTGAGGAGTGAGCTGATGCGATTGTTGGAGACGGAGTGACCACAAATCTCGATGATCTGCTGCCTCTCTTTCTGAGTGAGGCGCGCGATCGCCTGGATAACGTCTCAGCGTTACTTGGTCGTAGTGGACATGATTCGGCTGCGCTGCAACAGATTCGGCGGCAGCTCCATGCGCTCAAAGGCGCGAGTCGAATGATGAGGCTCACTGAACTCTCTGAACTCTGTCACGACGCAGAAGCGATTGTGGATGCGTCTGGTGAGGGAGGCTCAGAAACACTGGTCAGTGCCATGGATCAGATTTCGGCGAAAGTCGAAAGGTTGGCGACCTCGCTGCAAGGTACAGGACCTCAGGCAGCGTCGGCAACTCCATCTGACCCTGAGAAACGCCCTGCTGAAGCTGTACAACCATCTGTGTCAGCTGATGAAGGTCTGCGAGTCAGCATGGAGAGTCTGGATCGGCTTGCCGACCAGGCGGCTCGCTTGAGAGTCATGGCACGATCGGTGGAGAGGACGGTCGAGGACAGCTTCCGATTTGCTCAACTCGCCGAGCGTGGAGTCCGAGAGGGGAGGGCCGAACAGGTTCTTGCGACTCTTGCGACGATGCTTCGCCAGTTGAGTGTCGGTCTCGAAAGAGATCAGCGTGAGATGGGAGTGTTGGCCGATCGTCAACTCGAGTCCCTTGTTCACTTGCAGGTCCAGCCTTTGCGACCTTTTCTGTTCGGTCTGGCACGGCATGCACGGGAACTCGCTCGGCAGCTCGGAAAGGAAATCGAAGTCGTCGTCTCCGCCGGCGAGACGCAGTTGGATCGAAAGATACTGCGTGCTCTGGAAGAGGCCTTCCTTCACCTCGTGCGCAACGCAATAGACCATGGAATCGAAGACACAAACGATCGAATTGCTGTCGGAAAGCCGAGCAAGGGCAGTCTGGTTCTGGAGGCCTCGGGTACGGGATCTATGGTTCGGATCAAGGTCTCCGATGATGGACGAGGCATCGATACCGACGCCGTGATCGAGCAAGCGATCAAAAGAGGCGACGTCACCGGTGAGGAGATCGATCAGTGGTCGGAGGAGGCGAAGAATCTCCTCGTGTGTCGTCCCGGTTTCACCACTAGAGAGAGGGCGACAGAAGTTTCTGGACGGGGCGTTGGCCTTGATGCTGTGTCCGACAGTGTCCGATCTGTGGGAGGAACGCTGGGTATTGAAACGCGGATTGGATCCGGCATGACCGTGTCGGTGTCCGTGCCAGTGAGCCGCCGCGGAGAGCGGGTGATGGTCGCGGAGGTCGGTGAGTGTCGTATCGGGATTCCATCCTCTGCGATTCGGAAAGTCAGTCGACTGGCGGCATCGGATCTCCCCATGACGATCGGACAGGACACACAAGAAGACTTGCCCGGAGGCGTTGAGTCGGCCACAGGTGCGCTGGTGCTGGCTGATCTGAGTCAGCAATCTTCCGACTACATTCTTCTCGACTGCCAGTTTGCAGGTCGCGAGTCTACCCTTGTGGTGAATTCGGTACATGGGGAGGAAGAGGTCGTGATGAGGGCTGTTCCGCCGGTGCTTGGCTTTCCGCCTGTCTATGACGCATTGGCGACCATGGGCTCGGGAAGACCCCTGCCGATCCTTTCTCTGCAGCGGCTCGAAGTGGAGGGTCCCCCAGAAATGGATGTAGATGCGACACATAGCCAGTCGCACACTATCCGGGTTCTTTTGGCTGACGATTCTCCCGTCACCAGAGAGATGATCCGCCGATTGCTCGAAGGCGGAGGGATGGATGTCATTCCGGCAGCAAACGGAGACGAGGCGTTCGAAAAGCTCATGAGTTCGCGTTTTGACTGCCTGGTTACAGATATTGAAATGCCGATGGTCGATGGGCTGGAGTTGACCCGACGCCTTAGGCGCGACGAGACACTGAAGAACCTGCCTGTAATTGTGGTTTCTACCCGCAACCGTTCCGAAGATCGTTTGGCCGGCCTTGAAGCCGGTGCGGATGCCTACCTCGCCAAACAGTCTCTCGATGCCGGTGAGTTGATCGCTCTGGTGAAGAGGGTCGGGCTGGGCGTATGACAGTCACGCGGGTTTTGATCGTCGATGATTCGGCGACCGTTCGCGCGGTCCTGCGAAGGGTGCTCACGTCGGGGAAACACATAGAAGTCGTCGGAGAGGCTGAGGATGGCCTGTCGGCTATCCACCTGGCACTCGAGCTCAAGCCGGACGCGATAGTTATGGATCTGGATCTTCCCGGTGTTGACGGAATTACCGCTACAGAGGAAATCTATCGAAAACGACCGACACCAGTGTTGGTGGTGACGTCAAAGCTTGCCGGACGCGAAGAGATTCTGCGAGCCTTCGGAACTCTGCGACGCGGCGTGGTTGGGATCTTTCCAAAGCCAAGAACGCCTGGTCGATGGGAAGAACTAGGAGCAGCGCTGGTGGAAACGGTTCAGCAGCTCCGCGTAATCGAACCACCGATGTCGGTAACCGACAACGCTTCAGTTCCTGGTGGAATAGAGAGGCCATCCCTGAGGCGCACTGTGCGACTCCTCGCGATTGGGGCATCGACTGGCGGTCCAGGTGCTATTTGCGAGCTTCTGAGACATCTTGGCCGACCGGTACAGCCGGCGGTGTGTGTCATTCAACACATCGCTGAGGGCTTCGACCAAGGGCTCGCAGAATGGCTCGCTCATGAATTGAAGCTCGATGTTCGACTGGTCGAAGAAGGGGAGTCATTGACCGAGGGAAAGATACGTATAGCTCCGGCCGATCGCACTCTGCGAATTGATGAACAGGGATTCTATCGACTGGAGACTTCAAGTAGCGAAGCGTACTCTCCTTCGATCGACACGGTGTTCGGGTCATTGGTCGCATGGCGGCCGACTCAAGTCGCTGCCGTTCTCTTGTCCGGAATGGGGCGAGACGGTGTCACCGGACTGCTCGCGCTGCGGGAAGCTGGTGCTCTGACGATTGTGCAAAACGAGGAAAGCTCGTCGGTATTTGGAATGCCAAAGGTCGCCCTGAAAGAGGGTGCGGCGGAGCTGGCTATGAATCCTGAAGCAATTGGTCGACTCATACGTTCGATAACGGAAGAGGTTTCGGCATGACCGACACAAGGGTTCTGGTGGTGGATGACAGTGAGTTGACTCGTACGGTTTTACGGCGAGAACTCACCGAGGCGGGTTTCAACGTTGCCGAGGCGTGTGACGGAGCTGAAGGCGCTGCAGCAGCACTTCAGACCCGTCCTGACGTCGTTGTGACGGACCTCGAAATGCCGGTGATGAACGGTTTTCAGCTCTCTCGTCTGCTCAAGAATGATCCTTCTACTGCCTACATACCGATCGTGATTTTAACGAGCCACACCGAATCGGCATCGAAGTTCTGGGGATTTGACTCCGGAGCAGATGCATATGTAACCAAGGATGAGGCCAGCAGCTCGCTAGGTGGTGTTCTTCGGCACCTCGTAGATGCATCAGAACGACCCGAGGTCGAAGAGGAACATTTGGGAGCTGGCGCGATTGACGTGCTGGCGAGGGTTGCTCAGCAGTTGGATGCCGGATTAATGGAGGCCAAGCTGCTCAACCGTGTGCTGGAGATCGGAGTAGACAAAGGAGGATTGGTCTCGGCCGTTCGTACGCTGTTGGCGCTCTTCGACACCTTTATCGACGCGGATCTCTTTGCCATGGCGGTGCTCGAGAATGAGTCGGTTCGAGCACACCTGTACCGACCCACGGACAGCAAGTCTGGGATGGGTCTCAGAGAGGTCACGCGCTTCCTTAAAGCAACGCTTGGTGCTCCCGATGCAGTGGTGGAAGCTGTTCAGATCGATGGCACTCTCGACGATAAGGAGCCCGACCTCAAGATGGAGGACGCATTCCGCATCGATTTCGCGCTCAGGCAGGCTCGGGGTTGCCTGGCTCTATGGCCGCGCAACGCTGAAGAGTTTGAAGGACTTCCCAAGGAACTCCTGCTCAAGGTTCTACCACCCGCCGGCCTTGTGATAGACAACGTTCGATTGGCGGAGCATCTGTGGGAGTTGTCAACGCACGACGAGCTCACTGGTCTTCTGAATCACCGAGCCATCATCGCTAAGCTCTCAGAAGAAATGGAACGTCGTGAGCGGTACGGATCCAGCTGCTCAGTTATTCTCGGCGACGTCGACAAGTTCAAAAACATCAACGACACCTACGGACATCCTGTGGGTGATGTCGTGTTGCGAGAAGTCGCGAAGCGTCTGCAACTCGCACTTCGAACTACTGACGCCATCGGTCGCTACGGTGGAGAAGAGTTTCTGATCGTTCTTCCGAACAGCGATGATGAACACGCTCGGCAGGCTGCACGTCGCCTGTGCGAAGGGTTGAGGAACGAAGCGTTCGAGGAAATTGAAAGCGGTATCACGATCCGCGTTACAGCATCTTTCGGCGTCGCTTCAGCTGAGGAACTCGCGGCTGACGCGAGTGATCGTGATCTCTTGTCCTTGGCGGACAGTCGCTTGTACAAAGCCAAGTCGGCGGGAAGGGCATGCGTCGTGCCATGACTGCCCTGCAACGCCTCGTTCAGCTCATCGAGGCAACCACGGGGAACAGCGTTCCGGAGCGGGATCACGCCCGGCTCGGGGAGTTTGCGGGAAGGCGTATTCTTGCCGGAGGATTCGAGGATTTCGATGCCTATGTCCAACACCTTCGAACGCAACCAGAGGACGGTGAGTGGCGTGAGATTCTGTCGGTAGTTACGATCAAGGAATCCTACCTCTTTCGGGGTCGGCAGCAATTTCGTGCTATCTCTGAGGCAGTTATACCTGACCTGACGGCTAGAGGATCTGTGGGGCGGCGGTTCACAGTGTGGTCTGCGGGTTGTGCTCGTGGCGAAGAACCGGCGACCCTTGCAGTGGTTTTGGCCGAATCCAGTCACATGCGAGGGTGGAATTGGCAGATCATTGCCAGCGACATCGATGAAGTCGCCCTGGAGGTTGCACAGCGTGGTCGGTATTCGCAGCGAGCAGTGTCGCACGTTCCTGAGGAGTTACTTCAGTCTCACTTTCGAAAGGTGGGACCAGACTATGTGCTCAACGACGAACTGCGCAAGCGAATCACGATCTGCAAACTCAACTTGATCGACCAGAATCTGCCGTTTCCGGACGCTCATTTCGACATCATCTTACTGCGAAATGTACTGATCTATTTCTCGCTTGAACTGCAGACACGTGTTGTGTCGCGCGTATCTGGCCTTTTGAAACCGGAAGGATACCTCTTCCTCGGATCAACCGAGTCCCTGCTTCAAATCGATGTCGACCTGTTGCCGATGGATCACGATGACTGCTTTTCGTATCGCCATCGACAGTCCCATGATTCCGACACTCCAAGCGCACCCGTCCAGTGGAAGAGCCTTGCCGAAACTCCTCTCTCGAGACCGAATGAGCGTCAGGCATCTGAAGACTACCTGAAGGACCATGGCTCAACACCAATTCCTCAAGAGGAGGAACAGCCCAAAGGTAGGATGCCTGTTCCGTACCAAGAGATAGATGACGCGATTTCTGAGGGAAACCAAAAGGCCGCACATGAACTCGTGCGTCGGTGGAGGACCAATCGTCCTAGCGATCCGGCCTTGCGGGCAGCGGAGGGATGGCTCCTGCAACATGACGGGCGTGTCGAGGAGGCTATCCATGCCTATCGTGCTGCCCTCTACCTCGAGCCTGACCTTTACCAGATTCGATACCAGATTGCTCAGTGTCTCGATGAGCTGGGTGCTCGACGAAGAGCAGTGAACGAGCTTCGCGAATCAGCGAATCGGGCGCGTAAAAGCTCGCGAAGGACCTTGGATCTCCCGAGTTGTTTCACCCTGCCGACACGAGAGACGGTCATCTCAGAAGCGGAGAGTCTTGGCGACACCAACGCCGGGTGAGGTCACCATTCAACCTGAACCTTTTTAGGCTTACCGCCAAAACGTGAGACCATCACACATCGATTCCGTTTGCCGAAGTCGTAGAGATCGCGGGTGACTCGAACATCCTCCTGGCAGTAGTGCTTGATCTTGTCAACTTCTCCTGAGCGCCACCACTCCAACGCCTGCAAGCCATCGGCTGACTTTCCTACCCCAAGCGTGGCCGTGGCGACGCTCTCGAGTTTGGGACGGAAACCAAGGCGTTCATGGAGATCGCGCATCAAGTCAAACGACTCGATGGCGGAGAAATCGCGATCGGTGTAGCCTCGAAGGACCTCGTAGTCAAACCCAAGTATGTTGTAACCGACCACGAGATCAGCTGTGAAAAGGAGTTCTATCAGCTGGTCGATTTCATCCTCGGTTACCACAAGGAAGCTGTCTTGGTCATATCGGTAGGCGACACCGACTGAGACGCCCAGTCGGTGCATTTGACTTCGGCCCCCGACGTCATCGAATGATCGTTGCGTTTCAAGATCGAATACCACGACCACCCGATCACGAGATACCTCGCGTTCGGGGTTGGCATCGAAGAGACTCATCTGCCCGTCCCAAAGCTCCACGTCGACCTTGTCTCCTCACTCGGGCTCTGTTGCCCAACTGTTATCTCGCATGAAATTCATGAGATTCGCAGATGCGTCCTGAACGCACACTGATCTCCGGTGGGGCTCAGTCTATCACGTGACTTTGGGGTAGCGGATCAACGTGTTTCGGCCTGGATAGCGACTCAATGGCTGAGTTGTCGCACAAACTATGCACGTATGATACTAATATCACATAATATTTTATATATTTGAGATTTAACAAATATTAAATGCTCTTGTTTGGAGACTTGGGGACGTCCGCCTGTTCCTGTTTCTTCAACGTTTGAGGCCTGAGCCGGCCCCGGTATACTCCGCCGGATGGAAACAGAGTTCAACGTCGAATCGACTGGTAGCGCACCTGCTGTCGAACTCCCAAGTTTTTCTGGTCCCCTTGACCTCCTCTTGCATCTGGTGCGCAAGAACAGGATGTCCATCTATGACATCCCGATCGCAAAGATCTGCGACCAGTACCACGCCTACCTTGCTGATATGCAAGTTCTAGATCTCGAAATGGCGGGTGAGTTTTTATGGATGGCTTCGTGGCTCTTGCAACTCAAGTCGCGTGAGCTTCTCCCGGGATCAGAGGATGGAGCAGGGGAGGATGCCAAGCAGGAGCTGGTGGAGCGATTGCTCGAGTACCGCCGCATCAAAGAGCTGGCATCGATGCTGTACGAGCTGGACGTCGTACGGAAATGCCTTTGGCAGCCCAAGACTCGTGTTGACCTCGAGCCGGCCGAAAGATCCGTGGACTGGGAGGACGTCGATCTTCGTCTCCTCGCCGAAAGCTACCTTACCGCAATGCAAAGATTCGAGGCTGCTCACCCGCCGCCACTTCAAGTGATCCCATTGCGTTTTACTGTAGAAGAGAAGATGAAGGACCTTGCCAGTCGTGTTCAGCGGGAGAAAGTCGTCCCATTGGTGCGGACAATTCTTCGTGGGGCCGAAGCTGAGGAGGTCGTCACGGTGATCGTAGCGGTCCTTGAGCTAGTAAGAGTCGGTACTGTTTCAGCCGATCAACAGACAGCTTTTGCCGAGGTGTTCTTACGTGCCAGGAGCGTCCGAGACGGCGACGCCATCCTTCAGTATTCAGGGAGAGACGATGGAGAATGACATGCTTCGCGCGCTTGTCGAAGCTGTACTCTTGACCGCGGGTCAGCCGGTCGCAGTCGGGGCAATAGCAGATGCGATCGACAGCCACGGAGACGAGAGACCCAAGGAAGAAGACATCCTGGCGTGTCTGGAGGATCTTCGTTCTATGTGGGACAGGCCTCAGAGTGGTCTGAGAATCGAGCAGGTAGCCAACGGATGGCGCAGCACAACCCCACCTCAGCTTGACTCATATCTGAGGGCCTTCTTTGGCGTCCAAGCCCGTCAGCGTCTTTCCCAAGCGGCACTCGAAGTTCTGGCAATCGTCGCCCACCGGCAGCCGGTGACACTGCCCGAGGTGAATTTCATTCGCGGCACCAACTCGTCTGGGGTGATGCGCACACTCCTAGACCGCAAACTACTGCGTTTGGCAGGACGAAAGAAAGTCATCGGCAAGCCGTTTCTGTATCGTACAACCCGCGACTTCCTGGTCCATTTCGGCTTGGATCGGGCAGAGGACCTACCGGATCCAGAAGAGCTAGTAAAGGCCGAGGACGACACCCTTCCTTCAGAAGAACAGGCCGAGTTGGAAACTATCGCACTCGTTCAAACAGACTCAATCTGACCACGATCGCCATGCCATAGACCCTTTGAGATATCTTCGATTGTCAGCTTGAGACTCCGCTCGAGTGCATTGAACGCGTAGACACGAGTCACATCCGTGAACAAGCCTCCGGCGACCACGGTTGTGATTCCCGGAACGATCCCCGCAGGCCAACCACTGCTGTAGCCGACAACCGCCGCAAGGAGAAGCACGCCCACAGCTCCGGCGGCATGCGCGTTGTGGGTCTGTTGCGGGAAGCAGGTGAGTCGTATCTCAGCACCTTCGTCAGTATCGACTAGTTCGAGCTGCAGGTACTCATCCACTTCTCTCGGTATCACGCCGAATACTCGGGTTCGCCAAGGCAGCTCTGCCTCCCATGAACACTGTGAAGCTCGTGTCCACGACATCCGATCGTTTTCGAGCAATTCATCGAGAGACTCTGCAGCACCTGCGGTAGTCGCATCAGAACAGCGACACGTGTATCCCAGATACCGCTCGGGTTGGCGTCGAATGAGACTTGGTAGGGGAGGGCTCATAGGCCCAGTATGCTGATGATCCAGCGCCACGTCTACCCTCTTCGAGCACCTAGAGCCCGCTCGGAGGTTTCGTGTGGTGAACTACGGGGAGTACGGCGGTGCCCGGTATACTCCATCACAGGGGGAGTCATGCCCAAGTCGAAGCGATTGCCATCCATTCGAGTTCTCATGATGCCGCGAGATACCAATCCGGCAGGTACCATCTTTGGTGGAGTGATTCTCTCCCACATGGACATGGCTGGCGGAGAGGAAGCCAAACTGAACGGCGCCGAGCATGTTGTCACGGTGGCGATGAACGAGGTTGTTTTTCACAAACCCGTATTCGTGGGAGACCTTGTTTCCTACTACACAGAACTCGTCAGAATCGGGCGTACTTCAGTCACAGTTCGGGTGTCGGTGGAGGCCTCCCGCAACTGGAACCGAAACGAAATAGCAAAGGTTACAGAAGCCGAAATCACGTATGTCAATGTTGATGAAGAGCGTCATCCAGTCGAGATTCGGCGGGATTTCGTCGAGTCGGAGGATTAGTGCCTCGGTTGGATTTCTTCGAGAATACGGCTCTGCGACTCTTGCGGCGGGCCATTGGCTGTGGACTGTTCGGGGGTGCGGTGGCCGCTATTGGCGTTGGCAATCATGAGCTCGAGATCGTAGTAGCCGGCTCATCGCGGCTGTTTCCCAGGCGGCTTCCCGTAACGCAGGAGACGTGGTTCGACCTCGCATCCCTCACCAAACCTTTGGTAGGAACAAGTCTGACCTTACTCGCGCGGCGAGAAGGGCGGATTGATCTCCAAGCACCGATCTGTTGTTACCTCAGTGAGGCCAAAGGCACACGGATAGGGGAGGCACGCATCGTCGATCTCCTCTGCCACACAGCAGGGCTTCCGGCTTGGAAACCCACATACTGCTTTGCGCAGGGAAGACCTCATAAGATCATCGACACGTTGGTTTCCTTTGATTTGGACACCGCAAGAGGGCAAGATGTCGTCTATTCTTGTCTAGGATTCCTCATTCTCGGCCAGATTCTTGAACGGGTTTTCGAAAACTCTCTCGATGAAGCATTTGCCGAGAGGGTAGTGCAACCATTGGGACTTGAGGACCTGATCGGCTTTCGACCTCGACCAGAGCGACATGCCATCGCTGGCGGGAGTCTTCAGCCAACAGTCGAGAGGGAACTCGTCAAAGATCTCGGCTTGGACCCATGGTTCATCCCTGACTCGGCGGATCACCTTCCCGACGATGGGAACTCGCGATTCCTAGGAGGCGTCGCCGCCAATTCCGGCCTCTTCGGCAGTGTTCTCGGTGTCTCGCGGCTTGCACAACAGTACCTGCCCACGATGAGCACCCTGCTGACGGCTGAAGAAATTCGTTTGGCAACTCAGAATTGGACGCCTGGGATGGCCCAAGAACGTGGACTTGGCTGGCAACTCAACACGACCAAGGGATGCTCCGGCGGAGCGTCTCTCAGCGGCTCCGCGTTTGGCCACACCGGTTTTACGGGGCCATCACTTTGGATTGATCCCAGCCGCGAAGTGATTATGCTGATCCTCACTCATCGCCATCACCCGAATCATCGAGGAGTCGATCTCCATCCCTTACGCCGGCGCTTCCATGCACTGGTCGAGGAGTCAGCCTACAGTTGATGTCGGCATGCCGACCTGCTGTGGCATAGAGAGTGTATTGGCTTCTGCATACGCAGTAGTAACATCTGCGTTCTGATCAGTAGTGCTCGCGTCGTTTTGCCGCATAGCCCTTCGTCCCGCACAGACGTAAAGCAAACTGGAGATGGCAAGGAAGTGACACTGAGAGAAGGTGTGGGAAGAAGGCGGAGTTGGACGAGATCTAGGACCTCAATGTCGTCATCCGGTTCACAGCAAAAAGAACAGCGATGGATACCGGTGCCCAGGCGCCGAGTTGGGGTGCCACAAGGCTTGCCTCTGCCATTTTTCCAAGAATCGCAACGAGCAGGAAGTATCCAATTCCCAAGGCGAGGGCCAACGCTACTCCTTGCATCGTGGTGACTCGCTGCCCACCTCTATTCAGGCCGAACGGGAGAGCAAGCAAGACCATGATGACAGCAGAGAGGGGATATGTGAGCTTCTGATGCCAGCGGACCATTAGAGCGACCGGATTGTAGCCGGACTCTTGAAGCTCCTGTACATAGGATCCAAGGTCTTGAAAGCTCATCTCTGCCGGAAGGCGATACTCCTGGCCAAAGTAACTGGGCCCTTCCGGGACATCCAGCTCGAGACTTGTGTCTATGTCGTGGTATTCATCGGTGCCATCCGGGTATATCTGACGAAACCACCCTGTGCCGGCACCAACGATCCAAGCTCCGTTGTCGTATTCGGCCCGATTGGCGAAAAGGTGGAAGCGAAGTCCGAAATCTTCGTCGATACGGAACATCGTCAGTTGAGTGAGGGCCTGAGATGAGGCATCAAACTGGCGGAAGTTGTAAAGAGTTGAGCCATCGCGCGCGAGCAGCCATTGACGGTCCGTGTCCCGGTAGGAGCGGGTCGTTTCACGTCCTTTGATTCGATCGAGCAAACGCTTGGACTCTCGGTTTGCTTGAGGTACGACCATCTCCTGGAGCACCCACAAGCAGCCCGAGATCACCACGGCAATACACAGAGCTGGAATCATCACCCGGTAGAGCGAGATTCCAGCTGCCTTTAAGGCGGTCAACTCAAGCTGCCTCTCGAGAACCGTGAGCAGAACGAGTACCGAGATCAGCAAAGCCATAGGCATGACGTCAAGAACTATCTGCGGCAACGTATTCCAGTAGTAGGTGAGGATCACATCAAAGGAAACATCATTCTTGCCGATATCCTCGAGCCGATCTGAAACATCGACAACGACGTAGAGCAACGCGGCAGTCAGGATCACCATCGCCAATGGCATCAGAAGGCGCGTCAGCAAATAGCGATCCAACAGAGTTGGAAAACCCGAGACATAGCGCCGTCTTTGTACTTCAACTGGAAGCGAGCCGGTAACAGGTCGCCTCGAATCGGTGCCACTGTTCACCCTCGCTGCACGGCGCAGTCGTTGAGCTCGCCACCACTTGAGGGCTCGCCGGATGAGTCCCTCGCCCCGCTGTCGCTCACCGAGCCACCGGCCCATCTTCCTCATCAAAATGGCAGCGAGAGTGACCATTGCGATGTTGGCGATCCACTCGCCGAGCCAGATCGGCATTCGGCCTTCGGTCGCTAAGAGCACTGCGTTACTGCGGAGAACCCAATAGGCAACGATGAGCATGATAGAGAGAATGAATCCTCTTCCTCGTCCACCGGCCCTCGACCCGATCCCGATCGGAAGCGCCAGAAGCCCGAAGGTGATACAGGCGAACGGAATCGCGAATCGCCAGTGGAGTTCACCGGAGGCCTTCTCCCAATCCGTCGGAGTTCTCTGCTTTCCCTCTGCCGCTGGCGGTTCTTCCGGTGCACCAGCCAGCACGATTTTGGCAAGATCTTTCGTCGTGCGTTCCCGCATTCCTTCGCGATAGCTCACTTTCGAAGAACCTGATAAGAGAAGCTTGTGGAGCTGAGTTTGGTTCGTGTTAACGCGATAGGTTCCCGGTTTTGCCGGTTCAAACTGATGCGTTACGACCTTCTCTAGGAGCAGCCAGGGTGTCTCCGGCTCTTCGGCGGTTGGCCTTTTGGCATTCTGCTCTCGTGTCTCGTCATCATCGGTGTCGGTGACGACTTGCCCCCGCTGAGCTAGTGTGAGGCGCTCAATGCCCGGCTGCGTTCGATCATAGAGGAAGACCTTGTCCCATACGCCTGTCTCAGGGTCGACGTCGTCCACGTACAGAAGCAAGTTGGGGAAGGTTTCGTTGAAGATCCGAGGCTCAACACGACCGAGAGTTCTAGCGGATGTGAAGAGCTCAATCTTGAGTTCTCGCAGTCGGGCGTTTGAATTCGGCATTACTACGACAGTGAGGTAGCCGTTGACGCCTGCAAAGAAAAGGGACAGAACAACGATAGGACGCAAGAGCCGGAGAACCGAGATTCCTCCAGCCTGGATAGCGATGATTTCGTTGTCGGAATTTAACCTGCCCATTGCAATCAAAACACCGAAGAGAAAGCTCATCGGAATGCTAAGCACAACAACCAGAGGAACGCCATTCAAGAACAAAAGGAATGCATCGTGCCAGGAGAGACCGCGAACAAAGACCTGTTCAACAAGGCTGAAGATGGGCCGCATCAATAGGAAGAAGGTATAGGCCACAAATCCCAGAGCCGTCGGGCTGGCAACTTCACTGATGATGAAGCGGTCCAAGGTAGTCATCGGCACAAGGCGGTTCAGTAGGCTGTTCCTGGTCACGAAGGGGAGTCTACTACACCAAGGACACTCGACTCATCCCGTCCACAGCTTTTCCACAGGTGTGTTGTTTTCCACAGATAACTGCTCCGCATGCAAGGTCCGATAACATATATTATGTAAACCTAGAACTGAAAAAGAACGAGGCAGCGGCAATTGCCGGCCCCCTTCCTTCTGG
>JAAESQ010001494.1 GCA_024229275.1 bacterium | reverse complement strand
TCCGTCATCATCTATACGTACGCAGAGTACGGACACGTTCGGTCACTCGGCTACAAAAAGACCCGAAGACCATGAACGCAGACGGCGTAATGGAAAACACTAGAAGCGCGTTGGAACGTTTGCAAGCGAAGCTCAATCTCCTACGGCCCAATCAGTGTCCCAGGAAGGTACGCTTGTCGACCCGGTGAACTGGGCCGCCCTGAACTGAATGATGGCACTGCCATGCTACCGTCGTTAAGCCCTTTGGTGTGAATGGCTTCCGCCTTAAGCTAGCAACATTCGTCTGATTCTATGAAAGAGGGGACAGGTGGTTTCTCATGGAGTAGAAGGGCGAGCCGGTGGGGCTCGTCATGTTACTAGGGCCGCGAATGTGGCGGCATTTCCAGGAGGACGGACCATGTTGTACCTTGGAATCGACCTGCATCGGAAGCAAATGACGATCTCGCTTCGTAACTCGGGCGGAGACGTGCTACAGCGCCGCCAAGTCAGCACGCGATGGCCCAAACTGGCGGAGTTTCGGGAGCAGTTGCAGGCCGTCGGTGAACAGTATGTAGCGGTGGTCGAAGTTTGCGGCTTTCACAACTGGCTGGTTCAATGGCTCAAGGAGGATAAGCGATGTCAGCAGGTCTTGGTAGTCCAGCCGTTGGGGCGTTCCGCGGCCAAGACTGACCGCCGTGACGCGCGCGCCTTGAGCGAACTGCTGTGGGTCAATCGAGAGCGATTGCTACAAGGCGACCGTGTGCAGGGCGTACGGACCGTGCATCAGGCGACCGGTGAGCAAGAAGTCGACCGGCAGCTGACCCAGATGCGCAATAGCCTGGTACGGAAGAGGACGCAAACCCTCAACCAGATCCACAAGATTCTCAGGTGCCACAACCTGGAATGGGAACGGCCGACCAAAACCTTCCAAACCCGCCAGGTGCTGCAGTGGCTTAAACGCGTGCCACTTGAGCCGATGGATCGTCTGGCCATGAACCAACTGCTCACCCAGTGGCGGCTGTGGGAAGAGCAACTGCTGGCGACGGACAAGCAGATTGCCGACCGCTTCATGGCCAACCCGGACGCGCAGTTGCTAGCGACGATACCCGGCGTAAGCATATTCATCGCTGTGGCGATCGCCTGCCGAATCACCCCCATCGAGCGGTTTCCCCGCGGTCGGAGCCTGGCGAACTTTTTGGGCCTGACGCCGGGCTGTCGCAATACGGGCGATACCGAACGCCCCGGTTCGATCACCAAGGCGGGCAGCCCCATCGTGCGTTTTCTGCTTGGGCAAGTCATCCTGCATCTGCTGCGACGGGACGGTATAGTACGGGCCTGGTATCAGCGGATCAAACGGCGTCGCGGCTCGAGGATTGCGCGGGTGGCGGTGATGCGGCGAACAGCTACCATCATCTGGCGGATGCTCAGAGACAGGGAACCTTGGAGGCCCGGAAGTATCAACGACGACGGTACGGCCAGCCACGCTCGGCGTGTTCGTCCGTGGCGCCCCCGACGTACAATGCTGGCCGCGCTGACAGCAAACGAGGCACAAGCTGGCTCGATTAGTTAAAACAGGAAACGAGATATGTGATTGCATCGATCGTGGCGCTGGTCACGATCCCAGCGAACCTTGCTCAGTCCGTGGTCTGGCGTGGATCCCTTGGAAGTGAAACTTACAAGAGACGTCGGTCTGATTAGGACGAGCTTGGCTTCGCAGGATGGTCGCACAGAATATTCCGGTGCCAGACGGTCGAGGATCGGCCGCCTGAGCGCTTGCCGGATGGCAAGCGGATGCACGGAGGGATGCCTTGGGGTGCAGTCGCCAGGAAAAGAACGACTGCGACCGGACCCGATGACAGACCATGAGCAATCGATTGGATCGTTTGTCACAACGGTAGGCGCTGTCAATAAGACAGCCGCGGAAAACGAAGCCAACGGCTCCGGCGATACGCGTACGTCCCCTGCCACGCCAAACGAGAAAAAAATAATGGGAGAACCCGCTTGACAACGGAACCTCTTTCAGGGACGCCAGACCGAACGCAGTTGCGCGTGGAGAGTGCCGAAAACCCGTCGGAAGGCGTTTTGATTCTCGATAGTCGCTATCAAACGACCGTTAAGTGACGCAGCCGCGAGGAACGCTACGACGCCTCTGCTGGGCGGATTTGATGGTCGAGTTTGAGGCGAGTCCAGCCAAGCTCAATCCACGCTGAAACTGCGCCCCGAACCACCTGGCGCACGTATGCCACATCGCCCGAGGGCTCCAGGCACAGCGATATCCGGTTGACGCTGGGAGTCTATACGCACGTTACATTGCATGATCAGACGGCGGCGGTGGGGGCGCTGCCGGGGCCGCCGGCAGAGGATTCGCCTACACCAGAGTCTCGTGGGCACCTCTCTATAGTGGATGCCGATCACAAGGAATCCGCTGCTTGATAGGGCGCCTGTGCAGTCATCCGAGCTCAAGAAGCTTGCCACTCCGAGTTGGTGACTGACCTAATGGCGGCTGCCGGTGGGGGAGGATCGAGTTCGCAAACTGTCGT
>JAAESQ010001493.1 GCA_024229275.1 bacterium | reverse complement strand
TCAGCTGTGGATCCTGCCATGGCTGTGGAAATCGCTTCGCGATTCCCACAACCACTTGGAAAACCCTTCGGGTTTCCCACAGTCTCCACAGCTACGACTACGACGGGCTATTCTTGGTCTCCACTATTCGGGCCAGGTCCACTCGTACGACCAAGCTCTGTTGCTCCTCTCACCGAAGGTTCCAACGCCGACCATTCGTTGTCCTGCCGCAAAGCCGCCTGTCACGGCATAGCGAAGCGAAGCAGGATTCGTCCCGTAAAGCCCTTGCCGGCAACCCTTGACAACGAAAGCGTCGAACTACATACTGTATACAGTATGCAAGATATAGCCACCATTCCAACCCGTTTAAACATCAGCGACGAAGTTGCATCGGTGTTACGTGAGATGATTTTCGATGGCCGACTCGTGGCAGGGGAGAGGATCAACGAGGTTCATCTCGCTGCCATCCTCAATGTCAGTCGAACTCCGCTTCGAGAGGCTCTTACAGGGCTGGTCGGCGAAGGAGCGCTCTACCAAGTGCCAAGGCGTGGGTACTTTGTTTACGAGCTGTCTGCAGATGAGGTCGAGAACATCTATCCGATTCGTGCCTATCTCGATCCAGAAGCGCTACGGTTGGCCGGACTTCCTTCGAGTTCGCGACTTCAACGTCTCGAGTCGATTAATCGAGACATCGCTGCCAGCACCGGCGCCAAGGAAGCCATCCAACTCGACGACTTCTGGCACATCACGCTATGGGAGAAGTGCCGAAATCCTGTGTTGACAGGTCTTATCGAGCAATTCATGCGTCGCACTCGGCGCTACGAACTTGCGTTGATGAGCGAGAGAGCAAACATCGAAGCAACTATTGGTTCCAAGGAAGGAATCATCGAACTTCTCTGTGACGGTGATCTCGAGGCCGCCTGCGCCCTGCTCCGTCAGCGTCTCATGAACGCCAAGGAGCCGATTATCGAGTGGCTTGGTAAACGGCAAGAACCTTAAGTTCAAGCCTCTGAATAGGAGATTCCTTTGTACAGACACCTCACCCGTTTTGTCAGTGGATTGTCGACTGCACTTCTCATCGGATTGTCGCCGAATCTGTTGCAGGCGAACGAGAATTCAGCCCTCGAGCTGGTTGGACTGTGGGAAGCCAAGCGCAATCTAGGCCCTGAAATTCAGGGAAGCCTGACGATCACTCAAACCAATGACACTTTGAAGGCGGAGATCGCCGGTTTCAAGGCCGAGGCCCGGCACAAGACCGGAGAAATCAAGCTGGAGATTCCGGGGAATCGCGGCTCGTTTCGGGGTCGCTTCCAATCTGGCCGCCAGACCATCGTGGGGTATTGGACACAGCCCGGCATTGCATTTCTTGGCAGTCGTTTCGCCTCCCCAGTGACTCTTGAAAAACTGGCAACCAATCGCTGGCGGGGCCAGGTTGTGCCGGTCAATGACACGATTGGCCTTCACCTCGTTGTGGAGGAGCACGACGATGGGACTGTAGATGCATTTATCCGAAATCCGGAATTCAACATCGGGGTATTCATGTCGATCGATCGCGTCGAGAAGAAGAGCGATCGAGTGAGGCTCTTGGGTCGATACCGCGGGAGTGATGAAGAGCAGCAGCTGGCCGAAGGTACGTACTCTCAGGAGACCGGACTCCTGTCGCTACTGTTCCCGTTCGTCAACTCTGTCGGGAGCTACGATTTTGTACGCGTCGAAGATGATGTGCTGAATCCGTTTTATCCGCGAGGTGCTTCTCCAGAGAAGTATGCCTATCAACCACCTCAGGACGAAAACGACGGTTGGTTGACTTCATCGCTCAAGCAGGAAGGCATCTCCTTCGAACGAATCACCGAGTTCGTTCAGATGCTGATCGACACAACCACTGAGTCCGTTGAATCCTCTGATATCCATGGAGTACTGATTGCTCGCCACGGAAAGCTGGTTCTCGAGGAGTACTTTCATGGCTTCCACGGTGAAAACCCTCATGACACTCGTTCCGCAAGCAAGAGCCTCGCATCCGTCCTTGTAGGTGCCGCGATCGCAGACGGGATGCCGATCAAAGCAACGGATTCGGTGTGGGAGACGATCTATGGCAGCGAGCTCCCCGAGGACCTCGACCCTCGGAAACGTCGGATTTCGATCGAGCATCTATTGACGATGTCTTCGGGGATCGGCTGCGATGACTGGAATTCACCTCTTCCAGGAGAGGGTGAGATGCAGTCCCAGACGGACCAGCCCGACTGGCATCAGTACATCCTGGATCTACCGATGGCGCGGGAGCCGGGGGAAGAGGCTGCCTACTGTGCCGGCGCCCTGAACCTCGTAGGAAGAGTCCTGGAATCGGTCAGTGAAGTCACTCTTCCGGAGCTCATTCATCGCCTCATCGCTCGGCCACTACAGATCGATCGTTACCACCTGAACCTGACATCCAGCGGCCATGCCTATCTTGGTGGCGGCATTCACTGGCTACCGCGCGACTTCATGAAGCTCGGTCAGGTTATTCTCGATGATGGTGAATGGAATGGAAAGCGTGTCTTCAGCAAGGAGTGGGCACAGAAGACGATTACTTCGCACTATGAGTTGGGCACTGAGGCCGAATACGGATACACCTGGTGGGTGTGTTCTTACCCATACAAAGGTCGGACGGTTCAAGCGTTCTTTGCCGGCGGCAACGGAGGCCAGATCGTCATGGGATTCCCCGAACTGGACCTCCTTCTGGCGTTTTACGGTGGTAACTACAACTCCCGAACACTCTTCAAAGCGCAAAGGGAATTTGTTCCAAACTACATCCTTCCTGCAGTCGAGGACAGTCCGTAGCTCGCGCTCAACAGCCTGGAACGCCTTCCCAGGTGACACGAACGTGTGATTGGAACCGCAAAGATCACGAAGTACACGAAGGAGAACGCAAAGAAGAGTGTTTGCGGATCTTCGATCCGCCCATATTTCCATCTTTGTGCTCTTTGTGACCTTCGTGGTTCAAAAACTCGTGCTTACCGGTTCAGTAGCCCCTCCCACCGAAGGTTCCAGCGCTGACCATTCTTTGTCCTGCCGTCCTGCCGTCCCGCTGCCTCCGTCCGCGATATTTTCTTCACCGCTGAGGTATGGCACGAACGCATGCCACACTAGCCAGTGACATCAGGAGGATGAAATGGACAGCGAAAATCCGGCGCATCGTCACCAGGCCTCTCGATCGGCGCATCAACACGTTGCTTTTGTTGACGATGATTTATTGGACGCAAGGATTGCCGCATCGAGGAGCAACTCCCGGGGTCGGGCCATGTATGCATTCCACGCACATGACGGCGAGATCCTCCAACGCATGATCAACGCACTCCAGGTAGGCAGCTACGTCAGACCTCATCGTCACCTCGACCCTCCGAAAGCCGAGAGCATCATCGTTCTCAGGGGGAGCTTAGCTTTCATTGCATTCCACGACGATGGAACATTGGATACCGACAACTCTGCCGTGCTCAGCTCTACCGAAAGCCCTGTAGGAGCCGACTGGCGAGCTGGCGTGTGGCATACCTGCTTTGCACTCGAGCCGGACACCCTCATTTTCGAAGTCAAGGAAGGCCCCTACGATCCCAACACTGACAAGGATTTCGCACCATGGGCCCCAGAGGAGGGAACCACTGAGGCAGGAGAGTATCTCGAGCAGCTCATGGTCAAAGCTCGTGCACTGAGATGAGCAACGAGGGCAGCACTTCAAAGCCGAAACGCCCGTGAGGATTGAACCACTAAGCTCACAAAGTACACGAAGGAGATCGCAATGAAGAGTGTTTGCAGATCTTCGATCCGCCCATATTTCCATCTTTGTGCTCTTTGTGACCTTCGTGGTTCAAAAACTCGTGCTTGCCGGTTCGGTAGCTCCGCCCATCGAAGCCTCTGCTGCTGTCCATTCGCTGTTCTGCCGTCCTGCCATTGCCCCGTATAGCCGTTCGCCCCGTATAGCTTTTTGTCTTGCCTCACCAGAAAAACCGCAGTGCAGCCATCGGTCCTCTCTGCGATGCGTCGTAGCCGAAGCCGAACTTCCGGTGCTCAAAATCCATGTCCAAGTAACGGTAGCCGAACATCAGAGCAACGGCGCGGCCAAGTTTTACATCGAAGATCGCCGCTGCGTTGATCGCGAGGTCGGAACTCCCTGCGCCGAGATCGACCCGGCCCAAGAACACCCATCTCTCTGAGATGTGCGGACGCCACATGAGGCCGGCGAAGACGTCGGTCCACGAATGTGACGGGTTGAGGACGATGCCGCACGGCAATTTTGTCCTGGGATCGACAGACGCGTAGCGAGTCCCGAACACAAACGAAGTACTTGAGCCGATGTGATAAGCAGCACCCAGCTCGATCAGGGTTTGCTCGAAGTCCACTTGGGCCGGCTCAATCGGAGGATCGGCCACAGGTTGACGCCCACTGCCGTCGAGTCGGCTGACATCCCCGAACAGAATCCAGGCTCCGCTCTTCGCCTCGAAATGAACCGAGAAAACAGCCTCGGAGCTGTCGAACGCTTCGGCAAAATCGGTCACAAATGGACCCCTTGGGCCCTGCATCGTCATCGTTCCGCCAAGTTTCACCGCCCAGACCGAAAGAGGTGCAATCTCGAACGTCCATTTGTCAGGGTTGCTCGATTGCGCATCGGCAGGGTTGACGAACAGAAGGAGTGCGACGCCAAGGCTGAGTAGTGCTGCGTGCCGGGTCAGGGGTTTCATTAAGTATTCCTCCTCTGGTTGAATCGATTCGAAGTTATGCTCATGTCGATCAGAGAAGGTACAGTCGATGCACGGCGAAAGCTATGGTGTTGCAGGGAAGAGCCAAGATTCTGCAACGAATGGTAAGACAGGTGCTACGAATGTGAGCGTTGTTGCTTCTGAGATGTAGGCGTGTGAATTGCGAGCACGCACAGCAACCTCTCCTGAATCCAGAACAACTGATGGGCACGTGAGGTTCTAATCTCAAAGCTCACAAATCACAAGAAGGAGAACATAAAGAAGAGAGAAAAGGCGGATCTCCGATCCGCCCTGGTTTCCATTTTTGTGCTTCTAGCGCGCTTAGTGGTCCAAAAACCAGTACGCCCCAGCTCATTAGCCCCTCCCACCGAAGCCTTTGCTGCTGACCATTCGCTGTTCTACCGTCCTGCCGTTGCTCCGTATAGCCGTTCGTCCCGTTCGCCCCGTTGCCTAGAGTGAGCTATCACACTGATTCGCCTCAGTCATCGGCTAATATCTAAGCGCAAACTGAGTCCAATGCGCGATTGGGAGACTGAACATGAATAGGCAGAAGGTGAGCCTCGGACTGGCTGCGATTGTGATAATTGGTTCACAGGCTATAGGCCACACCGCTGTGATTCCGTCAACAAGCTGTTCACCGGCTGATGTGCAGACGGCGATAGACGGGGCGAATGAAGGAGACACTGTCTCAGTTCCGGCCTGCACGACGACCTGGACAACAACGGTGAGAATGGTCAACAGAGCGATTACACTTCAAGGCGCCGGGCCAGACCAGACCGTTATCACCGACATG
>JAAESQ010001492.1 GCA_024229275.1 bacterium | reverse complement strand
TTGTCGCCCCATCCGTGACCAGCGAGTTCGAGCGCACCGTCAGCGACGATGGCTTCCCCTTGAACGGCTACCAATCGTTCGACTCGTTCGCCAGACATTTCGAGAATTCTGCTTTTCACAAGGTCGTGGCGAGTGACATCGACGCGAAGATAGCGTCGATCCTCGTCCGGCAGGCCGCAGAAGAACTCGTATGACATCTCCGCATCCCTCGGTGTCATTGTCCGGATAACGACTTCTCGATCATCCTTGAGGGACACGGTCGTTTCTACCTGGGTCGCTGGGGCTATGGGCAAAGTCGCGGACGATTCCATGGCGTTCTCCTCCATTTGCGATCGACGGTTCGATCCTTGGGCAATGCCCTTATCGATGTTGTCTTCGGCTCTTCTCGTTCCTACAACATGAGATCAGGATGGAAGAACATCAAGCGTATTGAGACTGAAAATCATCCTCCATTGCAATTCGCAGAGCGAATTGCAGCGGATTGCACTACGACGACTGGTCAGTTCGTACTGGAAAGGTCCTGTAATGCTCAAACCACTGGTGAAATTCATCCACGACGTCCTCGTACTTGCGTTTGATCGCGGCGTACATCTGTGCGTTGCGTATCGCCAACGCGCACTGCTCACCAATGGTGATCATCAGTTGTTTCTCGTCGCTTGAGAATTCGTATGGCCTGTGAGTGTAGACCGACAAAACGCCGATGGCTTCCTCGCGATTCATCAGCGGCACGAAGAGTGCAGAGGCTATTCCTTCTTGACGAGCTTCTTGAGGGTGCCGAATTCGGGGGTCGTTGCGTGTGTCAAGAATGTCGATGCACTCGCCCTTCAACGCTTCCTTAACGCCGCTGCCGGGGTCGCTGGATGCGGTGTCAAGGTAATGGCCGCTGAGGCCGAATGCTGCGCGCAGCTCGAGGTTGTCCCTGCTATCGAGGAGACGGATGGTGCAACCTCGTGCACGCAGGCTCTCTGAGACAACTTGGACGATAGCCTCTAGAACCCCCTTGAGATCGAGTGAGGACCGTACTGCGGTATTCACGTCACCAAGGATGTCGTGAAACATCGATTGGGTAATGGCGCTGGTCGAAAATGCAGCCACCGTGTCTATCATGGTCAGCTCTTGCTCGGCGAAGGTGCGACTCTGACCGGTCGCGAGGCGCATCACACCGATCACTTGGCCGCGAGCTCTCAGCGGTACCGTGAGCAGCGAAACAATGCCCTCCCGCGCATGCTCCCGCGGGTACTGAATTCGTGGATCGCTAGAGCAGTCTTCAACCATCACGGTGCCGCCTTCCAGGGCTTCGGCAACACTCCTCTCGGCATCCACTGCACCCTTGTCGAGAAACTCCTGGCTGAGACCGAAAGAGGCGATGTGCTCCAGCAGGCTCTGATCGCGGCTCACAAGGCGGAAGTGGCAGCCCTTCAGGTCAAGATTCTCGACGATGGCTTTTGCGACGAGTTCGAGCTTTTCGGGTGTACTGATAGGTAGGTTGAAGGCCTGTCCGACCTCTTTGAAAATGCTGACACACTTGATGCATTCCATAGCCACCACCAATCTGATGCACTGCGATCAATGACCCTTGAACTATCGAAGACTCTCATTCAAGTCTATTTCGGACGCCTTCGAGGTTCAACCTCCATTTCTCAGAAAAGCCGACTAAATCACTCACGAGCTTCATCGGAATGCCTCATACAAGCGAGTCGGCCAACAACTCGGCGATGTCTTTGACCTCGAGGTCGAGGCCCATCGTTTTGACCGAATCCTCAAACATCTGGAGACAGTAGGGGCAAGCAACCGCAAGAATGTCGGCGCCGGTCGCTGCTGCCTGTTCAACTCTGATGTCTGACATCCGTTCACCCTTGGGACGCTCGAGCCAGATTCCTCCGCTCCCTCCGCCGCAGCAAAGACTGTTCTCGTGGGAGAAGTGTGGAATCTCAAGCAGCTCGAGATCTGGAATCGATGACAGGACCTCTCTCGGCTGTTCGAATATGCCGCTCTGCCGACCAAGGGTGCAGGGGTCGTGGTAGACAACACGCTTTCCGAGAGGCCGCGAGGGATTCAACTTCTCCTCCCGAATGAGTTGCTGAAAGAGGACCACCTGATGGGTGACCTGAAAATCGGCGCCCATCTCGGGGTACTCGTTGGCGAAGGTGCACATGCAGTGAGGCGATGTGACGAGAACATTTGTGGCGCCCGCTTGGGCAAACGCGGTGATGTTGCTGGAGGCGGTCTCCTGAAACACATCTTCGGCGCCGACGCGTCTCAGGCTTTCACTGCAGCACGATTCCTTGCCACCGAGGATGCCAAAGCTGACCCCAGCCAGACGGAGAGCGTTGACAGTCGCTCGGGCGACCTTCATCGCGCGTGGGTCGTAGGCTGGAACGCAACACGGAGAGTAGACGAAGTCCTGCCCACCGTCGAAGATCGGGACATCCGCGTCGCTAGCCCAGTCGGCGCGGCGCTCTCTCTCTTCGCCAAAGGGATTGCCGGCGCTTTGAATTCTGGTGACGGAGTCACTGAGCTCGGGAGGAAAGGACCCGAACTCGACCAAAATGCGGCGAATCGCACGCATGATGCGGGGCAGGCTCACGGCGTGCGGACATCGTGTGGAGCACGCTTCGCAGCCGACACAGCGATAGACCTCAGTGACTTCACGTTCGATGTCCTCAGGATCTTCGCTGTTTAGAATGGAGCCGTACTTGACCGCCTGCGGTGTTCGGTAGACCGGGAAGACAACGGAATCAACCTGAGACCAGGGGCAGACCGCCATGCACGTGCCACATTGATAGCACTTGTACGCTTGTTCTCCTCCTGCGTCGAGTATGGCGTCCCGAATGTCCCCGTCTGGAATGATCTTGCCTGCCATGGTCGCTTCCGTTGCCCCCTAGAAGTCGTTTGGGAGTTCGTTGAGTTGTTGCCACGTCACCACCGGGCCGTCACGGCAGACATAGAACGGTCCAACATTGCACCGGCCGCAGTGACCAATGCCGCACTTCATCTTGTTCTCGAGGGTTGTGACGACCTGATCGGGCGAGTAGCCAAGCTCCTTCAGAGCGAGGAACAAGAAATGAAGCATCACAGGAGGGCCGCAGGCAACCACGACTCGACCGTCTGGTGCTAGCTCCATCTCTTTAAACACCTGCGGAATCAGACCGACCTTGCCGTCCCAATCCGGAGTTTCTCCACCGGGATCAACGGTACGGACGACATCGACTCCGTCGTACCCAGACCATTGCTCCATCTCCTCGCAATAGACGATATCTGCAACGGTACGTGCGCCGTTCAAGACTGCAATGTCACCGAAAATCTCGCGCTGTCGCAGAACCGTCAGCAGTGGGGATCGAAGCGCCACCATGCCGATTCCGCCGCCGATGAAAACGAGGTCCTTTCCGTACCAATCCTCAACAGGGAAAGAGTTGCCGTAGGGTCCTCGGAAACCGATGATTCCATCAACCCCCAACCGTCTCAGAGCTGTCGTGACTTTACCGATCGAACGAAATGTGCACTCGATCGTGGGTAGTGGATCGGGTTGGGAAGCTGCGTGACCGTTGGAGGGAGGAGCGTTCGAGATGGCAAAGACGCATTCGCCGTGGCCGAAGACCGTGAACTCGCCGAACTGCCCTGGCTTCCAGCTTGCGAAATCGAGATCCACGTCCGACTCCGCGAACTCGAGCTCGAGGGTGCGGACGTCGGCGGTTTCCTCGTGCAGGTCGGCAATTCGCATCAGGCGCGGTCGGTAGGGGTTGGCTGTGCTCATGTCACCCCTTCGGGCGCGGACTCAACTACGCGTCGCACTGCCGCATGTATATCGAGACCAGCGGGGCAGAGATCAAGACACCGCCCACAGCCGACGCACCTGAACGGCTCGTCCGGCTTGCGGAAGGCGAACTTGTGCAACACGCGCTGTCGAAAGCGATGGCCTTTGGTTGATCGCGGGTTGTGACCCGAAGCGTGCTTGGTGAACAGCCCGAAGGTGCAGCCGTCCCACGACCGGTACTGTGAACCGCCCCACGCATCTCCTTCATGATTCATGTCGAAGCAAGAGCACGATGGGCATACCGACGCACAGATGCTGCACCCGAGACATGTTTCTGCGAGGCGCTTCCATACTGGATGGTCGAAGCTGTCCTCGAGTATCGACGAGCACGTGTCTGCCAGCGGTTGCCTGTGGATCTCCTCAGCGACTCTGTGTTCGTGCTGGCCGAGGACTTCGACGTCGGCTTGGGTCGCCGGCATCCAGGCGGTGCAGGTGTCCTCCGCCAGTCTTCGGCCGCGCTCGGTAATCGGGCAAAGCAGCCATGTGTTTTCGTCGATAGCGGCCAACTGGAGATCGCAACCTTCACTCCCGACCGGAGAGATGCCGACTGCGGTACAGAAGCACTCGGGATCTGGCGCGTCACAGGCGAGACCGACGACCGTCGTGTTCTCTCTCCGTTGCGAGTAGAGAAGATCCTGCTGCTGATCCAGAAAAACCGCATCGAGTCGCTTGAGACCGGTTGCATCGCAGCTGCGCACTCCGACAATGACTTGATTCTGGTTCGCGGCGGGCGGGTCGGACAGTTGAATGCGGTTTCCCCGCTTGGAGAAGGAGAACAGAACCTCGGAGCGGGGAAAGAGAAACTCCTTTGGCGACCACTCGGTCTTGCCGGATTCGAAGGTCGCCTCGGCCGAGTTTGTGAGCGCGCGATACAAACGCTGATGTTGGACCTGAACCGGGGCTACGACAGAGGCGTTCCCCTCAATAAGGGTGTCGAGCCACGCCCTGAGCTCGGCCTCACTGACCTGCCAGCCAAGCACGTTCTTACCGGATGTAGTCATCTGGATCATCCATTCGAAACAGGTTCAGAACGGTGGGCGTTTCGGCGTCCAATGGCAGCTCGCTACCAAAAAGCCGCTCAACCTCCTGGTTGAGTTTGCGGCTCAGTAAGTCCAGCCGGAGGTTGGCTGGGCACACCCGAGAGCACTCTCCACAGCTCGTGCACCTCCCGATCAGGTGAAGGGCGCGAACGATGTTCCAGGCGGCGTTGCCTCGCTCGTTGATCGTTGTCGGTATCCACTGCGGCTGGTGCTTATTGGCAATGCAGGTTTCGCAATAGCACATTGGACACGAAGCTCGGCACGCGTAGCAGCGAAGACAGCGAGCAAACTGATCCTGCCAGTATTGCCACCTGTGCTCGGCTGAAAGGGCCTCGATAGCCGCGATCTCTGCGTCCAATTCTTCGCATCCGTTCACGTGGGGCTCGAGCGCCGCTGGAGTGTTCTGGACTGCGCCATCGGCGGTCACGATCCAGTCGCAGATCGGTGAGCTTGCACCGCTACAACCGCGGCACTTTTCTGATGGTCCACCGTCGCACGGGGCGCCGATGAGAACGAGTTTGTCGCGATCGATCTGACCCTCGCGAATGAGTCCGGTGACGGCGCCGGCATCGCACTGTTTGACGATCAGAGCTGTCGTGTCGTCGTCGCCCTCGCGTGAGAGATAGGCCGTCAGGTTGGTCAGACATCCCGTGCCCCAAGTGAGGGCTTCGACCTCGTCAGGCGTGGTGAATCTGGCGGGCACCATTCGTCCGGGGAGTGAGCCCTCGGAGTAACCGTATGCAGTTGTGATGCTGTTGTCCCGCAGAAGAGAGGCAAAGAGGTTTTTAAGATGGCCAGTGACGGCCTGTAGTTCATTGTTGGGAAGGAGCCCGGAGGTAGACGGCGTCGAACCTGATTCGACCGCCGGCAACTCGGGAGTATCGGCTGGAGCCGTCCACAACGGCAACGGACCAACCTGGCGGACGCTCGCCGTCACTTCCTTGACGACCTCGGTCCATTTGACCCCCTCAGCGGCAGACACCCAAGCGAAGTGCAAACGGTTGAGATCCAGGCCGATGAAATCCACCAAAGAGCGAAATAGAGCGAAGCGCCGCCGCGCCACCAGATTGCCCTGGACATAGTGACAATCGCCGGGATGGCAGCCCGATACCAAGACGCCGTCTGCACCCTGATCGAAGGCCTTCAAAATGAAAAGTGGGTTCATGCGACCGGTACATGGGAAACGTACAAGGCGGACGTTGGCAGGGTACGACCTGCGTGTCGTACCCGCCATGTCGGCGCCAGCGGAACTACACCATTTGCATACGAAGGCGACGAGATGCGGTTCCCATCCTGCTGTGTCGGGGAGATCGGAGGACGGCTGCGTTTGCAGCCGACTCATTCCATTCCCTCCGCTTGGAGTTTGCTCGGCAGTCGTCCCAGCGCTCCCAGCTGAGCAAAGATCTCTTCTTCACTGCAGCCGGCAAGATCGATGTTGGAACCGCGGCAGGTGACGGTGCAGATGCCGCAGCCCTCGCACACGGCGGAGTTAACTCTGGCGACCACTCGCATGGGTTCACCCTCCGTGTTGAGAATGTCGACTGCTTCTATCGCCTGGTACGGGCACACCAGCTGGCACTCGAGACATCCGGCGCAGGCGCCCTCGTTGACGGTCGCCGATGTCGGATCGCGGAGCAGAACTGATGAAGACAGCAGCTCCGTTCCCTTTGAAGCGGCGGCCGACGCCTGGGCTACGGTATCCGGAATATCGCGGGGTGCTTGCGCGGTCCCGGCGATGAAGATGCCAGGGGTTACGGTTTCAACAGGACGCAGCTTGGGGTGAACCTCTTGGAAGAAGCCGTGCGAGTCAACGGGGAGCCGCAGTTTCGCTGCGAGGTCGTTGTCGACTGCAGGTTTCGCGGCGGCTGCCAGGACGACCATGTCTGCATCGATCTGCACCGTCCGGCCGGATAGCGTGTCGACACCGAGTACGCGCAAGGAGCCATTTTCCTCGAAGACCTGGCTGACCCTGCCACGTATGTACATGACATGTTCTTCGGAGATCGCACGCTGGACAAACTCCTCATAGCCTTTTCCTGCTGCGCGGACGTCCATGAAGAAGACATAAGCACGTGAGTCCGGCACCTTGTGTTTGAGGAGCAATGCGTGCTTGGCGGTGTACATGCAGCAGATGCGTGAGCAGTACGAGACCCCGTGCTCCGGGTTGCGTGAACCGACGCACTGTATGAAGACGACGTCCTTGGGTACCTTCCCGTCTGAAGGTCGGCGGACCATTCCGTCCGTCGGCCCGGAAGCCGACAGCAGTCGCTCGAACTCGAGGCCGTCCAGGACGTCGGGATGCTGGCGATAACCGAGTTCCGTCGCCTGTTCCTCGAGCATCAAGTCGTAGCCCGTGGCGACGATGATCGCGCCGACCTGGCGCTCGACAGTTTCTGCAGTCATATCGAAGTCAATGACTTTTGGCTCACACACTTCTTCACAGCGCACGCAGCCAAGTACTCGAAAGCCCGTCGGTGACTCCAGATTGGCATTCAGACAGCGATCGGCGTCGAGTGTGTAGACCGACGGCACGGCTTGTGGGAACGGGATATAGATAGCCTTGCGTGTGCGAAGACCTACGTCGAACTCATTGGGCGTCGTTTCTGGGCAGGCCTCGGCGCAGTCACCACAGCCGGTGCAATCATCAGCACGCACGAAACGGGGTTTCCGGCGTATTTGAGCTGTGAAGTTTCCGACGTATCCGCTGACCTCCTCGACCTCGCTGTAGGTCAGCACTTCGATATTGGGATGGCGTGCTACCTCGACCATCAACGGAGTCAGGATGCACTGCGAACAGTCGAGGGTCGGAAAGGTCTCCGAGAGTCGGGCCATATTCCCGCCGAGTGAGGGTTCTCGCTCGACGAGCACAACCTCGTGTCCGGAATTGGCGATGTCGAGAGCCGAACGGATGCCGGCGATGCCGCCACCGATCACCAGGGCACGATCTGTCACCGGAACCTCGAGCGGCTCGAGAGGGCGTGCTAGCTTCACTCGTTCGACAGTTCCCGCGACGATCTGGCAGGCCTTGGCGGTGGCGGCCCCCTTCTCACGATGCACCCACGAGCATTGTTCGCGAATATTAGCGATCTCGCAGAGGTAGGGATTGAGGCCGGCTTGAGCCGCGGCAGTGCGGAAAGTAGGTTCATGCAGCTGAGGTGAACACGCGGCGACGACGACGCCGGTGAGATCGTTTTCCTTGATCGCTTCGGTGAGGATTTTCTGGCCTGGAGCTGAGCACAGGTAGGGGTAGTCAGCGGCGAAGACTGTGCCGGGGACCTGGCTGGCGAACTCGGCCACTTCCTCTGCCGAAACAGTGCGAGAAATATTCTCGCCGCAGTGGCAAACGAAGACGCCGATCCTACTCATATGAGAATTACACCTTGTTAACTACTTCGTTGAAATTCAACCTGGTTAACAAACTATGGTCCGCTTCTGAGATCGTCAAGGCCTTCATAATCAATAGTTTCTTGTGAAAAATGGCGCATGCAGTCTCAATATGAGATCTTTTCTCATTTGAGAAACTATGGAAACCTCACCATACCGTTCGGGAGATCAAGTTTGAGATCGACTATCGTGCGCGGCGCCAGTCGGACAGCTCAGCCACAGTCTCCATCTCGCGCCAATAGTCGATCAGGTTGCAGCGCATGATGATCATGTCCTGCAGCTCTCCGGAGCGATCGCGCGACATTCTCGGGACCAGAAATTCCTCGTGAAATCCAAGATTGTGGAGAATCTGGTGAGCGCCGGCCTGCGGCCGCAGAAGGCGGGCGATGAGGCGGTCGACCTTGTGCTGCGCGGCGAGGAAATGCAGCTCACGGGCTAGCGTCGTTCCGAGCCCCGTGCGTTGGAAGTGACGGGCGATGATGAGGCGGATCTCGGCTGCTCCCTCGCCCCAGCCATGGCCAGCAAGCTCCAACGCGCCGTCGCCGACGATCTCATCATCGTCGAGCACAACTAAACGCTCGACTCCAGGGTCGTCACTGAGGCGCACGCGACGATCAACAAACTCCCAGTTCGCAACGTCGACGCGAAGATACTTCCGGTCTTCCGGAGGCAACTTCTGGAAGAAGTCGAACGACGCCTGAACGTCGTCCCGCTCCATGTGGCGGATCAAGACCGTCGTACGATCCTTAAGGGTTACTGTCTTCTCCATAGCCCATAGTCCCTTCTGGCCCGACCACGGTCATGTCCTCATGGGACTCTGCTAAGGGGCCGGTCCGGAGATACCGCCAGTGCGAGGCTCATCGCGGAGTCGACAACACTCACTCACTCGGCTCCGACCGGTGCCCGCGAATCGTAATCAGGGCGGCCTGTGGCGGTACCCTGCTGTAAGCTCGGCTTTTGTCTACCTTTAATCATACCCTAACCCGTACTTCCCAACACAAGAACTGTCGGGATGGCGGATTATGAAAAGACTGCGTCGATCATTGCGTGAACCTGGTCGTCAGTGAAGTGCTTCGAAGCAATAGCGCCTGACGGACACCAGCTGGCACACGTGCCGCAACCTTTGCATAAAGAGGGGTTGATAGACGACACCCAGACGTCCGGCTCTGCCTCGAGCAACTCTGGTGCGTGAAATTGGCAGATGTCGACGCACTGACCGCACCCTCGGCACTTCTCTTCATCGACAACGGACACCGCCGGATCGAGGCGCACGGTTTCGTAGGCGAGCAGGACCGAAGCCTTGGCAGCGGCCGCAGAAGCCTGTGCCACAGAGTCGACGATGTCCTTCGGCCCCTGAACCGTCCCTGCCAGTAGCACTCCCTCCACTGCGGTTTCGACCGGAGCAAGCTCCGGATGCCTTTCGAGGAAGAAACCATCGAGTCCGAGATTGGCTTTGAGGAGATCATGGAACTTCGCTGTTTCCGGTTGCCGTGGTCGCATGCCGACGCTCAGCACGACAAGCTCTGCGGGTACTTCGATTCTCTTTCCCAACAAATCGTCAAAGCACCGGACCGATTCGGCACGCTCTTCGCCCAGGACCTCGGGTTTGGCCCCGGTAGGGACGCGAACAAAAAGAACCCCCATGCGTCTCGCCTCGCGGTACATTTCCTCGGCACCGGTCGAAATCGTCCGGATATCTCGATAGAAAACGGTGCTGTCTATACCCAGTCGATTGAGTTGCATAGCTTGCTTGATTGCGGTTGGACAGCAGTAGCGTGAGCAGCCAGTGAAACCGTCTGGATCGCGAGATCCGACACACAGGACGAATGCTGCACTGGATGGTGTTCGACCCTGTATCAGGGGGATTCCCTCCTTGGAACAAAAGGCAGCCTCTAACTCTTCACTGGTGATGACGTGACGAAGTTCGCCGTATCGGTACTCTCCGTTGGGCTCATATAGATCGGCGCCGGCGGCAAGAATGATGGTTCCAACCTGAATGGACTCTTCTGTGTCTCCGGTGAGTGTCGCCTCGAAACTGCCCACGAATCCGTTGATGGTTGCAATTTCGGTACTCGTCACGACCCGTGCTCCGGAACGTCGAAGGTCCTCGAGCTTGTTGGACAAAACCTCTATTGCGGGACGTAGGTTGGGGTACAGGTTCTTGAGCATCGGCTCGTTGAGGCGTCCGCCCAGACGGTCCTCTTTCTCGACCAGGGTGACTGGAAAACCTTGTGCTGCAATGTCAGTAGCAGCCTGAATTCCGGCGATGCCTCCACCGATCACGAGAGCTGATCGGGTCATCGGTACTTCACCGGCTTGGAGCGGCTCGAGGTGACGAGCCCTGGCGATACCCATCCGAATCAGCGCCTGTGCCTTTGACTGCGCCTCTGCGCGAGATCCAGCATGAACCCATGAACACTGATCTCTGATGTTGACCATCTCGAACATGTAGGGATTGAGACCGACGCGATCGCACGTCGCCCGAAACACGGGCTCGTGTGTTCGCGGAGTGCATGCGGCGACAACGACCCGATTGAGCCTGTGCTCGCGAATGAGCGCGACGATTTCGTCCTGTCCTGTTGTGGCGCAGGTGAAAAGGTTGGTGACAGCAATTTCGACGTCAGGCAACGACCCGGCACTGGCAGCGAGGTCCTCGACGTCGAGCACTCCGGCGATATTGGCGCCGCAGTGACAGACCATGACACCAATGCGGGGTGGTCCGCTCAAATCGAGCTGTTCAACGCGTTGTTGACTTTCTTCAACTCGCGACCCTCCCAGGAAAGCCTGCGCCCTCGCGGCCGTTGCCGAGGCTTGCGCCACACAGTCCGGGATGACCTGCGGTCCGACCGCACTACCACACACGAAAATGCCTTTGCGGGTGGTCTCCACTGCCGAGATTGCAGGATCCTTGCGGGCGATGAAGCCATAGTCGTCGGTCTCAATGTCCAGCGCGCTCGCAAGTTGGGTAGCGCCGAGGTTTGGTGCCGCTGCAATTGAGAGCACCACGAGATCGGCCGTGATTCTCTGCTGTTCGTGCGCCAACGTGTCCTCAACGAATACCTCGAGTGATGACTGATTCTGGTCGAGCGAGATCTTCGCCGGCCGACCGCGCACATAGATGGCGCTCTCCTCGTCCTTCGACCGCTGCACGAAATCGTCGAATCCCTTACCGAAAGCTCTGAGATCGGTGTAGAGGATGGTCACGTCCTCAATCTCGGGGTCGTGTTGTCGGACCAGCATCGAGTCTTTGACTGCGTTCATGCAGCAGAAACGACTGCAATAGTGGCGTCCCCCCTCACCTCGCGCCCCGGCGCATTGGACGAAGACGATCCGCTTTGGCGTTTGACGGTCCGAAGGGCGCACGACATGCCCGCCAGTTGGACCGGAGGCGTTCAGCATCCGTTCGAGTTCGAGACTGGTGATCACGTCGGCGAAGCGTCCGTAGCCGTAATTCCCGAGTCGCTCGGCGTCGAATTCCTTGAAGCCAACCGCAACCAGAATCGCTCCAGCCGTGCGCTCGAGTTCCAAGGATTGCATCTCAAGATCGATCGCCCCGACCTCGCAAGCGCTCATGCACTGGCGGCAACCGGAGCACACGCCGCAGTTGAGGCAACGGATCGCCTCCTGGCGTGCATCCTCCTCGGTGAATCCGATTTCCACCTCTCCGAAGTGGCTGCCTCGTACAACGGGATCCAGTGTCTGCATCTCCATTCGCGGGCGCGCTGGAGTGGAGATTCTGAGCGTCAGCCGCTCTTCTTCGGTTATCGGTTCCGGGAGCACGGCAGGCGGTTTGAGCTCGTGTTCAAGTGGGCGACCGTGGAGTAGATTGTCGATGGCTCGCGCAGCACGTTGGCCATCGGCCATGGCCTCGACAACCGAGGAAGGACCGCGTACGACGTCGCCGCCTGCGAACACGTCTTCTACGTTGGTCTGGCAGTGCAACGCGTTGACTGCAATCGTGTCCCACCGGGTGAGCTGAATGCCGCTCTCTTCGAGCAGGTTCGTTTCGGGTTTCTGGCCGATTGCCAGAATCACCGTGTCCACGTCGATCGTAGTTTCCGAGCCCGAAACTGGGACGGGCCGTCGCCGGCCACCGTCGTCCGGTTCTCCGAGTTTCATTTGCTGGAGCTCAATACCGGTAACGCGGTCGGAATCTGAGAGGATCTGCTTTGGCGCTACGAGAAAGTCAATCTCGATGCCCTCTGCTTTAAGAGCAACGAGTTCCTCGTCGTCCGCGGGCATTTCGGCCCGCGAGCGCCGGTAGACGATGCGGACGGACTCAGCTCCAAGGCGGAGAGCGGTGCGAGCAGCATCGACGGCGGTGTTGCCGCCACCGATGACAGCCACCAGGCGTCCGGTATCGACCGTTTCTCCGAGATTCACCTGACGGAGAAACTCGATTCCACGAAGTACGCCGCGAATGTTGCCGTTTGGAACCTCAAGAGAGATGGCTCGGTGAGCGCCGGTTGCTAAGAAGACGGCATCGAAGGTGTCGCGAAGCGCTGCAAGACCGGTTGAGTCGACTTCTGCCTCCGTGACGATATCCACTCCGAGCTTGCGGATCGCGTCGATGTCGGCGTCCAGCACCGGGCGTGGCAGACGGTAGGCCGGAATTCCAAGACGCAGCATACCGCCGCTCTCAGCAGCAGCTTCGTGGATCGTCACCTGGTGGCCACGAATCGCCAGCTCGTGTGCTGCGGCGAGACCAGCTGGTCCGGAGCCGACGATCGCGACCCGCTTGCCGGTGGGTTCAACAGATGCGAGTAGCTCCTCGGGTACAGGAGTGTTCTCGGTAACGAACCTCTTGATGTTCTTGACGGCCAGTGGTTCGTCGATAGCTGCGCGACGACAGTGTTCCTCGCAAGGGTGGTAACACACACGGCCGCATACGCCAGGCAAAGGGTTGGTACGCCGAATCAGCGCATGAGCTTCGGCGAACTTGCCTTCGGCAACCAGGGCGAGATAGCCCTGCACATCTTGACCGACCGGACAGCTGAGTTTGCACGGCGCCTCCTGTGGGTGGTCGATCAGAAAGGCCGCAGGCACCGACTGCGGGAACGGACGATAGATGGCCTTACGCGGCGCCATCTTGGAGTCGAAGTCCTGGTCCCCGACGGAAACGGGGCACGCATCGATGCACTCGCCGCAGCTGACGCAGATGTCCTCCTTGACGAATCGGGGCTCCTTGCGCAGCTGGACTCTGAAGCTCCCAGCCTCACCCTCGCAGGAGATGACCTGGGCGTTTGTGATGACCTCGATAAGTGGATGCCGACCGGCATCCATGGCCTTCGGCCCGAGGATTCAAATCGCGCAGTCCATGGTTGGGAAGGTCTTGTCGAGTTGGGCCATTCGCCCGCCCAGGGATGGCGACTTCTCCACCAATGTCACGGGGATGCGGGCGTCGGCAAGGTCCAGAGCCGCCTGTATGCCGGCGATGCCACCGCCGATGACAATTGCACGCCCCTCGATTCTATCTTCGGTCACACCTTTCGACTCGGCCAGATGCGTGTCCATCCTCAGCCTCCCTGACTCGGCGCCGAGGCTGGCCCTGGCGGATCGGCCTCTGCCGGGTGGCGGTCAACAGGAATTCACCACCGGTCCGGCTAGGCCTCCGCCATTGCCTGCGCGTCCCCTCCGCTGTCCGGAGGAGCGTCTTCGAAAGCGCACAGGCGTTCAGGCTTAAAGCGCTGGCGCTCAAATCCGAGTTTCGCGTACGGCACCCCTTGGGCGAAAGCGAGGAGCTGGAAGTAGTAGATAGGCGGCGTGTGAAAATCCTCGTCGAAGAGCTTGGAGACTTTCATCTGGCCGTGGTCGAACTGTCCGAAACATGTGGGGCAGATCATACCTAGGATATCAGCCTGTTCGTCATTCACGGTCGACAATAGATCGTGCATCATATTGTTTGGGATGTCGTCACTCTTGCAAGCCTTGCCGCAGCACAGGTACCAGTTGCGGTGGCGAACCGGTGTCGCGCCGAGAGCTTCGACCAGTCGCTCCATGACTTCCGGGTTGTCGGGATCATCAACCTGCATGATGCGGCTCGGTTTGAGCAGGTGACAGCCATAGTGGATGGCGACTTTGAGCCCGGTGAGGGGGCGGACGACCGACTTCTTGACCGTGTCGTAGCCGACCTCGTCGCGTACCAGAGTTGCGATATGACGGATGCGGGACGTGCCCTTGTACTCGCGGCCGATCCGTTTAAGGCGCTGGTTGACGCGGTCCTTGAGTTCGGCATCCTCCGCCAGAAGGTGATAGGTCTCCGACAGAGTGGCGGTGCAGCCGGAACAGTTGGTGAAGATGTCGAGGCCGAGATCCTCAGCCAAGCATAGATTTCGCGCCGCGACCGACAACCAGTCCACTTTGTCTTTGGACTTGAAGAAGATCGGATCCGGGCAGCAGGAGGCTCCTTCGAGGTCGACGATGTCGATTCCCAGATTGGGCAGTGTGTGACGGATCGCAAACTCCATCGCTGGGTGGCGCGCCGGAATAAGGCAGCCGGGGAAGAAGGCAAATCGCTTCATGAGGTGACCCCTTCCTCGACTTCAGGTTCCAGGAGCCGATGAATCTCGTCCATTGGGACCGGCTTCATCGGTGCGAGACCGAACTTGGCGCGCTGCTTGTCGACCGCCGGGTTGATTGGGGCGGTTCGACCTGTGTCCATGAAGGTCTTGATCACCTTGACCGCGGTGGGTGGTATGAATCCGCGATCGGCGAGCATGTTCTTCATCGAGATGATGACCTCGACCGGCTTCACTTCCTGCGGGCAGCGTTCGTGGCAGTTGTAGCAGTTGGTGCACTGCCATAGGACTGAATCCTCGCGGATGAGTTCGTCGCCGAGGCCGTAGAGGACCTTGAGCATGATTTCGCGCGGGTTGAATTCGTCGCCGTATGTGGTCGCTGGGCAGTCGCCTACGCAAGCGCCGCATTGGTAGCAGAAGCTCGCGAGGTCGCCTTCGACCTTCTTAGCCAACTCGCGCCGGAAGGCGAAATTAACGCGGACCACATCGTCTGGTTTTGAGGACTCGGCCATGCCGACCTCCCTCTGAGGTTTCCCTCAGTTGACCTTCTCTTTCTTGGCTTTGAGGTGCCGGATACTGTTCGATCGGCACTGCGGGCACGAGCGTTCCTCGTCCTTGTCAGGATCCACTGTTTCCTCGTACTCATGGCCGCACATCAAGCATTTGAAGGGCTTCAGCGTTTGTGTTCCCATCGTGGGTCTCCCTTCAACCCGCCGGAGCCTCGGCGGCTTTCTTCTTGGCCGCTTTAGCCTTCTTCGGTTTTGGTTTCAGCGCCTCCCGAGTGAACTCGATCTCTTCTAGGGTGACTGTCTTTCGCCATTCTTCCATCTGGCGCATGACCTTGGCGAATTTCTGGCCCTCGGCTGCAGAGACCCACTCGAGTTGCAGTCGCTCGGGCCGGACGCCGGCCTTCTCGAGTTTGTTCCACACCTTGTTAACACGTTTGACGGTCATACGGTTGGCATCGATGTAGTGGCAGTCGGCGTAGTGGCAGCCGGACACCAGAACTACCGGGGCACCGCAGCGAAAGGCCTCGAGAATCATGTCCTCTGACACCCGCGCCGAGCACATGGTTCGCACAACACGGTTGGAGGCCGGGTACTGAATGCGCGAAATACCCGCCATGTCGGCGCCGGCATACGAACACCAGTTGCAGGCAAAGCAGAAGACCTTGTCCTCGGGTTGCTCGGCCAACACCGTCTGTATCTGAGCCATGTACTGCGCGTCGGTGAAGTGGCGCATCTCGATGGCGCCAAACGTGCACGCCGCGCCGCAGTTGCCGCAGCCGGCGCAGGCCGCCTCGACCACCTCGGCAATTTGGCCCTTTTGCCAAACGATGGCGCCGTACGGGCAGACACCGGCGCAGATACCGCACTTCTTGCACGCCTCGGAGTCGATGACACTGGTGATCGCCTCGATCTGAATCTTGCCGGCGTTGAGCAGTGCGCCGACCCGCGAAGCGGCGGCGCCGGCCTGGCAGACCGACTCTTTGATGTCCTTCGGGGCCTCGCAAAAACCTGCGAAGTGGACGCCGCGGGTGGGTGCGTCGACAGGTTTGAGCTTGGGATGGGCCTCCATGAAGAATCCGTCGGAGGTTTTCGAAAGGGTCAGGAGGCTGGAGATCTTGTCGCGGTCCTTGGGTGGTATGACACCCACGGAGAGAACAACCATGTCGAGCTCGTGGCGCTCTAGATCGCCGGATGTAGTGTTTTCGACAGTAATTGTCAGGGTGCCGGTCTCGGGGTCCTCCTCGATGTCGCCCGGCAGACCACGGACGTATCGCGTGCCCTCCTCCTTGGAGCGCTGGAACATATCCTCAAAAGACTTCCCGAACGCGCGGATGTCCTGATAAAAGACTACGTTCTCGGTGTCGGGATAGTGGTCTGCAAGGAGCAAAGTGTCCTTGATGGTGTTCATGCAGCAGATGTTGGAGCAGTAGGGGTTGCCAACTTTGGGATTGCGTGACCCGACACACTGAATAAAGCCGATGCGCTTGGGCCGCTCATGGTCCGAAGGACGCACGAAGTGGCCGTCTGTGGGGCCGCCGGCGCAAATGAGACGTTCAAACTCCATAGACGTAATGACGTTTCCGAACCGTGTGTAGCCGTATTCGTCCATCTCTGTCGGGTCGTAGACGTCAAGACCGATGGCGACGACGATGGCGCCGACATCGCGCACCACAAACTCGTCTGCGTCGTCAAAGTCGATCGCGTTCTTCTCGCACACATCGGCACACTTGCCGCACGCGATGGGGTTGTTGCCGAGACAGTCATCCATGTTGAGGATGTAGGAACAGGGCACCGCCTGGGGGAAGGGAATGTGAATCGCCTTGCGAGAGGAAAGCCCCGTCTGGAACTCGTCCGGTTTGGCGACCGGACAGACTTTGGAGCACTCCTCGCAGGCGTTGCACAGCTCTGGGTCGACGTAGCGTGCCTTTTTGCGAATCTTGACTGAGAAGTTGCCGATATAGCCGGAAACCTCTTCGACTTCGGAGTAGGTCAGGAGCTCGATACGTGGATGCCGACCGGCATCGATGGCCTTAGGGCCGAGAATTCATATCGAGCAATCCATGGTGGGATAGGTCTTGTCGAGCTGAGCCATGATCCCACCGATGGACGCTTCCTTTTCGACCAGGACCACCTCATGGCCCTGGTCGGCGATTTCCAAAGCGGCCTCAATGCCGGCGACACCGCCGCCGATGACCAGTGCGCGCTGGGTCACCTGCACGGTCATTTCTTCCTGAGGTTCGAGCAGGCGCGCACGGGCCACTGCGAGGGCAACCAGATCTTTCGCCTTGGCCGTTGCCGCGTCCCAATCCCCCGGATGTACCCACGAGCAGTGTTCGCGCAGGTTCGCCATTTCCATCAAGTAGGGATTGAGCCCGGCCTCGATCACACACTGCCGGAACGTTGGCTCGTGCTGCCGCGGCGAGCACGAAGCAACGACGACCCTATTGAGCTTGTGTTCGCGGACGGCATCTTTGATCTCGTTCTGGCCCGGGTCAGCGCAGGTGTACTTGTTGCGGACCGCGCACGCTACGTCTGGCAGGGTCTCGGCGTACTCGGTTACTGCGCCGCAGTCCACTGCACCGGCGATGTTCAGCCCGCAGTCGCAGACGAAAACTCCGACTCGGATCTCGTCCTTGATCATTTCTGCTGCCATAAGGATCCCTTCCTTTCGGCGTTCCTCAACTCTTAAGAGCGGCTGCGACCAGCTCGCTCAGATCGCGCATTTCGATCTGGATCTCGTCGGCCAGATTCGGGTCCTTCATGGCGCAGGCGAAGTGGACCTGGCATTTGGGACAGGCGGTAACCATTGTTTGAGCCTCGGTCTGGCGCGCTTCTCGCAGCCGCTCGACCTGAATCTGCTTGGCGTAGCGATCACAGTTGGACCATGGTCCGCCCGCACAGCAAGCTGCACGCTGGCCCGAGCGGGTCATTTCGGTGAGTTCGACCCCGGGCAGGGCATCCATGACGACGCGGGGCGGATCGAAGACGCCGAGGTGGCGGCCGAGTCGGCAAGGATCCTGGAAGGTCACCTGTTGCTCGGGTGCACCGTTGAACTTGAGTTCGTCGAGGTGCTCGGAGACGAATTCGGACATGTGCAGGATCTGCACCGGTTCCTCGAGATAGGGTGTGTAGTCGCGGCGCCATGTGCGCACGCATTCGGCACAGGAGGCTACTACTAGTTTTGCGCCGCTATCGGCGACAATTTTGGCGTTGCGGCGGGCGAGGGCCTCGAAGCTGTCCATGTCGCCGTTCCACAGTAGGTCGTGGCCGCAGCACACTTCGTCACTCGACACCACCGGAGCGATGCCGAGGGCGTTGAGCACCTTGACCGTGGCGCGTGTTCCATCAAGAGTCTTGAGATCGTGTTCCGGGAAGAACGCGTCGTAGTACATCGTGCAGCCAGTGAAGAAGAAGACCTTGCCCTTTTTCTTCTCCGTCTTAAGGTCATCGGTGAGCCACTCAAGTCGATTCTGCTGGGTGCCGCCTGTGGCCATCATGCGAAACACTGACTGCAGCGCTCCTCCATGCGGACAGTCGGGCTGCGCTGAGCCGTCGAAGACCAGCTGACGAAGCTTCAGGACGAGATCGGTGTAACGCACCTCGGCAGGGCAACGGAAGTCGCACAGACTGCAGCTGAGGCAACTTTCTAGTCCGCTCTGGCCGTTGATCTGATCGCGCTGGCCCATGACCGTTGCGAGGACATGACGTCGTGGGCTCAGTGGCGAGCCCGCCCGCGAGATTGGGCACGTCGCAGTGCACTTGCCACAGTCATAGCAGGCCCAGGCTCGTGTTTCCTTGGCAAGCTCGCGCATCAGCAAGCCTCCTTTGCGGTTGCGGTACGTCGCTGGCGACCCGCGTGAAGAGGGCTCCGGCCGAGCGTTCGGACCTCATCAGTGAACTCGTTGATGACTTCGGCGAAGCGATTACCTTCGGCAGCGCTAATCCATTCCAGGCGCAGGCGCCCTTCCTCGATGCCGAGCAGCTTGACCATGTTCACAGTCTTGTCGAACTGTTCGACGGCACGATGGTTGCCGAAGATGTAGTGACAGTCTCCGAAGTGGCACCCCGAGACTAGGACGCCGTCGGCGCCCTTTTCGAATGCGCGCAGGACGAACCCTGGTTGGATGCGGCCCGAGCACATGACTCGAATCATGCGAAAGTGCGGTTGATGTTGAATGCGGGCAACCCCAGCAGTGTCGGCCCCGGCGTATGAGCACCAATTGCACGCGAAAACCACGATCTGGGGATTCCACTTCGCTGCAGTGCTCATGGTGTAGCCTCCTCGCTCGGTGTGTCATCCGGGAAAAAGGCGTCGATCATCGCGTTGACCTGAGCGTCGGTGAAGTGCCTGGCTGTGATCGCTCCTGACGGGCACCAGCTGGCACAGGTGCCACAGCCCTTGCACAGGGAGGGATTGATGCTCGCGAGTGCGACGTTCGGCTCTACGTCATGGAGTCGAGGTGCCTGGTAGTCGCAGATCGTCGCACATTGGCCGCAACCGCGACAGCGGGTCTGATCCACCTCAGCCACTGCCGGATCGAGTTTCACCCGTTCGTAGGCAAGAAAGACCGCAGCCTTGGCTGCCGCGGCGGAGGCCTGAGCCACAGTGTCGACGATGTCCTTGGGTCCTTGCACAGTTCCTGCAAGGAGAACACCCTCGATCGCTGTTTCGACGGGTGCGAGTTCGGGATGCCGCTCAAGGAAGAATCCGTCGAGCCCGAGGCTTGCCTTGAGCATGTCGTGGAACTTCGCTGTCTCGGGCTGGCGTGCGCGCATGCCGACGCTGAGAATGACGAGGTCCGTCGCTACCTCGAGCCGGCGAGCTAGCAGGTCGTCATAGCAGCGCACTGCCTCCGCGCGGGAGTCGCCGATGACTTCGGGCTTGTCACCTGGCGGGACGCGGATAAAGAGCACACCCAGTCCGCGAGCCTTGCGATACATTTCTTCAGCGCCGGCCGAAACGGTTCGGATGTCGCGGTAAAAAATGGTCGTGTCGATGCCGCGCTCCTGCAATTCGATCGCCTGCTTGATAGCGGTTGGGCAGCAGTAGCGTGAGCAACCGCCAAAGCACTCGGGATCGCGCGATCCGACGCACAAGATGAAGCTCGCGGACTTCGGTGCCTTGCTGCCGAACTTCAGGTCGTCCTCGGAGCAGAATGCGTTCTCGAGTTGTTCAGATGTGATGACGTTGGGCTTGTCGCCGTAACCATACTCGGCGGTTGGCTCGTGGAGATCGGCGCCGGTCGCGAGGACCACAGCGCCGATGGGCAGTTTTTCGTTGACCTTGCCAGAAAGTGTTGCCTTAAAGCTGCCGACGAAGCCGGTGATGTTGTCCACCTCGCAACCGAGCAGAACTCGTGCGCCACTTTCTTTGAGGCGACGCGTCTTTTCCTTGAGCACCTCGGCGGCCGGGCGCATCGTGGGGTAGAGCACCTTGAGATTGGGCCCGGCGAGGCGCCCGCCAAGGTGGTTGCCCTTCTCGACCAGGGTGACTGGAAAGCCCTGCACTGCGATATCAGTCGCTGCCTGAATTCCGGCAATGCCACCGCCGATCACAAGTGCTCCTCGCGTCATGGGCGCTTCGCCCGCGGTCAAAGGTTCCAAGTGACGGGCACGGGCAACACCCATGCGAATGAGCGTTCGCGCCTTTTCTTGCGCTTCGGGCTTTGTCTCGGCGTGCACCCAAGAGCACTGGTCTCTGATGTTGACCATTTCGAGCATGAAGGGATTGAAGCCGATGGTCGCGCAGCTCTCGCGAAAGACCGGTTCGTGGGTGCGCGGCGTGCATGCGGCGACCACGATGCGGTTGAGCTTGTGTTCGCGAATCATCTCGACCATAGCTTCCTGGCCGGTCGACGAGCAGGAAAAGAGGTCGGCTGCGGCCACTTCGACGTCGGGAAGCGAAGCCGCATAGGCAGAAAGATCTTCGACATCGAGAACAGCTGCAATGTTGACGCCGCAGTGGCAGACCATGACTCCGACTCGGGGTGGGCCGGAGAGATCCATCGGGTCGACGGGCTTCTTTGTGTCCTCAACCCGGTGCCCGGTGAGATAGAGCTGAGCGTGGGCTGCTGCTGCGGATGCTTGCGCGACGCAGTCCGGGATCACCTGCGGTCCGACTGCTGATCCGCAGACAAAGATTCCGTCTCGGGTTGATTCGACAGCGGACACAGCGGCATCTTTCGGGGCGATGAAGCCGTTGCGATCTGTTTCGACTCCGAGCGTACCGGCGAGCTGAATCGCGCCGTCGTTTGGCGCGGCGGCCACAGAAAGCACGACAAGATCGGCCGGGACGCGCTTCTGTTCGTGCCCGAGAGTGTCCTCTACGAAGACCTCGAGAGTGTCACCATCAAGGTTGTGATAGACCTTGGCCGGGCGACCGCGGATGTACTCGGCGCTTTTTTCGTCGTAGGAGCGCTGTACGAATTCGTCGAAGCCCTTGCCGAAGGCGCGCAGATCCGTGTAGAGAATTGAGATGTCCTCGATCCCCGGATCGTGCTGCCGCATCAACATTGAATCTTTAACCGCGTTCATGCAACAGAAACGGCTGCAGTATTGCCTCCCCCCCTCGCCTCGGGCGCCGACGCATTGGATGAAGACGATGCGTTTAGGAGTCTCGAGGTCAGAAGGCCGAACCACATGCCCCTGGGTCACGCCGGTGGCATTGAGCATCCGCTCGAGTTCAAGCGAGGTGATGACATTGGGGTAACGGCCGTAGCCGTAGGAACGCAGTTTGGTGGCGTCGAACTCCTGGAAGCCGACTGCGATGAGGATCGACCCCACGTCGAGTTCGGTTTCTTCGGCCGGCATATCGAAATCGATCGCGTCGACGTCGCACGCCGAGGTGCAGTGTCCACAGACCAATATGTTTGGCACATAGGTCGGATCGACCTTTTGCTTGTGCTTGGCAATCTTCGCAATTCGTTTTTTCTGGCGTTCGGTAAGGTGGCTCATGAAGTTGAGGCACGCGTTGGGATCGATCACATAGGCCGCGGGGACTGACTGCGGAAATGGCCGATAGATTGCCTTGCGTGCTTTAAGACCCATATCGAATTCGTTGCCACCAACCTGGGGGCAGTGTTCGACGCATAATCCGCAGGCGACACACGTGTCCTCGTTCACATAGCGCGGATTCTTGCGCACCCGCACCCGGAAGTCGCCGGGTTCGCCTTCGCAGCCGACGACCTCGGCGTTAGAAATGACCTCAATGAGCGGATGCCGACCGGCATCCAGGGCCTTAGGCCCGAGGATTCATATCGCGCAGTCCATGGTGGGGAAAGTCTTGTCGAGCTGGGCCATGCGACCTCCCAGCGACGGTGACTTCTCCACGATGGTTACAGGAATGCGCGCGTCAGCAAGATCGAGAGCTGCCTGAATTCCGGCAATCCCTCCACCGATGACCAATGCGCGCAGCCGCTTCTGCGGCTCCTCCGTCTCAAGGTCGGTTGTTTCGGACATCACGTCCATGTCTCAACCTTTCTCGTAGTTCCCGGTCTGTCTCTAGGCCTCGGCCGGAGTGGCCGCCTTATCGGCCTTCTTCTTGGTCGATTTCTTGCCCTTTGTGGGCTTGGCCTCTCCGTAATCCTGTTCGAAAGCCTCCCATCCGGCATCGAAAGCGCGTAGGTTCAGTTCTTCGGTGCCAGCGGGAACCGAATCCTGAACCGCCTGCCGCATCGCTTCGCGCGGAACGAGCTTGGTCGCGGCGGCAGCAAAGCCGACCATAACGATGTTCTGCACGATGGAGCGACCTAGGTTTTCTGCAATGCGGGTCGAGGAAACACCAAACGATGGCTGGCCTTTCTTAAGTTTCGGTGTCACAAGGTCCTTTTCGTAGACCAGAGTTCCCTTGGATTTGAGTTCATCTCGATATTTGTCGTAGCCCTCGGAAGACATGACCACGAAGACGTCCGGCCTTTCAATGTACGGGTACAGGACTTCGGTTGGCGAAACCGCCAGCGTAGTGCTGCACGCCGATCCACGTGCCTCCGGGCCGAAGCTCTGAATCTGAGTCGCGTGCATGCCGGCGTTCACCGCACAGGCACGCCCAAAAATGTGACCGGCCAGGATGACGCCTTGGCCGCCGAATCCCGTGATGCGGATTTCGGTCCGGTTGCTACTCATGGATCCACCCTCCCTCCGGAGGCATCGGCTTGTATCGCTCACCGAGGGTCTTTTCATAGTGATTGTGCATCATGTCGAGGTAGGTAGGGTTCTCGTCGTTGACGAAGTTGCCGCAGACGATGTTGCCCTGGTAGTCCATGCTCACTTCGCGAGTGTCGATGTTGTGTCGTATCTGGGCGTTGTCGTGGTAGAACTGCATCAGGTTGAGGCCGGAACCGAGCCGATTGAGCCGGGCATAGAGCGTCGAGCACGGGGCGATCACCTCGATGAAGCGGAATCCTTTGCCACGCAGCGCCATGCGAATGCTCTTGGTGAGCCTGCGAATGTGGAGGCAGGTCCAGCGAGAGACAAACGAAGCGCCGCAGCTGGCCGCCAGGTGCGGAAGGTTGAATGGCCGCTCGAAGTTGCCGAACGGCATCGTCGATGAGCGAGCCCCAGGCGGCGTGGTGGGAGCGTTCTGTCCCCCGGTCATGCCGTAGATGAAGTTGTTCACCAGGATGACCAGCAGGTCCATGTTGCGGCGCGCGGCATGAATGAAATGATTACCGCCGATGCCGGACAGGTCTCCGTCGCCGGAGAACACAACGACCTCGAGTTCCGGTCGTCCCAACTTGAGTCCGGTAGCGAACGGTATGGCTCGGCCGTGGGTGGTGTGGAACGCGTCGAGGTTCATGTAGCCCGCAACGCGCCCGGTACAGCCGATGCCGGACGTAATGGCGACCTTGTCGAGGTCGACATCCGATTCCTCTAGGGCAGTGGCAAAACACTTGACGACGGTTCCGATGCCGCACGTTGGACACCAGATATGGGGCATGCGATCCATGCGCAGATACGGTGCGATGGGATGCTGTCCCTGCTGTTGGGATGTGAGGTCTTGAGTCATTTCGCTGCCTCCACGATCGCCTTGTAGATATCGTTCGGGTCGTGAACGCCGCCGCCTGCGTGAGGCACACAGACGGCCTGCGCGTTGCCGTTGGCGCAGCGCTCGACCTCGAGCACCATCTGGCCGAGATTAATCTCCGGCACAACCAGAGCCTTGACCTGTTTGGCAAGATCTCGAATCACCTGCTCGGGAAACGGCCAGACAACAATCAGGCGAATGAACCCGACTTTGATGCCGTCTTTACGGGCCATCTCGATCGCCATCCGGGTGACGCGTGCTGTGATGCCGTAGGCGACCACGACGACTTCCGCACCATCGAGCTGTTCCTCGTCATAGCGAATAATGTTGTCGGCGTTGTGCAGGATCTTGTTCCTGAGATGACCTACGTTGACTGCCTGGCACTCGATGCTCATGTCGGGATAGCCGCGCTCGTCATGGGTCAGGCCGGTGGTGTGGAAGCGATAGCCGTCTCCGGCGCGGGCAAACTCGGGTACGACTGAGCCGTTCAATTTGTAGGGCTTGAACTCTTCAGGCGATTTGTCAGTCAGCACTCGCGGGATGATGTTGATCTCGTCGGCCGGTGGGATGACAACCTTTTCGGTCATGTGGCCGACGCATTCGTCCATCATGAACATCACAGGCACGCGGTAAGTCTCGGCGAGATTGAAGGCATCAATCGTGAGATCGAAGGCTTCCTGTGGTGACTGCGGGCAGAGAGAAATGAGCTGGTAATCGCCGTGAGAACCCCATCGGGCCTGCATCATGTCGGCCTGACCGACCATGGTTGGTAGCCCGGTGGAGGGCCCGCCGCGCTGCACGTTGACCACCACGCACGGAGTCTCCATCATTGCGGCAAGGCCGATGTTCTCCATCATCAAGGAAAAGCCAGGTCCGGAAGTCACGGTCATCGACTTGGTGCCGGTCCAGGCCGCACCGACAATCGTCGCCATCGAGGCCAGCTCATCCTCCATTTGGATGAAAGTGCCTCCCATCATCGGGAAGCGTCTCGAGATCCGTTCAACCACCTCGGTCGACGGTGTAATCGGGTAGCCACCCACAAAACGACATCCGGCGGCCATGGCACCTTCGCCGCACGCGAAGTCACCGTCGAGATAGTGAACGCCAGTCAGTACCCCTGCGGGATCAGCTTTCAATTGGCGTTCTCCTTTCCAGTTGCTGTAGCGGCCGTGGCGGAGGTGCTCTCGGCCGCGACACAGTAGATTGCAAAGTCCGGGCAGATCATTTCGCACAGGTTGCAGTTGACGCACTCGCCGTGCTTGACGACCTTGGGTGGGTGGTAGCCCTTGACGTTGAACTCCTCCGACATTTCGAGGACCGCCTTAGGGCAGTATTCAACGCAGAAGGCGCAGCCTTTGCACCGATCGGCGATGATGATCACTTCGCCGTGGGGCACCTGGACCTGGTCCAGATCGAGTGGTTTTCTCCAGTACCTCATGGGGAACTCCCGAGCGGTTTTCCGCAGCTGTTCGCGTGTCTGCCTCTACTCTTTTCCGGGCACCAGCCGAGGGGGGCACGCGGACAGACGAGGCAGCAGCACAGTGTTCGCATTACACGGGTCCTTTCGGGCTGAGCACGCGCGCGTCTCTCAATCCACATTCGCCCTGGTGCCGACCGACCGTGCAGTCGGCGTGAAAATACCCGGCGCATCGCATGCAGGTCCGATTGAGATGTCTTTCTTGATCGAGAATGTTGACGCAGACCTCTTCAAGCAGCTCGCACAAGAGCTGTCGTCGGTCGTCGCCGAGGGCGTCGATCACCGGCCACAGGCGTGAGGCTTTCAGGTCTTCGAAATCGCGCACCAAACGCCGGCCGGCGTCAGTAGCTTTGAGCATCGTGGCTCGACGGTCCTCGGTCGAGGGCGTACGTGTGACCAGTCCGAGCATGACAAGTTTGTCGATTGTCTTACTGCTCGCGGCTGCAGTCACACCGAGACAGCGGGCGACCTCGCCTATCTGGACATCGGCGTTGAGGGTGATCAGTTTCAGGAAGCAGAACTGTGCTCGGGTCAGGGGGTGGGTGCTGAGTTCACCGAGGAATCGGTCTTCGAGGAGTTCGCGAAGAAGTGAGCTGAGGATGTGCCCGTAGCGAAGGAAACGGAAATACCCTTCTCCCGGTGGTGCGTGGCAATGACCGAGGTCATCGTCCGCGTGGTGGGGGGTGCCGCCAGCAATCACGAATCTTCGCTCGCTAAGAACTACACTGAGTTAATCACTCCGTTAATATTCAACCTGGTTAACAAACTAGGTTCCGCCGTTGAGATCGTCAAGACGTTCGGAATCAATAGTTTCTTGTGAAATTTGGCGCAAGTGATCTCAAAAATGAGACCATCTCTCATTTGAAGAATTGTGGAATCGTGGAATC
>JAAESQ010001491.1 GCA_024229275.1 bacterium | reverse complement strand
TTTCGGTTTCTTCAATGACAAATCCAGAAGTGCGACATCACCGGGCCATAGGGTCGGGTACATAGTTTTGGAGTGAATTTTAGCCGCACAGCGATCGGGTCCAGCGAGATGCATGGAAACGAAAAACGTACTCTCGACAAATTTGTCCGGACCGTCGGCCCATTCCTCGCAAGGAACGTCTTCAAAGTAGGGGAGAGGAACCGCCAACTCAGCATGGGCAGGTCTGAGCCTTTGTCCTATGAGATCACCGACGCGGAGGCCCATGGCTTGAGCGATGGATCCCAAAGTGTCCAGTGTGGGTGAGCTGTCGCCTCTTTCAATCTGTCCAATGGTGTTGTGTCCGACACCTGCAAGTTCTGCGAGATCGATCTGGGACAGCCTACGGGTAAGTCTCTCGGTCTTGAGATTCTCCTGAACGCTCATGGTAAAATCACCTCTAAATAGTTGCTAGGTCAAATTATCACAAATCAGATAACGGTGTTGGTGTGATATATATCATCAGAACCGAAAATAGGTTAACCTATATTGTGGTTGTACCTATTGTGTCGAGTTCCACATGGATCTCAGGAACATTGGATCCAACTTGATTAGCCGCACGACGAAGGAGATAAATTGTGAGCAGCAGCAAATTCAGCACCTGTACGACTCGTTTGACTCATCCCGCGCTCAAGGCACTTGAAAGCATGCTAGATCAGAGCAGATACACACTGGCGCTGTTTTCGCATTTCAGCCGGAAGGTCGACACAATCGACATTCACGGTGCGAGGGTTACTTTCACCTTTAGCTTCAAGGAATATCAAGACTGCCCAGATGATGTTTTTTTTGCCTGGATCTCATCGAATCTATTGAAGCAGATCGACAACGATTCGCGACATTTTGACTCAGACCTTGATCAGCAGGAGACCGTACAACTCTAAGCGAGTGCTAGCCGCGTCCCGCAGGCTTGGGTTTGATAAATGCTCCTGTTATTGACAGCAGAATCTGCCAAAAAACAAACTTGCCAGGAAAACGAGTTTTTCCAACCCGCGCACCCCACAGGCGAGCACTGCCTAGCTTCGCCTCTGAAAGGTCGGAGCCGCGCAGGTCGGCACCCTTGAACCTGCAGCCAGTGCAGTCTGCGCCTCGCAGCTTGGAGGAGCGAAGATCTGCAAAACTGAGATCGGCGCCGCTAACATCAGCGGCAGAGAGGTCGGCATGTGAGATCAAGGCGCCGTTGGCAACGGCGTTGGAGAGCTGCACCCGACGCATGGCTGCGCCTCGCAGCTTTGCACCGTTGAGTTGTGCACCCGCCATGTTGACGCTCTCAAGCTTCGAACGGGTGAGATCCGCTCGGTCGAGTCGGGTTTGCTCCAGACGCCATCCGCGCAGGTTCATGCCCGAGAGGTTCGCTCCAGTGAGGTTGGCGCGGACAAGTGAGATGTTTTCGGCTTGGATGTCTCTCATATCCATGCCATCGAATCGGGCAGCAGCAAGTTGTACGCCCTCAAATACAGTGTTCTTCGTATGAGCCTTTCGGTAGTCCGCCGCCTGAGCGTCGCATCCAACGATTCGAGCGGTAGCCAGTTGAGCCTCCTCAAAATTGGCGTAGTTGAGGTCTGCTTCAACGAACTCTGCCTTGACCAGGCGAGCCTTCATGAAGTTAACCTCGCGAAGGCTGGTTTTGTGGAATTTGGCGCCTGAGAGATCGCATTCGTCGAACTGTGCAGCTTTAGCGCTCGCATCGCCAAAGTCCGCGCCAGTGAGATCGCCGCCAGAAAATGCGACCCCGTCCATTACGGCTTCGTTCAGGCGTGTTCCTGAGAGATTGGCTTTTCTGAAACTTGCGCCTCTCAGGTTGGCTGTCGAAAGATCTGCCCCTGAAAGATTGGTGGTGTCGAGCATCGCACTTTCGAGGTTCACACCAGCCAGATTTGCGCCGCTCATATTACAGCCACGAAAGTCTGTCCCTCGAACGGATGCTGAATTCAGTATGGTTCCAGCGAATGAGGAGCCCCTCATGTCGACCTGCGATAGCTGAACCCCTGTGCAATCAGCCTGATCGAAGACGGTTTGCTCGAAACTGGCATTTTCGAGTTGTGCGTTTGTCAGGTTCGCACCAGTGAGATTAGCCCCTCGTAGTTGGGAACCACGCATTGCACCGTTGGATAAGTCCACACCGGCCAAATGCACCCCGTTCAGATCCGCGGAAACGAGGTCAGGAACGGTTGATGGGTTGGCGGTCCGCCAGTCGTTCCACTGGCCCGAGAGAATCTTCTCCAGATGATCTGGATTTGCCATTGTGTTGGTACCTTTCGCAGTCTGCCCATATCGTGTCGCGGCTCTTTGAGTATGCCGCGCTGTCCCATTGTCACATTCCCCGGGCCAAAATGGTGAGGTGTCTCGTTACGGATTCTGCTTGTGGTCAGCCACACGGGATCGTTGCGGTACAGTTGAAGGGCCTTCGTGGTTCAATTTGGCTCGATATTGATTACTGCGGCAGGTGACGCGGACGATTGGAGAGAAACATCGTAACGGAGCAATTAGAGACATCGAAAACCTTGGCGTCAATTGGAGTTTTGGTGCTCTCTGATGCGACAGGCTCGACCGCAGAGACGGTTGTGAAATCAGCGCTGGCACAGTTTCCTGGCGCCGAGGCAATGACCCGTCGTTTCTCATTCGTCCGTACGCCTGAGCGCATCGAGCAAATCATCAGAGACAGGAAGTTGGCAAAATCGGTTGTCGTCTATCTATTCGTCAGTCCCAAGTTGAGTCAGAAGGCCGCGTCGGTTTGCGCCGAGGAGAGTCTCCAGGCCATTGACCTATTGACACCAATGATGGGAATGATTGGCGATGTGTTTAGAAGCACGCCAGAACGACCGACCGTCATGCCGTTCCTGCCGGACCATGTGTTCGAACTCGCCGTCGCGATTGAGTACACCCTGAACCATGATGATGGAAAGGGTATGGACACACTCGGTGAAGCGGATCTGATCATTTTAGGGGTCTCTCGATCAGGCAAGACACCAACCAGCATTTATCTAGGCTGTCGCAAGATCAAGACAGCGAACATACCGATCATCGAAGGCGCAGAGTTGCCAGACTTTGTGCGACGTCTACCGGTACCCAAGGTCGGTTTTCTAGTCAGCCTCGATCGTCAACTCAAGCTGCGGTCCGAGCGCAGTCAGCGCCTTGGAGCACCCATTCCAGGTTACTCCGATCGGCGAAGCATCTTCTCCGAACTTGAGTACTGCGATCGGTTGTTTCGCACGATCCCAGGGATAAGGACTATCGATGTATCCAAGATGGCAGTAGAGGAAGTTGCAGACTGGATCGTCCGCAACGTTCTTCCTACTAAAGAATTGAGATCGTTGTGAGTGCACAGCTCATCGGATCGCAGGGTCATCCCCTCAATGTGCTGGTGCTATCGGATGCAACAGGGGCGACGGCGGAAGCAATGGTGACCTCAGCGCTGGTCCATTTCGAGGAGGCAAAATGGATCATTCGTAGACATGCTCTGATTCGGACCTCCGAGCAGATTGTTCAAGTTCTTGATGATGCGGGCGGACGGGAATGTGTGGTCGCGTATACCTTCGTTTCGCCTCGTCTCAGCAGCGAGCTCACTACTGCGTGCCGGGAACGAAATATTCCATGCGTGGATATCCTACAACCCCTGATCAAGTCATTCGCTGAAGCCCTAGGACGTGAGCCTGAGGAATCACCTGGAACCTTCCGCTATCGCAAAGAGAACATGTTTCGGCTCGCGAGCGCCATCGAGTTTGCGCTGCGGCATGATGACGGACAGCATCTCGATAGTGTCGATGAAGCAGAAGTTCTCATCCTGGGACTGCCAAGATGTGGGAAGACGCCGACTGCTATGTACCTCTCTTGTCGCGCAGTAAGAGCCGCAACTGTGCCCATCATCAAAGACTCGCCTTTGCCCGATGCTGTGACAGCAGCAGAGTGTCCAAAAGTAGGGCTGCGTATCAGCATGGATCGGTTGCTGCAGATTCGATCTCGCGCGGCGAGTAGTGCCGGCACCGACGCGCCTTGGTATAAGGACAAGTTGAGTGTGTTCGCCGAACTCGAGTATTGCGAAGACGTATTCAGGTCGATTCCAAACATCAAAATTGTCAACGTCACCAACCGTTCGGTTGAGGAGATTGCTGACCTGATTCTCAGGGATGTTTTGTAGCTAGGAAGCTGAAGAATGATGAATGCGGAATGCGGAATGATGAAATAGCTGCACGCTTAGCTCAATTGACTGCCGCAAGCAAGAGCGTATTACCTGAAGCTTTCGCTTAGTGCAACTCCCCGAGAACCTCATCCAAACTCTGGATCAATCGGTCGAATTCCTGCTCTGGCATGATCAGCGGCGGAAAGAAGCGGAGTACATTCGCAGGTGCCTTGCAACCAACGATGAAGCCTCGTTCGAGCAATTGACGATGCACAAGAGTCGCCATCCCATCTTCCGGGGCTCCCTTAAGGGTCACTGCGAGCATCAGTCCGCGACCGCGTACTTCGGCGATCGAGTTGTGTTCCGAGGAGAGCCTGCTCAGATTATCGAGGAACGTGGCACCAATACGAGCGCTTCGTGCGACAAGTTCCTGCTTTCTGAGTACATCAATAACCTCGATCGCAACTGCACAGCCCAACGGATCATTCTGGTGCGATTGTGCGTAGCGAAAACCCGCTGAGAGTAGTTGATCCGCTACATCTTCGCGGAGCGCAATTGCGCTTACGGGATACCCATTTCCCAGGCCCTTGCCGAGAGCGACGAGATCTGGCTCGATGGCATAGTGCTCCGTTCCAAGCCATTTCCCGGTGCGTCCCATTCCGGCGGTGACTTCATTGAGCACCACCAGTCCGCCATGATCTCGCACGCGTTCAGCTATCAGTCGCATCGGAGCTACTGGCGGGAATCGAACTAACCCGGCCGAGCAGCCCGGCTCGAAAACGAAGGCGCCAATATCTCCAAAGGGGAGGTTCTCCAGCTTGTGACATCTTGGGTTGCAGGTCTCCCGCTCTACGCAGCCGGCGCACTGGCTCCAGTCAAAGCAACTCCACTGGTCGGAGTTGATACTTCCTGCCGAACCGTAGGAAGCGAGGAATGTGCCGCCCAGAGTGAGCAGGTGTTTCCTGCCAGTCACGTGACAGGCCGCTTGAACCGCAAACTCGACAGCCTCACTGCCGGAACTCAAGAAAACGCATCGGCCGTCCTTGATGCCAACGACCTGCAGTACTGCTGCAGCTGCTGCTTCCACGAGGTCATTTGAATAGGGATACGAAATATGCGCGACGCGCTCGAGTTGAGAACGAATGGCCTGGTTGATTTGCGGATGCGAATGACCGAGAGCCAGGCACCATACACCGGCTTCAAAATCGACGAATTGCCGCCCGGCAGCATCGACGAGGTGGCAACCTCGAGCACTCACGATATCGGTCTTGACTAGGGGATATCCGGAGCAGCGAAAAGCTCTGTTCATGGCAATACTCCATCAGGTGCGTGTCAGTGAGAGGGGGAGGTGTCCATGGCTTCGACGCCCCTCTTGGATTCGTAAAATAGCCACGCCGACAACGATCAGGGTGCTGCCGACAAGCTGAGTAGCTGTGAGAACTTCGTCGAGCAAAAGGAATGCAAGAATGCCGGTAAGGACAGGCTCGAGGGTGACGACGAGATTAGCAACACTAGCGGCAAGGTGGGTCAGACTGACGTTGTAGAGCCCAAAACCGATGACTGTGGGACCTGCGGCGAGCAGAAAGACAAAACCCCATCCGTGCCACGCATTGCCAAGAGCAAACAGGTCTGTGGAATGCGCGGCTGCCCCTGGTACAGCATCGCCGCCGACAAGATTGGCGAAGAGAAGAATCATCGCTGCGAAACAGAATGTGTAGGCCAGGGTTGACCATGGATTCAAGCCTCGCAGTGATGCGGTGCGGCCCATAAGAGAGTAGGCGGCGTAGCTTAAACCTGAGAGAACGCCGACAAGGGTAGCAATTGGGGTCACACTCCATACCACTGGACTCCATGCGCCAGAGACGAGAATGCAACCCGTCAAACACAAGCCAATGACTATGAACCTCCCCACGTCGAGTCGCTCGTGCAGCAGCCAGTGTCCCAGGAGAGCTGTGAATGCTGCAGAGCTGTAGACCAGCACCGTTGCCACAGCAGCTCCGTTGAGGACTACCGAGATCGTCCACAGTGCATTGAAGGTTGCAAGGATGAGACCGTGTGCGGCGAGGAAAGGTAGGTTTCGGCTTCCTGGGCGCAGGAGGGTAGGTCGAAGGACAACTATGAACGGTACGACAGTGCACGGAACAAAGAACGCACGCCAAAACGCTAGTACGAGAGGTTGAACCTCATAGAGCAGATAGATGTGGCGTATCAGTATTGCTGTGAATGAGAGAAAAACAACTGCGGTCAGAGCGGCTGCATACCCGATTGTTGGTTGGTCGCAGTTTGTGGTGCCGCATTGCGGAGAGGTGTACATCGACCTTCGCCCTTCTGTTGGGTGTGGTGCCGCGATGTCGACCCAACGCCCATTGAAGATCTTGGCTCAATAAGGGATCTACGAAAAGGGCCAATAGTCCATCAAAATGATAGGGCCAATTAATCGAATAGAAGGTTATGGACTTATTGTTTTCCGTATATTAGCTGTAATATGGTCATGCCAATAGGAGGGCTGCAGGTATGCGAATCCCTATCAACCGCGGCAGTAGCGATCCTTTGTATGTGCAGATCGCCGGTTTTCTTCGGCAGGCCATTCGGGGCGGCAACTTGGATGCGAAAACCCGTTTGCCCTCATCCCGACGGCTTGCATCAGACCTCGGCGTTACACGAATCACTGTTGAGAATGCCTATGCCGAACTCGAGGCCGAGGGCCTTGTTGCGCGTCGAGTCGGCAGTGGATCCTATGTACTGCCGGTCGTATCGTTCCCGGAATTTGACGACGACCCTCCAGATTCCGGATGGCCTATGTGGCAGCAGGAAGTGCATCCGCGTGGTTGGAATCCGTGCGAATCCACACCTGGGCCGGATGGTCTCGGAAGCTGTGGGCACGACATGATCGACCTCGCCTGCGGTGTGGGAGACTCGGCCAGGTTCCCTGTAGATGCTTTTCGCAAGACGATTCAGAAAGTGCTTCAGCGCGATGGTCTCGAAGCCGTCAAGTATGGCGATCCGAGAGGGTATGCACCGCTACGGGAGACAATCGCGGGACTTCTCGCCAGCCAAGGACTGAGGACGCGGCCGGAGAACGTGCTCGTCACCGGCGGTTCTCAGCAGGCGCTCGCCCTCATCGCGTTGACAATTCTTGCACCAGGAGATGTCATCGTCGTCGAAAGGCCGACGTACAACGGAGCTCTCGATCTTTTCAGGTCACTCGGACTCAAGGTGCTCGGCGCACCAACTGACTCAGAAGGACTCCTCACCAGTGAAATTGAACCACTCCTTCAGCGCCATCATCCGCGAGCGATCTACACCGTAGCCAACTTTGCTAACCCGACCGGGGCGTGTCTGACGAGCCGTCGCCGCAGAGAATTGGTAGCACTAGCGGAACGCTACAACGTACCCGTCATTGAAGACGATTTCGTTGGCGACCTTCGCTATGACGGCAAGGCACAGCCCTCCATCAAAGCCATCGACCCTGGTGGATGCGTGATTTATGTCAGTACGTTTTCCAAAATGCTGATGCCCGGACTCCGGGTCGGATTTCTGGTCGTCGATGGACCCGTTTTCGACAAGCTCCGTCGGGTCAAGAGAGTTCATGATTTGGCGACGTCAAATCTCAATCAGCGTGCTGTCGAGGCGTTTGTGACCGTTGGTGGCTACGAAGCTCATTTGCGTCGCTCTCGCCATATCTATAGGCGGCGTCGGAACACGATGATTGAGGCAGTCGATAAGCATCTGCCGGATGGGACGACTTTTGCGGTTCCTCGGGGGGGCCTCTATCTGTGGCTAAGACTACCTGATGGAGAAGACTCTAGGGCCGTAGCGGAGAAGGCTCTCAGCAGAGGTGTTTCTGTCGCTCACGGATGCCAGTTCTTCGACGAAGAAATTGAAGGTGTTGTCTATATGAGGTTGAACTTCGCCGCGAGTACTCGCTCACAAATCGAACGTGGCGTGAAGACCCTGGGCATTTCGATGAAGGCATAGCTCCCTCCTCGGACTGCTCTGACCGACCCGCAATCCGTTCTCACGCCCTGATGAACTGGAACGAACTATTGCGGCAGGATGACTTCGGTTCGCCGGTTGATGGTACGGCCTTCACGCGTCGCATTGGTTGCTAAAGGGTAGTCACTGGCGAAACCCTGTGCTTTGAGACATGTCTCCGGTCGCCAAGCTGTTATCGGATCAGGGCGGTCCCCTGCAAACAGAATAGTAGATTCGTACCGGCATACGAAGACGTTTCTGTGGCGTTGATGCTCGACATCCGTTCCCTCCAGCGCTAGGATCGCAGGTCGCGAAAGGAGATTGTGATGTTGATTGCTATCCCGTCCGATTCAGGAGCTGGTCTTGACGCGAAGGTTTCTGAGCATTTTGGACATTGCGATTCATTTACTTTGGTCGAGGTGGAAGACGGAGAGATCGGCACTGTATCCGTGCTCGAGAACGGAGACCACGAAGAGGGTGGGTGCCTGGCTCCGGTGCAATTATTGAAGGATAAAGGTGTTGAGATTCTGCTTGCCGGTGGGATGGGAAAAGGTCCGTTGTCCGGATTCCAGCAGGTAGACATTGCGGTGCATTTCAAAGAAAACGCAGAGAACGTTCTGGAGGCTGTTGAACTGTTCCTCTCGGGTGGTTGTCGGGCATTCGGAGAAGGGGAGACCTGTGGTAGCGGGTGTGGTGGTCATCATCATGATGAACCGGTCAAACGCGAGCCCATCGTCGGCAGAGCGGACGTCCAAGAGGGTAGAGTCGTTACGTTGGAGTACGATCTCAAGGACAGTGAAGGGAACCTCTTCGACTCATCCAAGCGAACTGGACCGATGATGTACCTCCACGGGGGTGGACAGATCCTCCCTTTGCTTGAGAGCGCCATCACAGGGCTAGAACCCGGCGCCCAGAAGGTCGTAGAGATTCCCTGTGCTGAAGCGTTTGGGGAACGCGACGAAGAGCGTGTCGTCGAGGTGCCTCGCGAACAGCTGCCGGAGGATGCAGAGGCCGGTGGAATGGTCATGGCTCAGGATCAGAGTGGTCGTCGATTCCCGCTGACGGTGCTGGAACTTGGTGAAACCACGGCACGCTTGGATGGCAACCACCTGCTCGCAGGTAAGGATGTAGTATTCGACATCAAGGTGATCACGGTTGAACAGGCTACCGAGGAAGAACTGACGCACGGACACGTGCATTAGATCGGGTCAACGGGTCAGCAGGACAACGAGGCTACGGGACGACGGGTCGAACGGCAGAACACAAGATCCTCGATGGTGACTCGACTTCGTATCTGCGGGGCATGACACTCAGTCGATACATACGCGAGAAGCAATCAGCCGATTCTTGAGCGATTTGTGATTCTCGTGTCAGATGTGTACCCGTCTGAGGATCTATTCAAGCCAGACTATGACCTGTACTGTTTCCGGAATCACAGTTGCCCCGTAGGCCCGTACCGTAGGCCCCGTTATCCCGATGAACACCTACAGAACAAACGCGTAACCGATTTTGGCAAAGATGGTGCGATTCTCTTGAG
>JAAESQ010001490.1 GCA_024229275.1 bacterium | reverse complement strand
GTCGACGAAACAAGGCATCGTCCACCCGCTCGGCGCCAACATAAAGCAGCCCAAGTCGTTCGAGGTTTCTGCGCTTCGAGGATTTGCGGTCTTCCATAGAAACCAGGGTAACCGCAGGAAGGCCCGAATGTCAAGATAATAATACCGATATCAACCAATGCTCACACAATATCCATATTATTAAGCATTATATACCATTTCTTCCTTTATCCGGCATAATTCCATAGACATACCGGCCGAATCCCCTTGACACTTCGTTTCAACTCATCTCCTCGCCAACCTCTTGTATCCTTTAGGGTAAACATCCCGTAGCTGCTTCTTTGTCAGCACGATCCTCACCATAACCCTCAGATGCGTATCGGTGGCGGATAAAAAGTATGCCAGATCGGCGGGCGGACGGGCGCCGGGCTCAGGGTTGCGAGTTGTTGTGAGAGGGCCGGGAGGAGGAGGCTTTGGTTGTTGTTTTGCTGGCGCGATATGAACGTCCCTTGAGTTTGAGAATGATGGCACCTTCGACGAGTCTATCGAGGAAAGCCATGGCGAGAGGCCCGTCGGCAAGATAATCACCCCATCGGTCGAAGTCCACATTGGTAACGAGAGCGGTGGAGCGTTGTTGATTTCTTGAGGCGATAACCTTGTAAAGCAAGTGTGCGGCTTCGGGACACTCGAGGCGCTCGATCCGGTCGAAGCCAAATTCGTCAATGATCAACAAGTCGGGATTCTTGTATATTCTCAAACGCTGAGGGAGGGATTTATCGGCGAGCGAAGCAGTAAGGTCAGTGATGAGCTCGGCTGAAGTACGGTAGACAACGCGGAAGCCAAGGGCGCAAGCCTTCATGCCGATGGCCTGAATGACGTGACTTTTGCCGATGCCGGATTGTCCGACCAGGATCAGGTTGGCGCGACGTCGGATGAAGTCTCCTGAGGCAAGCTGCTCGATCTGAATACGGTCGAAGGCTTTACGATTGAAATTCCAGTCGAACTCATCGAGGAGCTTACGTTCGGCGAACTTGGCGGCTCGGATTCGTCTTTCGGTGGAACGTTCGCGGCGTTGGCGAGCGAGGTCTGAGATGAGCAGGTCCAGGAAAGCGAGGTGAGACAAGGAGTTTTTCTCGGCGGCTTGTAAGGCAGCTTCGAGTTCATGCTCCCGCAAGGGGATACCGAGCATGGAAAAGTGGAGGATGCATCGCTGAGGGAGCTCAGAACTGGTCAGGTTCTTTGTCGTTGTCTTGTTGTCTTTCGTCATTTTCCACTCCGGGGTTGGGTTCGAGCAAATTCTGATACTCCTGTGTTGAGCGAGGCTCAATAGGCGTTTGTCGGAGTAGCTCATCGATGTGTTCACGCGCTTTTTCGCTCAAGGTCTCCAGTGTAGTCTTCGGTTGTGCCTGGGCGGTGAGGATGCGCTCGACAGCGGAAAGAGAAAAAGCCCGATAGCGAAAGGCCCGGTCCAAGGCGGCGCGGAGATCCTCGCCCCGGTAGGTGCTCACCAGCGCCAGGATTCGGTAGGCTTCGTCTTTGCCGTTGCGTCTGCGACGTACTAGCTCATCGAAGAACTCCCTTGCCGTGTCGCCGAGCTCGGCAAAGCGCTTGCGAAGAAGCTCGAGTCGATGGCGCAAACAAGTGGGCGGACGATGTTTCTTGTCAGTTCGTTTTTTCCCCGAGACCGCTCGAGGATAAAGCTCGTGGCGGGCGAGAGGATTCACATCCACATTAGGCTTGTAGACGATGAGCTCGGTTTCGGTGATCCTCACGGGAAGCAGAGCGCCGATGGTGTTCCATGGTACGGAGTATAGATTCTGTAGGTATGCCACGTAGCCTTCAGGCATCACACTACGGTAGACAACCTCAGAAGTGTCAAAAGGGTGATCGGGCAGGCAAACAAGGTGGGGCTTTTCCTGTTCGTAGAGCTCGATGGGTCGCTTTTGGGTCTGGCGGTGTATCCGCTGATCGGCAACCTCGGCTAGCCATGCTCTCGTGACTTCGTTGAGATGCTCCAAGGTCGAGAAGCTCCGAGCATTGAGGAGATTGGTTTGTAGAAAGTAGAAAGGGCGCTCCACCTTGCCTTTCGTTTGAGGTCGATAGGGCCTGCACAGCCGTGGCTGGAAGCCGTAGTGGGTGGCGAAGGCCACGAAGCGGGTATTGAACAGTGGCTGCGAACCATCGAAGCCGGTGACCACCACCTTCATGTTGTCGTATAAGCAGCTGGCAGCACATCCTCCGAGATGTTCAAACGCCCGAATATGTTCGCGTAGAGTCGTGGAGAGCTGCTGCGATTCGACGAAACGGACATATTGCCGGCGAGAGAAGGCGAGGATGTAGCTAAAGGCATAGACCTTCCGCACGCCCTCGCTGAGGAAGTGGATGGTGTAGGACGAGTAATCCATCTGAGCCTGAACCCCGGGAGCCGTCTCAAACCGCACAACGGGTTTAACGAGTGGTTGTGGCCTCACGGCACGAAGATGGTCCTTGACGACAGTGTAGCCCCCATGGAAGCCCTTCTGCGTGAGCTCCTCGTGAAGACGCACAGCCGTGATGTCGGGGTAGCGTTCGAGAAGCTCGGCAATGGCTTGTTCGTAAGGGTCGAGGAGACGAGGGCGTCGCGTGGTCTTTTTGACGATCGTTCCAGCCCTTTGCAGCTCGTGTTGTTTTAGAATCCTCGCCACGCTCTTACGGGCTAGCCCCAAAGCGCGGGCGATGCGACGCTGTGAGGCTCCGGTGTAGCTCATCCGGACAATCTCGAGGCGGATGCGCTCGTTCATGCATTCTTCTCCATTTCGGACAAGACGTCCTGGCACAAAGCCGCGAGCCTCGTCGCCTGGCGGGAGAGCCTGTCGAAGTGGGGACAGAGCAACGTCTGGTCCCGTGGGGTGAGCTCCGCCCGTCCGTAGTGTTGGAGCCAGTTGTCCATCCGAGACATCTGTGCGTTCAGACTGCCCAGCCGCTTGAACACCAGGTTGGCAGCAGCACTCAATCTCGGGTCCTGGGCTGGTAGAGGCAAGTGCTCATCTTGGGCGAGAGCCTCCCGAGGCTGTTGCAGCACGTAGGTTTGTTGGTTCCGCTCAGACGAGCGCAGCAACAGATCAACAACCCGATTCAGCTCGTCGACGCTAAGCGCCTCTCGACGGATGACAGGCAGAAGCTCTTTCTGGTTGCCCACTGGCAACCGGATCAACTGGCGCGCCGCGCTCGGGCATAAAAGACCCAGTCGAAGCTGCTCCCTCGCCTCGGGAACTAGCTTCTCGATGAGCGCCAGCCGTCGGCAAACCCAGCTCTTGTGGCGACCCAGCAGCTCCGCCACCTCCACCTGGCTCAAAGCGTCTTCACGAACCAGAGCATGAACAATCCAGGCTTCCTCCAGCTCGCGCGTTCGCCCGCCAACTCGATTCAGTCCATAGATCGCCGCTTTGGCGCCGCGTTCGTCGACCTCGATGAGTCGGCAAGAAAGCTTCGGTATCGGCTTCAGCTGACGTGCCGCGGCCCAGCGTTTGAAACCATCGATGAGCTCGTACACGCCCTTTTGCTCGCAAGCCACCACCGGCGAGATCTGACCATACCGGGATAACGAACGAACCATCGCTCGCTCAGCCTCCGGCATGTAGAGGCGATACCGAGCATACCGGTCACCGATCTCATCTAACTCGAGATGTCGTAGCTCCTCTGACCAACGCAGCAACGGTTTGTCTTCCTTTTAACCCTATCGAAAAAGAGAGAGCACGCTGCGCGGCCCGTGCCACCTGCGTGCCCCCCCTTCTTCTTGCTTCGGGCAAAGCAAGGATAAGCACCGCTTCGGCGGACGGTCAATATGTCAAGACGATATCTTCCTTACATAAACAACCGTCTTCACCTAAACGGCGCTCCCTTACGCCATCTGCGCTCTCGTTCCCTCACTCGTTCCACCGCTCTACGACAGCTTCTTTCGCAAAATCGCTGAGTAGGTGACCTTCGGCTACGGCGAAAAAGTGCATAACAACCGGGCCGATCACAACTTGTAAAAAATTTCTACGATGATCACCCTCGCCCACACCCACAGGCGTCCTTTCTCGCTTCTCGCGCTGCCGCTTTCGATATCGGCGACTCTGATCCTGACGGCGCCGCTTACCCTTGTCCGTCTGCCGGTACTTCCTCCTCGACTTCCACTTAGACCACTCTCGAGCTGCATCTACACAACTAGCGCTGCAATAGCGTTGTTGTGCGCGCTCAGGACGATAGCGGCACTCACATCCTTTCAGAAAACACCGGCGACGACGCGGCCGTCGACGACGAGCTCTTTTGTTACCAGTGGCACCAGACAGAGCTTGATTGCGGGAGGGATTTGGGGGATTGTTTACGGGGGCCAAGGGAGTCTACTTCACTCCCAAAGCTCAAGTCTCGGAGGGGACGCCTATTCCTCTCCGAGGCGCTTTGAGAATCGC
>JAAESQ010001489.1 GCA_024229275.1 bacterium | reverse complement strand
GAGCGGTTGGCGTAGATCCTATGCTGATCTCCCCAACATCAATCCCAGAGGCCCGCAAACGAGCAGCAAAGGCAACCATGATGTCTCTTTCAACAACGGCCACTTCTCGAGCACCGGCGGCATTGAGGCACTCGTAGGACTGCCCTGCGTGGGTCAAGATGCCACGGAATTCAATGGCGCTACTGCGATCCAATGCCGCTGCAATGGCGATGCTATTCGCATCACAGGGATCGACTCCAGCACGGCCGCCACCGGAGTCAACCTTGAGGAAGACATCGATGGGAGTGCCACGCTTCTTGCCAGCGTTTTCGACATGCTCGACCACGGCTTCGCTATCGACCAGTATCGCGAAGCGGTCGATCTGATCAGCAATGCCAATCACCTCGTCAAGCTTGGAGGGAGCGATAGGGACGGCGTAGAGAATATCTCGAAACCCGCCTTCAGAGAAGAACCTCGCTTCGGCAAGAGTTGAGACCGTGATACCACCAAAATGGCCGGCAACCAAGAGGCGGGCCGCTTCCAGGCACTTGTGTGTCTTGACGTGGGGACGAAGTCGGACCCCGAGACGATGCGCCCGCTCAGCCATACGCGACGCGTTCCGCTCGAGTACATCCAGGTTGATGATTGCGCACGGCGTCGGAAGCTCGTTCAGGTTCATCAGGGCAGGATATCAGCCTCGATCCCATCTACATCGTGTCCGGTCCTCTCGTCTTCGTGCTGTCTTTGTGCACTTCGCGAGCTTCGCGGTTCACAACTCACGCACGATCACACAGGTGCACCGTATCCTGTGTTGCCGCATAGCCGTTCGCCCCGCACAGCCATCAATATAAAAAACGGGTGCCGAGGCCTTATCGGCCTGCGACACCCGGGCTGCTGCCCTCCCCAGGCGCCCCACTACGCTTTCGGCAAGTACCAGCAATACACCTTGGGCTCGGTCATCTCCTGCAGCGAGAACTTGATCCCTTCACGCCCGAGCCCAGAGTTCTTAATCCCCCCAAACGGCATTGAATCCAACCGATAGTCGGTCGAATCGTTGATCATCACACCACCACAGTCGACACCGCGCGCCAGCTTGAACGCCATATCGACGTCGCGAGCGAATACTGCGGCGTGCAGCCCGAATGGCAGACTGTTAGCCATGGCAATGGCTTCGTCAGCTTCGTCAAACGGATAGAGATTAACGGTTGGT
>JAAESQ010001488.1 GCA_024229275.1 bacterium | reverse complement strand
CGGCGCTCCAGGTCAGGTACGACTTCAACTTTCCTGCCTTCCACGAGGGCCGCGAAGACATCCAAGTGTTCGAACGAAAGTTAGCTGACTTTCACTGAAACAGTCCAATCCCTTGATGTTTTGGTTTTGCTTCCCACAAAACCGAAACCTTCTGCTGATTCCAGCTTCAGCCAAGAAATGTTTCGCTTCTGTAACTAGCGAAACCTATTGTGCGGCTGTCCGCTTGGGTTGAAACCGTAGGCTCACAGAGAATCCATGCGGAGGCACACAGAGCACCAGAGCGTAACAAATTAGACGATAATTCCATGCCCGGTTTGGGTCGAAGTGCAGTCTTTCACTACCCGTGGAAATATTCGCTTCGACTTGCCTCTTGAGGCCGAAGCGCAACGGACAGCTTCCAGCGTCTTGCTGCCATAGACCAGCGACAGAGCCAGATCCGGAACTGGCCTGCAGTCCCCTGTTATCCTCGTTGGAACGATCTCAGTTGGTTGGGTGTCATCCCCCGACGGCGCAGAGCCGGTAGGACACGCCAGGGCAGCACGGTATGGGGGTGATCCAAGGGCGCGCGGCCGACAAGACCGATGTCTCTTTCGCTCGGCGAGGCGATGCCCGTTGAATCCGTCACGTCGACCCGATCCCTCATGTTGGGAAACGACGCTACAACCGTGCGCATTTCAACTCGCCGAGGGCGGCCTGCAGGATTCGCTGCTCCAACGATGCTGATGGCTGCCAGAGACCACCTCGTGCGACAAAACGGCTACTCGCCTCGACGATAGTCGCCTCGTTCGTCGTCGATCCGCCCACAACACGACCCGCGACAAGGTCTGCCAGCGCGACGTTCTGACGCATAGATGCGCGGCGGTCCAAGCGCCCGCGGGCATCAAATCCGAGCATTTGGTAAACGAGCCGAACGACCGCGCAGGGTGTTCGGTCACGAACCTCCACGATGGCCTCGACCATGCGCACGCGTTGCCCGGCAAAGCGCTCCAGGCGATGGTGTTCCGGATCATCGACCATCCGCGAGAACTTCGCGCTCGCTAACCGGAACAAGGTGTCGTCTGGACCGACAATGAAGGTCCGGGGCGAGTAGGTCACGGTGCATCTTTCCTCACAGCGCGACGGCTGCATTCATCGGCGGCATGACCGCGCTTGGTGCGAAGCGCGGCAACGATTTCCCGGCCTGATTCGGTGTGCTCGATCAGCCGATGCGTGCTACCCATGGTGCGCAGCGATCAAGCCGGTTCTCTCCAGCGCATCGAGCAGATCTCTTCTTTGCCGAGCCAACACCTTGAGCCGCCGTCTCTTGTATGGTTTGACCTTCGCGACCTCGATGACGATGGCGGCCAACTCGGCAACCTCCCGGTTACTCGATGCCGCGAGTCGCCTGAGTCGGGCCGTATTCTTCGCCGAGATATGCGACTGCTTCAGGTAGTTGAAGATCTCTTCTTTTTGTTCGATCGCGTCCCTATTCTCCTTCGGCAGCCGAGTACAGTCCTTGCACACATGGGCCCGATGGCCTTTGCCGGAGAATTTCTTGTTCGGTCGTGTCCGTCCGCAGATTCTGCAGTAGTGCCCCATGTCGTTATCTTGCACCCGGGCGCGCGATACGCGCAACATCCCGGGAGGGGAGGGTGCTGGTCTTCGTG
>JAAESQ010001487.1 GCA_024229275.1 bacterium | reverse complement strand
GTTTAAGATCACTCAGGGCTATAGCAAGGACAAGCGCCCGGACCTCAAACAGTTTGTCTTGTCGCTGTTGTGCGTCGATGGGGATGTGCCGATCGTCGGCAAGCTCGAGGATGGCAATGCCTCGGACAAGAAGATCAATCATCTTGTCTTGAGCGAGGTTTCCCGGCACATGAAAGAACACGGTGTAGCCGATCAGGCGTTCATCTATATAGCGGACGCGGCAATGGTCACGGAGGAAAACCTCGCACAAGCCGGCCTCTTTATCACCCGTATGCCGGCGACTTACAACGAGTGTGAGCGAGTTATACTGCGTGCCATCGCGGCTGACCAATGGATTGAGGTGGGGCGTATCGCGCGCACGGCGCCGAGCGAAAATCGCCCGGGGGCCTGCTATCGGGTGCATGAGCAGAGGGTCACGCTTTATGACAAAGCATACCGGGCGGTTGTGGTTCACTCCAGCGCCCATGACAAGCGACGCCAAAAACGCCTGGAGCGCGAGCTCGAGGCTTCGTTGAAAGCGATCAAGACCCTGGCAAAGGCCAGCGAGAAGCGGCGGTTTTCCTGCCGGGCTGATGCCGAAGCGGCCGCCAACGAGATCCTGGCACAGGAGACCGCCTATCACCAGCTGAAGCTTGGTGTCATAGAACAGCCGCGTTATGCTCGGGGACGTCCCAAACACCATGGCCCACGCCCCCCCATCGCCATGGAATTTGGACTGCACGCCGAGGTGATTGAAAAACAACACGAGATAGACAGGCGCCGCCAGATGGTGGGATGCTTTGTCCTGCTGACCAATGTTCCAAGCGAAGGGGAAC
>JAAESQ010001486.1 GCA_024229275.1 bacterium | reverse complement strand
CTGTACCGCTGGCCTTGCTCTGGCCACGGAACCGGCCGCACCAGGCGCCGCCCCGTTTGCTTTCGCGCGGGTGGAAGTCCATATACATCACGGTGCAATGCGATCCGTCAGCTTCTTTGACTCGAAAGACCTGAGCGTCGGGGTGTGGTTTCGGCATGCCTTCGAGTTCTTCGAAGGTCAGCCCGTACAGCTGGTTTGCAACGTGGAACGCTCCGTCGCGGACGTTTTCGAGCTTGAAATACGGGCGGAGTTCGTTGTCGTCGAGATCGTACTTTTCTTTCCTCAGCTTTTCCGAGTAATACCACCAGTCCGACGAGGCAAGCTTGAATCCGCCGCCTTCACGGTCGATGATAGCTTGCATCTGCGCGACTTCCTGCTTGGCCACCGGCAGGGACGCATCCCATAGCTGATTCAGGAGGCCGTATACGGCTTCAGGGGTCTTCGCCATGCGATTCTCAAGACGGTAGTCTGCATACGTGGGGTAGCCGAGAAGCTTGGCCTGCTCGACTCGAATATTCACGATGCTCGCTAAAATCGCGTTGTTGTCGTTTTCGTTGCCATTGTTGCCACGCATGTTGTAGGCACCAAAGAGCTGTTCGCGGAGATTGCGATTCTCGGCGTAAGTGAGGAACGGAAGCATGCTGGGCTTGTGTGTCGTGAAGATCCACTTGCCTTCCATGTCGGCCTTCGTCGCGGTCGAGGCTGCAGCGGCAATCGATGACTCCGGCAAGCCTGCCAGATCGGCTTCATCTTCGACTACGAGTTTGAATCCGTTGGTCTCAGCAAGGACGTTCTTGCTGAAGTCTACTCTGAGCGTGGAGAGCTTCTGGTTCATCTCCTTGAGTTTGTTCTGGTCTTCGTCGTTGAGCAGTGCGCCCGCTCGAACATAGCCCTTATACATGTTCTCAAGCAGATAGAGCTGCTCAGCCGTCAGATCGAGATCCTCTCGTGCGTCATGCACAGCCTTGACGCGGTCGAACAACCCTTTGTTGAGTCGAATCTCGTCTCGATGGGCTGAGAGTCGCGGCGACATCTCCCCATTGATCGCCTGGATTTCCTTGTTGGTGTTTGATCCGTTCAGGGAGAAGAAGACTGAGGAAACTTCGCCGAGGAGTTCGCCGGACTGATCAAGCGCAACGATAGTGTTCTCGAAGGTCGGTTCTTCGGGATTGCTGACAATTGCTTCAATCTCAGCATTGTGTCGAGCCATTCCCTCCTCGAACGCCGGCACAAAATGCTCAGGTACGATTCGGTCAAAGGGATGGACGTTAAACTCAGTGCCGTAGTCCGCGAAGAAGGGATTCTCTCCTACGGCCGGCCCTTGGCCTCCACAGCCGATGAACAATACGACTGCAACTACTAAAAGGAATCTTCTCATTTTCACCATGCCTCCTTAGATCGTCTCAGGCAGGGGCATGGTAACAAAGAATGGCGGAACCTATCACCAGGTGAAATCGTAAGTTATGTTAACCAGCGTGGTGCCGGTTCGTTTGTACTTGCAGACGGACCGGATCGATGAAGCACGGAGGGAGCGATCGTCATGGTCGAAGACTCGAAGGGGTGCCTCAAAGGATGTCTGATTGGTTGTGGCGTGGCGGTGCTTCTCGCTGTGCTTCTCCCGATCGTCGGCGGGGTTCTGATGATGGGTGGATTCCGCCAGGCGATGGACGGCCGTGAAGAACTCGAACGTCGATTCGGCAATGAAGAAAGCTACGTACCGGCTCCGAATGGAGCCATCGATGCCGATCGGATCGAGAGATTTCTCACAGTTCGCGAGGCGGTGGCCGAGACCTCGTCAAGGTTACAGGACGCGTCGCATCAGATGGCTCGAATGGACCAATTCGACGATCAGGATGACCCGCCTACAATGGAGATTCTGCGCGAAGCGTTCAAAACCACGAGGGCGGCGATGGGAATCGGCTCTCGCATGGGAGAGTTCTTCGATAGCAGAAACGGCGCCTTGCTGGCGGCCGAAATGAACCTGGGTGAGTACACCTACATCTATGTGATGGCCTACCACGACTGGCTAGTTTCGAACGAGGATGGGGACGAGTTGTTTGATGAACGTCCGGTCAACCGACGGATTCGAAAGCTGTTGATCAGCATTCTTGAAAATCAGTTGGTGGTGGTCCTCGAGGACGGAGTCGATACGGAGGCAAAAGAGGTGCTCAAAGAGGAGATTGTGCAGCTGGAGGACTACGACGCTGTTTTGCCTTGGGAGGCGGGTCTTCCAGAGCCAATCACCGTTTCGTTGGCGCCCTACCGTCAGAGGCTCGATGAATTGTTCTGGCCTGCTTCCGCGTCACTCGATCTCATGCGTAACAAGAGCATGGGCGGAATCGGCGTCGAAACTGAGTAGCAACATCCCACTAGAATACTGTCTCGGTGGTGCTCGGGCGTCTATTGTCAACCTCGCTGAAGCCGCTACTGTGTTATGTCCTCAAGAGGGGAGCGATATGGTTTCCCCTCACTCTTTTCGATGAAGTCTTTCCGGGCTGCCTCGAGGAGTGCTGGATCCGAGAGGAGATCGACGCCGGTCAGGGCGATGACCTTTGCTGCAGCGACCGCGCCCTTGATGCCACCGCTCGTGCCGTGACATGCCGTGGCGGCCCAGCTATGCCAGGGGATGCCGGCGGCAGCAGTGGTGTAGCTGAATCCTACAGTTGGGATTATGTGGCTGACCTCCGCGGCATCGGTTGAGCCTCCGGTTGGAGGCTTCGGGCCATCGGCAAGGGGTTTTATCGTGCTGTCAAAACCGACTTCGTCGACATCAAGTGACCGCTGCAATTCTTGGGCAAAACCCATCTCATCAGTGCTGTACTGAACTGAGCCCACCGCCTCGAGGTTCGCTTGAACTGCCTCTTGCAATGGCCGAATCAAGAGGTATTTGTGCACACCGGTGGTCAGGGTGACCTTGTGGGTAGTTTCAGTTGCGAGGGCAGCGCCTTCGGCGATTTTCAGTAGACGGTCATAGCGTTTCTGCACCTCGGCGCGGTCCTTGTCGCGGACGTAGTACCAGACCTTGGCATACTCCGGTACGACGTTGGGTGCATCGCCAGCATTGGGAATCACGTAGTGGATTCTGGTAGTTGGAGGAATGTGTTCACGGTAGAGGTTGGCACCGTAGTTCATGAGTTCCACGGCATCGAGTGAACTTCTGCCGTTCCACGGATCAAACGCGGCGTGAGCAGCCTGGCCATAGAATTCAACCGTGAAGTTATTCATTGCTCGTCCCGGTTGGTTTTTGACTTCGGTGTCTGTGCCGGGATGCCAATCCAGGGCGGCATCCAGATCGTCGAAAACGCCAGCTCTTGCCATCAGGACCTTTCCCTCGACCGTCTCCTCAGCTGGAGTACCGTAGAGTCGAATCGTTCCTGATAGCTTATTTGTCTCCATGACCTTGCCGAGAGCGATCGCTGCACCAACGGATGCGGCGCCAAAAACATTGTGCCCGCAACCGTGACCGGAAGTTACTCCATCGGTCCGCTTTTCGCGTCGGGGAACCACCGCGTTCCCGACACCGGGAAGAGCATCGAATTCGGCGAGGATTCCAATGATCGGTTTCCCCTCTCCTTTCGAAGCGATGAATGCTGTGTCGATTCCGGCTACGTTTCTTTCGATGGCGAATCCATTGTTTGCAAGACTTGTGATCAGAGCCTCGGCTGACTTGCTCTCTTGAAAGGCAAGCTCAGAATGCTGCCATAGCTCGAGGGAGAGGCGGCTAATCTCCGGTGCCAAAGCATCGACCTCTGTGAGAGCGGCCTTCTTCGCGTTCGGGAGTTCTCCCGCGTTTGCTACCGTACAAATGATGAATATGGCGATCACCAACGCTGACAGATTTCTTCTCACGTAGATTCCTCCCCCGAAACAATCATCTCCTCAGGCATTGTAGCTGGAGCGCGAGCGTGATTGGATCGCATGTTGGTTGTACCACAAAGCCCCCTTGTGGCTGAGCTACAGTGCAGGGAGGGGGAAATAACCTATGAGCACTCGATTGGTCCGCCGTTCATTGCTATGTGTGGCAGTTTCAATGGTGGGATTCTGTGCGTTCGCCGCTGAAGTCGGACCTGAAAGCGGTTCGCTGGTGATTGCCGGTGGAGCGGTG
>JAAESQ010001485.1 GCA_024229275.1 bacterium | reverse complement strand
GCGCCCGTACTTACTTTTGAACGATGCGAACCTCGTGGAGTCGATGAGTTGTTTCATGCGTACTGAAGGTGCAAGGCGACGTTGACTCGACGGACGCGGCCCGGCGGAGCGGGCCTGCACGCTTGGTGTGACGAGACACCTCAAGAGAGAAGACTCGCGAAGTTCGTATCAACGCCAGGAGACGATGGATTCGATAAGGCGTGATTGCCCCTGACCCGAGCCCTACCATAACTGAGACTCCCGCTTGCGGGATGAACTCCCGGAATGAATGGACGGTGTTTAGGGAAACGATGAGCTTCTACGGCGTGGCACACGATCGACTCTCACGAGTCGTGGCGGATCGCGAAATTCCGGTCCGTGCCACAGTCTCGGCCAGCTTCGTGCCGGCCGAGGCCGACCGTCAGATAGGGGTTTGGTGCGTCCCGCCGGTAACCACTCCGGCCTGCCGCAAACCGCAACCTGAAACGATCGCGCAGTCCATAACCGCTTCGGTCCGAGTTTCCTCGCAGGCTCCCGTGACAGCCGCACTTTGACTCAGACTGGAGCGTGGATCAACGTGTACTCGCGGATCCACGGAGGAGAGTCAAAAAAGCCAGAAAATAAACGGGACAAGGAAGGTACGCTCTCTTGACATAAGAGGCCATATAGGGGTTAATCCGACGCTCGCAAGGCTGTCGCCGAATCCCACGCAGGTGGGGG
>JAAESQ010001484.1 GCA_024229275.1 bacterium | reverse complement strand
TGCCGCGGGCTGATGACCTATGATGGATGAAACGATGGACGCACTGTTCAGAAAAGAGTTCCATCCCGGCGCGGTGATCTTCAGGGAGGGAGAAGCCGGGGAAACGGCCTTCGTCATTGAAAGTGGCGGCGTGGAGATCTCTGCCTTCCGAGGCGACACCAAGGTCGTCATCGCGACCTTGGGCGAAGGCGAGCTGTTCGGAGAGATGGCGTTGATCGACGGTCAAGTTCGCTCAGCCACGGCTCGAGCCACGACAAACACGACCCTCATCATCATCGCCCGCGATCAGGTCGAACGCCGAATCGACGGAGTCGACCCGTTGCTCAATCTCTTCCTTAAAGTCATCCTCAAGCGTCTGCGCACTACCACTCGACTTCTTGACCTCCATCGCGAACATCCGGATGGCGCGGATTCGACGCGGTTCAGACGAGTCGACCAATCGTTCGACGAAGTCAGAGACCACGCGATGAGCCTTCTGAAAGTCGAGCAAGAACTTCGTCAGGCCATCGAACGAGACGAGTTTGAGCTCTTCTTCCAGCCCGTCACGAGGGCTTCCGACTCCACAGTTGCGGGAGCCGAAGCTCTCATCCGTTGGCAACACCCTCAAAGAGGGCTGGTATCACCTCTCGAGTTCATCGATCTGGCTGAGGATACGGGCCTCATTGTGCCGATCGGCTTGTGGGTGTTGGAGAACGCCTGCAACGCTCTCCGCACGTTCAACGACAGCGTGGCTGAAACATACGACAACGCACCGCATTCGTTCATGAGCGTCAACCTGTCAGCGAGACAGATCATCGAGCCCGGCCTCCCCGAGGCGATCTACGAGATCCTCACACGAACAGAGACCAACCCAAAGCACCTCAAGTTGGAGGTCACGGAAAGCGTCCTCATGGGGGATCCGGAAACTGCTGCGATCGTCCTGGGAGAACTCAAAGAGTTTGGCGTCACTCTCGCCGTAGATGACTTCGGAACCGGCTACTCGAGCCTGAGCTACCTCCACCGTTTCCCTATAGATGTCATCAAGATTGATCAGTCATTTGTCCTCGGAATGCTTGAAGACAGCGCCAACCTGAAGATCGTTCGGGGCATCATCTCACTTGCTCGCGAACTCGGCATGCAGGTGATCGCAGAGGGCGTCGAACGCCAAGAGCAGCTCACTCTCCTCGCCGACTTCGACTGCGACTACATTCAGGGCTATCTGTTCTCCAAGCCAGCGCCCCTGGAGGAGATTTCCGCGGCTGTTCGACGGAAATTTGGGTAGGTCTTTCCCGTGTTCGAATATGGCCAACGCCAAGGTCAGCCGATTGGCGGATTCTCCCGAGGCGCCCCCCGTGCATTGCCAGGCACGGTTTTTCGATGTCTCTAATCCAGAACTCCTTGGCCGACATTCTTACAGCAACCCTGTCCTTGGCCTCCCCGAGAATTCCGGATTCCGCTTTCATCATTCATCATTCCGCATTCATCATTCCAGCGGCATTGCCGCTGTCCCCCTTCACAATGCCCAACAGCTCCTCCAGCATCACGAAGGTCAGTCCCCAAATCACATGACCGTTGAAGCGATAGCAGGGCAGGTCAAGTCTCTGGCCGAAGCGCTCCCACTTCATCGTTTCCACGTTCTGCGGATTCATCAAAAAGCTCAGCGGCACCCAGACGATGTCAGCAACCTCGTGACTCCCGATCAGCTCAGGCGAACCCTGAACCTCGAACACGAAAGGAGCGATGGCCAGGTTCATAGGCCGACCTCGACCAATCGCCGGCAGGTCGGAGAGCCGCGCCAGTAGATGTCCATCCTGATCTAGATCGAGATTGACCTCTTCGCGCGTCTCACGTAGGGCCGTTTCCAGACGTGAGTTGTCACCGGCGTCAACACGCCCTCCGGGGAAGGCCATATGGCCTGACCACGGATCGCGAGGGTCCTCTGAACGGTGGATGAAAAGGAGTTCCGGCCCTTCCGGCGCAGCACGAACAATCGCAGCGACTGCCGCCCATTTCTTTCCAGCCCCTACTTCGAGTTTGTTCGGCTGGTGTTCTGCCAGGGCCGCACGGAGAGAGTCCATGTCTGTCATCGGGGGATATTGTTGCATGGCGGCGACGGGGACAGGGGCGGGGTCGGGGACTGGGACTGGGACGGGGGCAGGGGCTAGGGCGCTACCCTCTGCCTCTACATCTGCCCCTGTATCTGTATCTGATGCCTGAATCTGCCTCCGCCTCTGGGTCTGGGTCGGGGTCGGGGTCGGGGGCGCTCCCCCTGTGCCTGTGCCTGTCCCTGTCCCTGTCCCGGACTCTGTCCCGGACTCTGGGACGGACTCTGGGACGGACTCTGGGACGGACTCTGGGACGGGAGCCGACGACCGTACGACGCTCGAACATGGCTACCTCTGGTCGTTCAGTTTTGAACCACGGGTAGCCGGAAGGCCAAACGGTGTCAAGGCAATCCGAAGGTCGCTACGCGATCCTTGACACCGCCTGGCCTTCCGGCTTGGGAGGGTTCATGAACGACCAGGAGGTATCCATGCATCAACCGCTCGAAGCTCAATCCATCGCCCTCGAAGCCGCAGGTATCGTGATTCGCCTTGTACGACAGGTCCCAGGCCCACTCAAATCCATCGCCGATCAAGCCATCCGCTCTGCATCGTCTGTTCCTGCAAACCTCTCAGAAGGTCATGGCAGGTTCGGCAAGGATCGCAGATATCACTACAGCATCGCCTACGGTTCAGCCAAGGAAATCGACGTCCATCTCCGATTGCTTCTCGAAGCTGGCGTGCTCAACGAATCCAAAACCAAGACCGTCCTTGCCCTCTTCGACAGCGTCCGAGCCATGACCTGGCGTCTGATCCATCCCAAGGTTTGACCACCTCAACATCGGCCTAATCCAGCGCACTCGTCCGGGTGCGCTGCTTGGGATTTCTCATTCGGATGCCAAATAGCACACTTATTCTATGCAAAAACAACAACTTATCCTCACATTGTGACAAGGTGATGCGTGGTGCCTATGCGGATTTGGCCCCGAGAACCGCAAAGATCGCCAGAATCGTCGGCCACCACCACAATTTGGCACAATTCGCAACTGATCTGCAGTAGGAAACGAGGCAGCCTAGCCGACATGCTCAGTAGCTCAGAACGTCGAGGAAAGACTTCTGCGGCTCCAACGGCGCAAACTTCTCAAATGCCTTTGGGTTCTGCCTGACGATTCGGACATACGAAACCAGGTCGTTCTGAAGTCGCCATCTTGCTTCTTCGCAAGCGCTTCTCATCCTTTGTTCATCGAACCGTCCTTGGACCGCCGCGCTTTCCATGCATACACCGCAGAGTCGGAGGGCACAGCATTGTCCGCAGTTCTTAAGGGCATAGTCGAAGAACGGACCCAGGACTCGTTTCACATGTCGTGTTTGCAATCCCCTGTCAACATCACCGATAGAACATCCCTCGTCAATCCGCTCACACATGTGAAGGTCACCATTGACGCCCACATACAACTTGTGCCCTCCAGGGAGACATTGGCCGGTGGGGATAAACCTCAGTCCCGATACGTTCCTTCCATTCCGAAAGGCCAGCCGCAGCAGCGACTTTTCAAAAAGAAGCAAAGCGAGGGGATCCTCGCTCCACTCACCCGAGATAAACGCTTGTTCAGCACGCCGTCGCAGGAACCTCGTGCCGGCTTCATCCTCACTCGTGAACGGGTGTTCTTGAAGGAATTCCGTGTCACTTCCATCTACCAATGTGACGCTACAATGTTGCAACGATACTGGGAGTTCGGTCCTCAGGTACTCGTTTATCCCGTCAGTATCCAACGGTGGCGCCAGAACGATATTCAAGCGAACCCTCCGCGAAAAATACTCCGGCGACGCGTGCTTCAATAACGAGAGCGTCTTGATGATTCGCTTGTACGTACCTTCGCCTAGAGGATTCACTCGGTATCGATCGTGGAGTTCCTGCGGCCCGTCCAAACTCACGAGTAACTGCATGTCATTCTCAATGAGAAAACGAGCAATCCCTTCGTTCATCACAGTACCGTTGGTTGTTATGTTGAATGTTACCGTTTGTGGCGCGAAACTCTCCCGCGCAAACCGTGTAATCGATCGCACCAGAGACTGGTTAAGGAGGGGCTCACCACCGTAAAAGCCGATCACTGGAGTTTCGCTTTCATCCAGGGTTTCTCGTAGCAGGCGCACTGCCTGTCTCGCTACTGACTCCGGCAGGCGCACTCTCGAATGCTTTCGCCTGCTTCCTATGTTCGCCGTGTATGGGCAATAGCTACAGCGAAGGTTACAGTGCTCCGTCATACAGAGCGAGAGCGCGGACGTGCTTTGGCACCATGCTCCATTCAGTGACGGGTGGGCTATTGGGTTGACCAACTCGGGAGGGCAATCCGACAGCAACCCCTTGTCGCAAGCATCGTCGAGTTCTGCGAAAGCCGCACATCCCGGACCGCGGTCGGGACCGACAGATAGACCACGCTGCCAGTGGAGTTCCCATTCTGGGAGTCGATCGTAAGTATCCCGAGGCAGCTCTAGCAGCTGGCTAGAAACAGCGTCGAGGACATAGTAGCGTTCATCGACTCTGAACCTGTGTCGAATGCCCATAATTTCTGCCTCAGCGGTTCATGGCAAAGGGCCACAGATGGACCGCCGCGACGCCGGATGCTGATCGCCCCGGAAGAGGATGCGGTGAGGGTCGAGCGACCTGAAAGCCGTTACGCGTGCTTCACTGCTTTTACATCAGCGATCTTCTGGGCGCGTTTGTCCGCCCCGGCATAACCCGTACACTCACAGGCGCCACATTCGCAGCCGCCGCTCCCGGCATCAGCCGGACCTTTTGCTTGCACAGGTTGATCGACTGGATCAATACGACTCTCCGCATCTTTCTTCTTTGTCATTGAAGAACTCCTCTCTAGTAGGTTTTGGGGATTCGCTTTGCAGTTCTGATCCTATCACGCCGTCCCGTTCGGACATCCAGGCTGCTTCCTACCTGGTTGCATGCGTGTCGGTTAGACCCGGGCTGTTGCCCGCCCGGGCCCTCCACAGATCCGGACGCGCGGAATTCCCGCAACCGACTCTTCAAGTACGGAAACGACAGGATCTCCAGAGTTCCCGTCAGATCCTCTCGATGCATGCCCTATTCTCACCAGACCCCGGCGGGACCGGGACGCCAGCCCTTTCAGCGCCCACGGTGTCGCCTTCCGCGCCCGACACGACGTCGGCTCCCGCGAATTCTAGGATTTCGAGGCTCAATCACACGGCCTGCATCTTCGCTGTCTACGCTTCGCCGTAGCGGTTACCCGGTCACCACGCAAGACTCGCTTCCGGGTGGTGGCCAACCTTCCCCGGACGGGACTTTTGCGGCGCCGACGAAGTTGGCAAACTTTTGGACCCCAGACCCGAGATAACGTGATAACTCAGCAGGAATCCCCCTCTGCGCTCTCTGCTCCCCCCTGTTCAAGAACTCACATCCGTCTCGTTCTTGGTGAGCCTTGGAATCTGAGGGAGGAACACGACTGACGCGGGTACCTGATGCTGCACGGCTCGAAGAGCCACTCCTTCTTCCCTTCTTCGCGCCCGTTAAGCGCTCTTCTGCGGCCTTCGCGGTTCAAAACTCCCGTGCCTACCAGCTCAGTTGGCGTCACCAGGTGGATTCGAAGAGGGACCGAGATTCACCTGACGGACGAACGGCTTCGAGAAAGACACGAAGACCTCGATGCTGCACTGGCTCAAGTGGCCAATGAGGACTGATACAGAAGTATGCCAACCTCGTCGGCCCGGCACCGAAAAGGGTTCGGCACTCCAAAGCGCGTACAGAAACCTATAATGAAAGTGAGCAAATAATCACCGAAGGCAGAACACCGGCCGCAGCACTGCAGAGCCGACAACAACACAGACCCACAGAGGGAACAGGCATTCAAGATGGCGCAAGAAAAACGACCCCGCACTCCAAGTGAGTTCATGAGAACACGCCGGCCAGAACTCTTCCCAGATACCGCCACGAAGAACGAGCCGGTCATAGACCAGAACCAACTCGAGTTTCACCTCGACACCCTCACACAACGAAAAGAAGAGTACCGTTTCGAACACTTCTGTTGACGCCTCGCAGAAAAGGAACTCTGCCCGAATCTCCTGCCACAAACCGGCCCAACAGGAGGAGGAGACAGCATTTGGGTGCCTCTATGGGGAGTCAAGCCCAAAATAGAGAAATACGGACCTTTCCGTCGTCGAGGCTGTGGAGCTGTGGGAAACCCGCCGCGGGTTTTCCAAGCCCTGTGGGAAGGCGGCCGAAGGTCGGCTATCCATA
>JAAESQ010001483.1 GCA_024229275.1 bacterium | reverse complement strand
TGATCTCGCGCAGTGCCGCCCGTTGCCGAACCATCTTCCTGATCTGCATGCGGTACTCCTGGATGAGGGCTTCGCGGTAAGGTATGGCGCGGATTTCGCCTAGGGTGTAGTTCGTATCCTCGGGGGTCCAGAGTTCCGGGCCATCGAAGCGGCAGCCGGCCCAGTCGGGCCAGAGCCCACCCAGGTCACCGTGCAGGAGAATCAGCAAGCGTCGGGCCATGAGCGGTGCAGTGTTCTCGCGTCGCCATCGGCGCAGGGTGCGTCGTGAAACGCCGAGGTAGTTCGCACATTGTTCGCTCGTTAGATGAGCGCGAAAGCAGAGTTCTTTAACGCTAACGAAACCTGACCCGGTATTGCTCAAAATAATTGACCCACCGGATGCACAGTGGTGGGTAGGAATGGGCTAGCGTGAAAGGCCAGGAACAGGAATGCCTTATGGCCGGTTGACGCGGTCAGGCGAAAGGCGCGGAGGATAGGCCCATGCTAGGGGGCAAAGAGGGATCGACTAAGACGGATCGTCCTCCCAAGGCCGGTCGGAAAGGTCGCTGCGCTTGGGGTGGATCGCCCGGTAATGACGTTGGATTTGGGCGAAGTAACGTTCATCGAAGGCCAGGCTCAGCGCCTCCAGAAACTCGGCAATCTCGTAGGCGGCCTCATCGGAAAGATCAGGGGGAAAGGAAAGGCCGAGGGGCGGTCGCTGGTTCATGGTTTGCGCTCAATGTTGGTGTGGTTTTGAAGGTTTGTCTTGAGCCGGCGGGTCCGGTTCTTGTTCTGGCACACGGAGCGAGGGTCCGTCGATCCGTACGGTGATACAGTGGTGGCGCAGGCGATCGAGGAGCGCGTCGACCAGTGGCTTGCGTTTGAACAGGTCGTACCACTCGGGATAATCGAGATTGGTTGTCAGGATGGTCGCCTTGCGGGCGTAGCGCAGCTCCATGAGTTTGAAGAAGGCGTTGACCTGTTCCGGGCGGAGCGTCAAGTAACCAATCTCGTCAACGAGAAGTAAATCGTAGTTACTCAGGCCCTTGAGCAGCCGGGGAGTGCTGCGGTCGGCCAGTGAGGCGTAGAGTTCATCCAGCAAGGCCTGGGCATCGTCGAAGCGGCAGCGGT
>JAAESQ010001482.1 GCA_024229275.1 bacterium | reverse complement strand
TGTATGGATCTCTCCAGACATCGGTGCCGACCGCTTTTTGCTGCAGGAAGGTGATCTTCCATTTGTTGTAGCGAAACGCGGCAAGATCACCGTCTGCAGAGATGTAGTAAATCTCCTTGCGAGCGCCCGGGCCCTTGCCCTTTAGCAAGTCGAGCTGGTTGTAGCCATCGAGGTGAACCTTGAAGGTCTTGCCTGCGGCCTTGTGGCCCTTCAGCAGCTTCTGCTTGATGTCCGGTTCGCCAACGGCCGCCATGAAGGTCGGCAGCCAGTCCTGACCAGAGAAGACGTCGTTGATCACCGTATCCGGCTTGATGACGCCCGGCCAACGCACCACGCACGGCACACGGAAGCCACCTTCCCAGGTTGTTACCTTCTCGCCGCGGTACGGGCTGGTGCCTCCGTCCGGCCATGTAAATTTCTCAGCTCCGTTGTCGGTCCCCCAGACGACGATGGTGTTATCGGCGATACCCAGGTCGTCGAGCTTCTTGAGCAGAGCGCCGACAGTGTCGTCCAGCTCGGTCATACCCGCACCGTAAAGACCCTTCTCAGCCACCATAGCTTCATACTTTGGTGACAGGTGCGTAAAGACATGCATACGCATGGCGTTGTGCCAGACGAAGAAGGGTTTTCCGTCCTTGTGCGCCCTATCAATAAAATCGAGCGACGTCTTGAGGAACTCATTATCGACGGTTTCCATGCGCTTCTTGGTCAGCGGACCGTCGTCCTCGATCTTCTGCTTGCCGGCCTTGCCCCAGCGCGGATGGACGGTCTTGTCGTTCTTGTCAGTGGCCCACGTATGAATCACATTGCGCGGACCATACTGCGCCAAGAACTTAGGATCCTTCGGGTAATTGACGTTCTCCGGTTCCTCCATCGAATTCAGGTGATAAAGGATTCCGTGGAACTCATCGAACCCGTGGACAGTAGGCAGGTACTCGTTGCGGTCGCCAACATGGTTCTTGCCGAACTGTCCGGTGGCATAGCCGTGGTTCTTCAACAACTCGGCGATGGTCGGGTCTTCGTCCTGTATGCCCTGCTTGGCGCCGCGTAAGGCTATGTTCTAGAAACCGCTACCGTACGGCGACTGGCCGGTAATCACCGCGGCACTTCCCGCTGTACAGCTGTTCTCGGCATGG
>JAAESQ010001481.1 GCA_024229275.1 bacterium | reverse complement strand
GTGTTGATGTAGACCAGAGACGACTGAAGCAAGTGAAGGGAGAGCACCGCGATCTCTTGGTCTTCAAGGCGGTTGGTGGCCACCTCGCCGCCCTTGCCATAGAAGATAAATCCATTGGCCCCATTCCAGTTCTCTACCACGTTCAGGCCTTCTTCGATCTCTCGACGTAAGGCTTCCGAGCTCAGATAGCGGCAGAGGAAGATGGTCTTGATCGCCTTGCCTAATTCCATCAGTGCCTGATAGGTGGGGTGCTTGAGGTTATCCCGGGTGAAACGCTTCAGGATCGTTTCCGTTTCCGCCGTGCCCAGCCGGAGCGCGGTGGCGTATTTGATCATCTCGTCGTACTGCTGCCGGATCAGCTCCCAGTTGATCGGTCGGGTCAAGATGGATTCCAGGTTGGAATAATCCTCCGGATGGCCGGTCTCCGGGCGATAGAGCTTTTGGGAAGCAATAGCCTTGAGGCGGGGCAGGAGATCGAATCCGAGCAGGTAACAAAAGGCGAAGGCGACCTCGCTTTGGCCGTGGCTGTCGACATACTGCTTCTCGACGCTCATGTCGGTGCAATGGCGCAGCACCCCTTCGATCATCGCT
>JAAESQ010001480.1 GCA_024229275.1 bacterium | reverse complement strand
TCTTCTGAAAGGCGTGCAGCTCCTCAAGCGTCGTAGCGTCATCCTCGGTCGCGACCTTGGCTCCATCGGGCAATCCGGGTTTGAGGACGTCATAGGCGCGTTTGGTCGCCCACTTCACCGCGGTGAGACCCCCTTCACCCTCGAAAGCGCCGGGTCTTTGCAGGTAGTCCAGAGTGATTCCAGTGACCCCGGGACATTGCTTTCCTCCGGCGTGGTTGGCGAGGATAGACCAGGTCAGTTCCCCCGGCGCCTGGCCCCTGTAACGGCGGTCCATAACGCCGATCCCGTCAGCGCCGGGCAGCTTGAAGGCCAGGGCGCCGAAGCAGCCGCAAGAAGTGTGGGGAGCTTCGCAGACCCCGTGCAGCCGCACCCTCTCGACCTTGCCGCCGGAGAGTCTCTTGACCGCCTCGTTCGCCCCGGTCCACTCACCAGCGGCTCTGTCGATCGGTTCGCCCTTGGGGACGGTGTATTGCAGGTCTGCCTCACCGACTTCGCGACGTGTCCAGGGACGAAAGTCGGCGCCCCACAGAGCTCGCGCCCGGATGGAATGGTGGTGCTGCCCGCACATCGGAAGCCGAGCCGGCGTCACGATACAGACGTGAGAATGAGAAAAGGGCTGACAGTCGATGCAGGCGACGAATTCATCGACTGATTCTTCGCTCTCAGCGAGGATCGCGGCGTCACGTTCAACTTCGAACTCTTCTGCGATTTGCCGCTGCCTTGCGAGCGTCTTGCCTCCCATCGCCACGTGAACTCCAACGGCGTCGAGACGAGGGTAGTTGCGTTTGATCCCGGCGGCGATGGTTTCACCCAGGAGCTTCGGTTCAAGTTCGACGCCGTCGCTTAACTCGACCTGTAACTCACGCTCCTCACCGCGCCTCAGGCGCACGCCGGGAAGGTAGCTTCCGTACTTCATGCAACGTCCTTCGAGGTAAGCGGAGATCGGCAGGTCGATCTTGTCATCCTTCACCTCGACGATGATGGATATCGAGTCGGAGGAAGGATCGCCGTTGGCCTCTATAGCTCCTCCAGTGTCTGATGGGCGTAGCTGTAGCAATCCCCGAATCGTTTTTTTGGCATCGAACTTCTCTTTTGCATAGGCAGGATCTGCCTCTCCTGGGAGCGCATATTTCTCGCCGGCCAGGACTCGTACTCTCATATTGGGGAAGGAGCTGAGCGCTTCCATGACCTCATCGTCAGATCTTGCCACCGCGCGTGGGCCGATGTCGTAAGGGAAATCCGGTCCGACGACTGTCGGACATCCGAGCTTCATGAGTGCCAGGAACAGCAGACCCTCGAGTGGTCCGATGGACCCGAGGACCACCATGGCGCCGGGCATATCCCTCTCCAGGAAGTGGCCCATCTCGTGGTCTTCGCCGGGTGGGATGGTCCCCCATGTCATTGCATAGCGCACCATCAGTTGCAGGAAGTAGACCGCCCCGGTTTCCCGTTCAGGGAGCGCGTACGCCCGAGAGGTTGGGTGCCGTGACGAGAAGACCATGTACGAGTCCTCATTGAGTCGATCGGCGAGTTCGTCGGAGACCCCATCTCCAGCTAGAAGAACCCATCCGGCACGCCATTTGGCGCCCCGGAAGACCGTTCTCTGTACCCGGATATCGTTCAGGAAGTAGTCGTAGCGGTCCTCAGCTGACGACTCGATGACTTCCGCAGCGACAGCGACCGGCTCCATAGCGTGTTTGAGGTCTCCTTCGGCCGCCCTACCCAACCAGTCCTTCAGCTTTGCGATCTCTGGTATGTCCGCGAGGATCGCCTGCGACACCGGCATCGAGTACTCGCTTCCTTCGAAGGGCGAAAACTCGTGAGGGAGTTGATCCAGGATCATCTCGAGTCCGTCGTACATTCGTTTCTCCCTATTTGGCCGGAGGGGAAATTCTGTCAGAATCTGCGACTATCTCTCACCGACGCAGCAACGCACATCTACTCAATCCAGGGTGGAGGATCAGAGACGATGATACTGAATCCCTCGAAGTCATACTCTCGGTTTCCATCGGTCAGCACGAACGGAGTCATCTCGTCTCTCATGGTCTGGAACGCTTCGAGGAATCGAGTCAGGTAGGAGCTATCCAACAACGGTTCGTTGTGAGCCGGCAGAATATAGTCCACCTCTGCCTCGAGTTCCGCGAGCCGGGCCGCTGACTCGGCGTAGACATCGAAGTCCGATCCGTGAAGATGAGCGTAGAGCGGCGCCGGGTAGAAGGTATCTCCGACGAACAGGAGTCGGTTCTTTCGGTCGAGGAGGCACAGAGAGTCCGGTGAGTGCCCGGGAGTCAGTACGACTTCAAGGGTGCGGTCTCCAAGTTCGATCTTCGCGAGGTCGTTCACGATTTTCGTAATCGTGAACGGTTTACTCACATACTCGTTCCCCGAGAACCCTTCAGGGAACGGCTTCCATATCCAGCCTTCGCCGACGTACTCCTTGACCTCGGCGTGAGTTCGGCCCTTGGTGTTGGTCTGGGTGAACTTGTTGTCGATTCCGTAGATCTCTGCGAACTGGTGGTTTCCGCCGACGTGGTCGTAATGGGTGTGCGAGTTGAGCACGATAGTCTCAAGAGACGTGAGTTCTGAGACCAGTCGCTTCATGTCGCCGATACCTAACCCTGTGTCGAACAGCAGTGCCTTCTCCGAGCCGACAATGAGGAACGAGATCACCTCCTCGAACTGCCCCGGCTCGTAGATCGCGAAAACACCTGGGACTACCTCGGAGACCTCGAACCACGGGTGGCTTTGCTCGATAATTGTGAACTCCGACCACGCCGCACGGGGCAGGGCGTCGTACCAGTTGTCTTTGCCTTCGCCGCGACCCTGAACTTGCTCGTTTGTATTGGAGGCCTGCTGGTCCCGAACTCCTGGCTGGCAGCCAAGTAGCAGGGTGATTCCCAGAACGCCGATCGTGGTGCGTACTTTGCTCGACATCATCGAGCAATTGTAGCCGACAGCCTGACGGATGGTAGCGCGTCAAGAATCCTTGGGCGGTGGTGGTGATCGATTCGCAACTGATAGCCTTCTGCTACGATGGATTTGAGGAGTTTTTTGGGGCTTTCATCTCGACGAAAGAGTCACTGTAGTTGCAGGGATAGTCTCGGAAGAGGGACTCATTCCAGTTGATAGGGGGGCATTGAGAATGGCCAAGGTCAAGGGAAATCAAATCAGGTCACGCCTGGCCCTAGTGCGTGAAAAATACGGTGAGGA
>JAAESQ010001479.1 GCA_024229275.1 bacterium | reverse complement strand
TGACAATGCCGCCGAAAGGTTGTCATCCTGAGCGGAGCGCAGCGGAGTCGAACGGATCTCCCGTCCCAGCTAACGGGCCGTATGTTACTGTGTTTAAGCAGATTGCTAACTCTTACGGGAGATCCCTCCACTCGCCTTTGGCTCGGTCGGGATGACAGTGACGGGCGTTTGTCATTGGGAGCGACATCACTCTATTTGGATCGAATCTCCTACTCGTGCTCAGGCGTAGCTTCGGGTTCGACAGCATGGTCTTTGCCATCACCTGACCATTCCTCGGTGGTTCCTGCTTCGAAGTCTGCATCAAACACTGGCGTTGCCGTCTCGTCCGCGCTCGCAGCAGGATCCTGCTGGTTGGCAGCATCCGATTGTGGCGAGTCAGCCGAGCAGCCATAGATGCCAAACACGAAACAGCACACGGCAGTAAGTAGCCTTTTTCTCATAAACTCAGCCTCCAACGTATTGCTGTGCAGAGGATAGCTCGGTCTCACTAGGCGGTCCAGGATTTCGCACCCGACCACAAGGGAGAGTGAGAAGTCTGTCCCGGCGTAGTCATAGACGAAGCCGGACTGAATTGCTCGTGACACCCCTGAGCACGAGACCCTGGAAGGCACACAAAAGATGCAGCTCTGAAACTGACCCCGTCGACTGTTTCTGATTCTGTACCTGAAAACTGAATCTGGCTCTGGCTTCTGAACCTGCAGCCGTCGCCTCTAGGCAATATTCGATGGCGACGACGATGGCGATGCCGGTTGAGAGTGCTCGTATCGGTCAGTGTCTTTCGAAGCGCGGGGTCTCTGAGACACGAGACAGCCTCTGTCACGCCTACTGAAGTTCGATCCACTCAGCCGTTCTTGCGGAGTTCCTTGATGATCTCTTGGGCAACTCTATCGGCTTCAGAAGGCAGCAGCAGAGGAATGCTCCCCGCTCCTTTGTGACCACCACCGCCGAACCTCTTGGCGATCGCACCGACATCGGTCTTGCAGGTCCGCTTGAAGATGCTATGACCAAGCGCAAAAACCACGAACTTCTGTCCAGGGCCCCAATGCATTCTCAGAGAAACATTCGCACTCGGATAGAGCGCGTAGATCAAGAACCGATTACCGATTGGGTTCTTGTCAACCTTGCGCAGATCGGTAACCACGACATTGCCTTCGAGGCGGCTGGTCTGCTTGAGGACTCTCTTGCACTCCACCTCAGCTGCTTCCATCTGCTGTACTCGTTGTGCTACCGACGGATGTCGCAGCACTTCTCCAACCGGCTTTTTCTCGCGCAGCAGTTCGTATAGCGTATTGAAGTAGCCTTTGAACGCACCGATACCAGTCCGGCCGTCAATCGTGAATCCAAGCAAAATGTAACCCTTTGGATGAGTCACATCGTCGATTCTCAGGTCGGCCGAATCGAGCCGATCTGTCTGTCGAACGAGCTCGCGAAGCTCCGGCATGGTCCGCTCGCCACCGTAGTAGTCATATACCAGTCGTGCCGCCGACGGCGCCATGCCGTACTTTCCATCAAATTTCTTCGGCGGTTCACGATAGGTCGCGGTGTGTTGATGGTGGTCGAACCATTTCCCACACGCCGGATGGTAAGGCACATTGATCAATACGTCGTCAGCTATTATTCGAGCTTTTCCGGAGGTAATGTCTTGCGGATGAATAAGTTCCACTGAATCGACATGTTCGTTGAGCGAGACGATCACCGCCCCGGTCAATCCATCCATGTCTCCCCGCGTGACAACCCGCATGTCTTCACTCCTCCAGCTCCGGCCGAGCATCATATCAGTCCCGACCCATCAGCTCTGCTGAACGTACCCTATTGGTTCTCTCGCGAAATTTGAAGAGTTTGAAGAAATTTCATCGTTTTGAGAATAAGTCAGAGAATCTTTCGCATTATTATGCAGGAATGGACACAAGGAGGACCCTGACCATGGACTGCGTTCACGTGGTGGATTCACATACTGGAGGAGAGCCAACTCGAGTTGTAATCCAGGGTGGACCGCAGCTCGGTACGGGCACCATTAGCGACAAAGCACGTCGTTTCGCCGCCAAGCATGACAATTTCCGCTCCGCGATCATCAATGAACCACGAGGCGCGGATGCATGGGTTGGTGCGCTGCTCGCGGAGCCATCGTCATCCTCCGCTACCTCTCAAGTCATCTTCTTCAACAATGTCGGCCTGCTTGGCATGTGCGTTCACGGCACGATCGGAGTTGCAGCGACTCTCGCCCATCTCGAACGCGTCACGGGCGGGCGCCACATTCTCGAGACCCCTGTCGGCGACGTGAAGGTGGAGATCGATGGCGATCGTATTTCTGTTGAGAACGTACCGAGCTATCTCCTCGGCGAGGCTGTCGAGGTTGAGACCTCGAAACACGGAACAGTTTGTGGAGACATTGCATGGGGAGGCAACTGGTTCTTTCTTACTGACGGCGCCAACGTCGAGATCACAGCCGCAAACGTCGATGCGCTGACCAACTTCGCGTGGGATATCCGATGCTCACTCGAAAAGAGCGGCATCACTGCCACCGACGGTGCCGTCATTGACCATGTTGAACTCTTCGGGCCACCAACCCGATCAGATGCCGACAGCAAGAACTTCGTTCTCTGCCCGGGCAAAGCATACGACCGCTCACCATGCGGCACCGGCACCAGCGCCAAGATGGCGTGCCTGGCCGCAAGAAATATGCTCGCCCCTGGCCAATCCTGGCGCCAGGAGAGCATCATCGGTAGCGTCTTCGAAGGTAGTTATAGCGGCAATTCGAACGGTTCGATCACCCCCACGATTACTGGCAGTGCTTATGTCACCGCAGAATCGAAGCTCCTCTTCGATCAAAACGACCCGTTTCGCACCGGTATTCGGTTTCACCAAGGAGGAATCTAATGTCTCAAAAAATGCAATGGGCTGGCGTGATGCCGGCGATCACCACACCCTTTACCGAGGATCTCAACATCGACCACGACTTCGTCAAGAAGCATGTCAGCTGGCTCGTCGAGCACGGTTCCACCGGAATCGTCCCTTGCGGTTCACTGGGCGAAGGTGCCACCCTGAGCATCGAAGAGAAACTCGATCTCGTCGAGAGTTGTGTCGCCGGTGTTGACGGACGGATTCCTGTGATGCCCGGCGTTGCGGCAGCGAGCACGGCAGATGCCTGCCGGTTGGCGCGAGGAGCGGCTGAGCGCGGCGCCGGTGCACTGATGGTTCTCCCACCCTATGTTCATGCCGGCAGTTGGCGTGAAACTGAAGCTCACTTCAGTTCTGTCCT
>JAAESQ010001478.1 GCA_024229275.1 bacterium | reverse complement strand
GGCTGGAAAACCTCGCAGGACCATTGGAATGACAATGCCGTATGGGAAGTGAGCAACGGGGTCTACGCTCCATTGTCCGATCCGCTGGCCCAGCCGCCCACCCCGTTGGACATGGCGTTCGTCATCACGCCGGAGCCGACGACGCTCGGGCTGCTTGCCCTCGGCGGGCTGGTGGTGTTGAAGCGGAGGAAGCTGTTGGCTTAGCCGCTTGCCTAGCTAGTTCCTGTTGCCTGGATGGATGAGTCGGGCCGGCGGGGGCGTTGTGGAGGGTGAAGCGCATCGGTTCGGTCAAGTGGACAACGTTCGACAACCCCGTGTTCAAGGCGTTCTTGTGATTTCGGCCGGATCCGCCCCGCCCCGCAACCGTCATGCCCGCACCGCCTGCGCGATGTGACCTGCCATGGTATCGTCAGAGGTTAACGAGGTGGTGTCATCAGCACCGTGCGAGGATCAAGAGGTTGTGGGCGAAGACAGTCGCCCCCACGGTGGCGACGTAGTGCTGCCAGCCTCTGTTATAGCACCGGAACAATCCAAGCACTCGCTTGAGGAATGAGATGGTCCCTTCCACGCCCGCGCGGAAGCGTTGAGCATGCCGGAAGGCGGGATCCGTTTCACGTTGGGTCTGTTCTTCCGTCCGCTTACCTTTCTTGCTGATGGCGACGACCTCGACGATTTCACTCAGGCGCTCGATTTGTTCCATGCACTCGTAGTATCCCTTGTCGGCGGTCAGTTGCTCGGGGTACTCGCCAAAGAGTCGCCGATGACGTTCAAGGGCAGGCTCGAGGAGTTCATACTCGACGGGTTTGTTCTCGAAGACGTCATAGTCGGTAATGAACTTCCCCTCAACCTGTTGGATCTGGATCATGTGACCGAACTCGATCGATCGGGCCGCCTTGCCGCGCTTGAGAAGCTCGGTATGCGGCTCGAAGATACTGAAGATCTTCTCCTCGTTGGGGACCGACTCCTGGTCGACAATGCGTCGGTGAGCCTGATCAAGGACCCGTTCCCCCAGTCCCCGATAGTGCACCAGCTCCTTCAGGCAGAACGCCATCGTGGCCTCGACCAGCGGCCCGTATCGATGGTTCGCGATCTTGGGGGCCAGGGCCTCCGCGATCTCGTCGGACCACTGCAAAATGTTCTCGATTAGGCAAAACAGCCTTGTATACAAGGGTTTCAGCGCTTCGATGGCTCGCGAATTCTTCGATGCCTTGCGGGCGATCTTCTGCTGCAGCTTCTTGACCTTCCTGAGCAACAGGCGTCGGTCACCCAGCAGAACCGGGTCGATCTCGCGGATCTGCTCGATGTACCGCGCCAATGTTCGATAGGTGTCCCAGAGGAGAGAGGAATCGGTGGGCCAGTGAATGTTGGTCTCCACGGCGGTGGTGTCGATTCGGAGCCGCTCGCCATCGATTTGGTTTTCCTTCACCGCCGCTCGAGCCAGCAAGTCGTTCACTTTCTTCCAGGTCTGCGGTCGGATGCAGTTCCTCAGTTTGCAGTAGGCGGTGAAGTCGATCATCGGGCCGTTGTAGATCCGCACGAACTGTCGGAGAAAGTTGCTGTCGTCGATCCGGATGATGACCTGACGCAGGGACAGCCCCTCGATGATCTGGCACAAGACGATCCGCAGGATCGTATCCGAGGTGTATTTGAACTTCGCCCCGCGCCCGTCTCGAACCGCCGCATCCTCCAAAGCTTCCACGAGGTCGCGGTGAACGGCGTTGACGATTCCCGGATGTTCGTCCAGGATCATCGAGATTGCCTCGTACTTGGCGTAGTAGTCATTCGTGATCTGAAGGTTGGAGGGTTGAAAATTGAACTCCGATTGGGTATTGATCTTGGAACGCAAGCCGGGCCTCCTTTCGCGTACTTGCAGGCGGTTGATTGATGACCTACCGTTAAGTACGCGGATCGAGGGGGCCCGGTTTTTTACGATGCTAAAAATGTCCCCGTGTTTTCGGGGCCTTTCTGCCCTGCGAATGGGCCAGAAAGACCCGGGCAACGGCAACTAGCTAGAATACACCGCCGATTTGTGTGCCTGAAAGAGGGCGAAGTGGGACAGGCAGAAGCGGTGTGGAGTCTGACCTATGGTGAGCCTGCTATTCGGGACATTTACGATGTCGGTGTTCCTCGCGATGCCAAGGTGGTCGACGTTCGTGGGTGGTTGCACTGGGCCGCTCCTCACATCGTGTTTTCTTCGTACTCGCCGAACACGCGGCGCAGCGTATCGCAGATCTCGCCGACCGATGCGTAGGCACG
>JAAESQ010001477.1 GCA_024229275.1 bacterium | reverse complement strand
CGTCTGCTACCGGTACGCTTCTTGAAGTCCTCCACGAGCCTTGCCGTGTTCGCGGCGGTCCGCTTGCCTGGGACGACGCTCAGCACCAAACGGTGTTCCGGGTCTAAGGCCACGTGGTCCCAGTTGTCGCCCTGTTGGGCATCGTCCGGATCGAGTGGATCGCAGTGCTTCTCCTTCTTGCCGACGAACGACCACTTCTCGTCAAACTGGACCTCTCGTGTCTCGGGGGGAAAACGCCACCAACTCGTCGTGCAGGTCCTTGGCGTGCTCCCCGGCGAGCATGCTGTAACGAGTTACCGTATCGCGATGCACGCCCACCAGCCGACTCGTCTTGCGTACGCCGCAGCCCTCGCCGATGTGCTCCATCACAGATGCGATTTGCTCCTCCGGCAGAGTCGCCCCAAAGAAGATCGTGCCTTTGCGTTCCGAGAAACGCGACTTGCAGGTACGGCAACGAAGCATGCGTCGGCCGTTGTTCGGTCCATAATGGTCGCACACCGTCAGGTTTCCGGCCCCTCGTTGGCCATGGTCCGGACACTCGGAATTCTGGCAGCAAAAGCGGGAAAGATCGTCCATGATCGGTCCTCCATGACACATTTCCCTGAAAACAAACCACTTACGACTCGTCGCTCCCTATACCACAACACCCACCCAGCGTGCAATAT
>JAAESQ010001476.1 GCA_024229275.1 bacterium | reverse complement strand
GGTTGGAGCCCGGGGTCGGCCCGGTCCTGGAGCTGTTCGCCTACGAGTCCGCCCGCGCGCAGCATCTTGCGTTCGCACAGCGCGTCGCCCGTGGCCAGCGCGGTTGGCGGGTGGTGGATCCTGGGCCGTAAGGCCCCACGATCACGATCACGATCACGATCACCGGGTTTCCACGATCACGACTGACGGACCGAGTCCGAGACCGAGACCGAGACCGAGACCGAGACCGAGACCGGGACCGGGTCAGCGTCCGTGTCGGCGACAGAGACAGGGACTGAAGCAGATTCAGACACAGAGATCAGAGCCGAACTCGGGATCAGAGGCTGAAGGGTGCCGCTCTGCACCTGCCTCTGATTCTGTGGCTGAATCCGTCTCTGAAAACTGACTCTGCCACTGTCTCTGTTTGTCCGAGGCTCTGATCCTACCTCGTAACTCGCAGCAGCTTGAAACCTTTACGAACCTCGAGTTGGTCAAGCCGCCCGAGTTTCTTGAGATCGCGTTCATAGGGGAGCGTCTGATTGGCAACGATGAGAGCCATCCCTCCGGGTGCTAGCGTTGAGTCAATGGCGCGGAACATTGCACGCGCAGGATCGAGGTCGACGTGCAGCCCGGAGTGAAACGGTGGATTCATGACAATCAGGTCGCATTTTTCGGCCGGCACGCTTTCGCTTGGGGCATCCCACCAACTTGCCTGGCAGCGTGATTCCAGTCCGAGTTGTTTGGCGTTGGCCAGAGCGCACGTCACGGCCCGGTGGTCCGCGTCAGCGAGCACAGCGCTGCAGCTTTCGAACTGAAGGAGGACCGCGAATGCCAGGACGCCGATGCCGCATCCTGGGTCGAAGAGCCGTTGCGGTGGTTCGATATCGTGGAGGTGATCGATGAGGAGCTGGCTTCCAGGGTCGATCGCATCGGCGGAGAAGACTCCTGCGGCCGAACTCAAAGAGTATGTCGCAGACGGTAACTCGAGTTCAATCGGTGGAGGAGAATGCAACGCGGGACTTTTGCCCTCGGTACGTTCGAAAGCGACGACCCGGCCCTTCGCCCTGCGTGAGAGGACATTCGCTTTTTTGTCGAGTTCACCCTCGAGTCGACGGACGACCGTTTTGACTCCGAGGTCGTTTCCTCCGCAGAGCAGGAGTCGCCCCCCTGTCGAGAGTCGGTTCCATGCCGCGTTGAGCCCCGACCATGTGGCTGCTCGTCCCTTCTGCAGGTGAACGACGCATTGAGCGAATGGGCCTGCGGAGATCGAGTCATCAGAGGGTGCTGTCTCGATGCCACTTTGTCGCGCTGCAAGGAAATCGGCGCGCCACGGCAGTACGGCGATGCCCCCAGTTCGTTCCACACCGGACCAGCCGAAGAACTCGAGCAACGGATCCTCTGCCAAAACTCCGGGATCCGTAAGAAGGCTGGCGACCTTCGGTCTGCTGGATTGGTTGTCAGTCACGACGTCTCCGATTTCACGGCTACGGTTGCATGCTCCCCGTCGCGGAGTCAATTTCTTGAATTGCCATATGTATTGACAAATGTCAATTATGGAATTATCTCTATGAACGTGACGACTCTCGATCTCGATCTGTTGCTTGCTCGGCCGGACCTGGTGCAGCCTGTGGCTCCGTGGTGCACGGTGCTCTCGAATCTCGAGCTCGCACTCGTGATGGCTGCCCAGTCAGGACTCGGGGGCGAGAGCCTGCGTCGAGCTGAACTTGAACGGCGCGTGCAGGCCATGGTCGCGGGGCTCGGTGTCGGACCGATGTATTTCCAGCGCACGAGTCGCGCAGTGAACTCCCTAGAGCAGCGAGGCATTTTGCTGACCGAAGGGAACGGGCGCACGCGCAGATTCCGAATCGCTCCACAAGGATTTGCGGCGCTGATTCTCAATCTTCGAGTTCTGAGGTCCGATCCGACTGTGGATGGGAGCGAATTCGAACTCAAGAGATCCGTTGTGGCTCTGTGGAACGCAGTGCATCAGGAGCTGCTCGAGATGAACCCCGATCTTGGTGAGGCATCCCTCTTCGACGAGTTCTTTGATGAGCTTGAGCATGTCGTGATCTGGGGTCAGCAAGTGGTGACGGATGAGGTGGTGGCCGAGGCTTTTGATGTGCTCGCCCTGATCGACTTGCAGCGGGTGCACGTGGGAGAGCTGAGATCGAATGCGGCTCTTCGCCTCGAGGACTCCAGGGCGACGGAGCAACTCCTTGAGAATGCGAGCTCTGAGGTGAGTCGTCTTCTTGCTACTAGCCAGGAATCAGAAAACCTAAATCAAGCGGAGATTGTCCAGGCTGTAGCGGCCGCGGCATCGGCGCCACGCGTCGAAGAGCAGGTTGCCATCGCCCGATACGACGCCTACCTGAGCTATCTCGAGCGAATTCGTGTCGTCTACGAAGCTGATCTGAAAACTGTCGACCTGAACCACCTTCGCGAGCGACGCGGTCAGAAATGATCCCTAGGTGAAAGGATGAATGTGATCTCGATGGAGTCGATAGGCAGAGTGATAGACCAACTGCGTGGGCGGGCGGTGGAGTATGACCTCAGAGAATATGACGAGACTGTAACGGCAATTGCCGCGCTCGAATCGGAGATGGAGGCGTTGTCTGACGCTGACCTTAGACGTAGGGGTGCGGATCTGAAGGCACGTGGACAAACGGGAGAAGGCCTCGCCTCACTTCGGGAAGAGGTCTTTGCCTGTGTGCGCGAGGCGGCGCGCCGAAGGCTTGGACAGCGACCCTTCGACGAGCAGATCGTGGCGGGGATTGCGATCTCGGAGGCACGAGTTGCGCAGATGCAAACTGGTGAAGGTAAGACTCTCGCAGCGGTTGCTCCAGCAGTGCTCGCAGCGTTCACTGGGAATGGCGTTCACATTCTGACCGTCAACGACTATCTTGCGCGGCGTGATGCAGCATGGATGGGGCCGATCTATGACTTGCTGGGACTCAGTGTAGGAGTGATCCAGGAAGGAATGAGTCCGGCACAAAGGCGCCAGGCGTACGATTGTTCCATTACCTACGCCACCGCGAAAGAGGTTGGCTTCGATCTGCTCCGCGATCACCTGTGTTTGACGCCGGACGATCTCGTCCACCGGCCGTTCTCTTTTGCGATAGCCGACGAGGCGGACTCGATTCTGATCGACGAAGCGCGGATTCCGCTCGTAGTCGCGGGCGATGAGTTCGATGCCTCTTCAAGGCTGGAGAATTTGGCGGGGTTGGCGCGAGAACTGGTTGCTGGCGAAGATTTTGACACCGACGAATATGCTCGCAACATCAACCTTACTGAGTCGGGCACCCTGCGTGTTGAGCATGAGCTGGCGTGTGGACACCTCTTCGATGAGCAGAACCTGGAACTGTTGGCGGAGATGCGCAACGCAATTCACGCCGAGTATCTGTTACGGCGTGACGTCGACTACATCGTTAGAGAAGGCGATGTTGAGCTGGTCGACGAGCTGACCGGGAGAGTGGTCGAGGATCGCCAGTGGCCGAATGGTCTTCAGGCGGCGATAGAGGCCAAGGAGGGCCTGAGACTGAAGCCGGAGGGTAGGATTCTTGGTTCCATCACGCTACAGCACCTGATGTCGCTCTACCCCAGACTCGCCGGTATGACTGCGACCGCGGAGACTGCCGTAGAGGAACTGGTCGAGTTCTACGATCTTGATGTGGTTGTCGTTCCGACGCATGCACCTTGCATTCGTGTCGATCACGACGATGAGGTGTTCTTCGACGAGCAGTCAAAGCTGGAGGGTTTGATCGAGGAGATCCTTCATGTGCATCTGACGCGGCGGCCGATCCTGGTAGGGACTGGCAGCGTCGCCGAATCGGAGAAGCTCGCCGAACAGTTGCAAAGGGAGGGAGTGTCGTGCCGGGTTCTGAACGCCAAGAATGATGAGCAGGAAGCCGACATCGTCGCCGAGGCCGGTGGCCTTGGGGCAGTCACCATTTCGACCAACATGGCTGGAAGGGGAACCGATATTCGTCTCGGCGGACGTGATGAGCGAGATCGAGAGGCCGTGGTCGATCTCGGCGGACTCTATGTGATCGGAACGAATCGTCACGAGAGCCGTCGAATCGATGATCAGTTGCGAGGTCGTGCCGGTCGCCAGGGTGATCCCGGTGACTCTCGATTTTTCATCAGCCTCGAAGACGACTTGGTGTGTCGCTTCGGTTTACGAGAAAACCTGCCGCCTGGTCTCGATCGAAAGAGCCTTGAACACCGGTCCATTGCGAAACGAGTCGCCCGCGAGATCGCTCGTACTCAACGCGTGGTTGAAGGACAGAACTTTGACACTCGCAAAACACTCGAGAAATACTCTGAAGTCATCGAAGGTCAGCGCCAATACCTGCAGAGTTGGAGGCAAGAGATCCTCACGGGGCATACCGAGCCTGGAGTCTTTGCGCAACAGAGTACGGCGCGGTTTGATGCGCTCGTGCCGCAGGTCGGAAGAACGGTGCTCGACGAGATTGAAAACCGCATCACGCTGATTGTTGTCGATCGCTGCTGGAGCGAATATCTTGCAGAGATTGCAGAGATTCGAGATGGTATTCATCTGGTCACACTTGGCGGATTGACGCCGATTAACGAGTTTCACACGCGGGCACGAGAAGCTTTCAATGCGCTTCTTGGTCGTGTGAATGATCAAGTTGTCGAAGTCTTCGAAGCGGTGGAAATTACCGAGAATGGGGTGGACTGGGAGAAAGAAGGACTGACGGGTCCTTCGTCCACTTGGACCTATTTGGTGACAGATCAACCGTTTAAGACCGGACCGTTGGCGGCAATGGCCGGCCGGCAGTCGGTCGGCGCCTACCTTGCAGTTGCATACGCTCCATTCCTGATGGCATGGATGGCCTTCTGTCGTTGGCGTCGGTCGAAGGGAAAACCCATCTCCGGTTGAGTGTGCGTGGAAACTAGCGGGGGCAATCCCAATTCACTCACTGATTGTCCTCGGAGACGATATGCTGATCAGTATCGGTGATGCATCTGGAGATTGCCATTCGACGAAGCGTCGACGCTTCAGGAGAGACGCATGACACTTCGAATACTCGCCCTTGCCTTGATGCTGTTCCCCTCTGTGGTCGCTGCAGTGGCATCGTCGCTTGACAATGTAGGTGAATACGAAGCCTCTGAGATGACAGTTCTGATCACTGTTCGCAACCAACCGGTGATGGGTGTCCGAGTCGATGACATCAGAGTCCGAGCCAATGGAGATTTAGCGGATGTCACAGGGCTGCTCGGTCCCAATGATGCGCCGCTGCTGCTTGGTGTTGCCATTGCTGGACCCGCCTTGAACAATGCTCCAAACCTCCGGGAACATCTCATTGAACTCTCGCGCAAGGCCAGTGCTGAGGGTGATGATCTGTTCATTTCCGCGGGTGGGCAGGATCCAGAACTGATGTTGTCATGGGACGAGGGTTCGGATCGTGTGGCAACGGTACTGGACCGAGCGGGGAGCATTAGTGAATGCCATTTGGCACGGCTGGTGTTGTCCGCATTGAAGCAGTTTGACGAGAAGAGTGGAAGAAAGATTCTCGTCGTTGTAACGGATGGCCGTGACTTGGCGTCGCGGACGGAATGGAAGCCTGTACTCGAAGTAGCTGCACAGAGTGGGATTCCAATTTTGGTCGCCGGCTACGAAAGTGAAAGACTCACCGGGAGGGCACGCCGGAACCTCAACCACCTGTCGGAGGTCTCCGGAGGTAAGGGATACATCGTCAGTGATCCAGGCATGCTGAAAATGGTCTTCGGTCATTTTGGGCGACTTACTGAGGCCAGTGCCGTCCTGACATTCCAAAGAGAGAAAGAGGGCTCAAAACCGATCTACCGACTCCGAATGGAGAGCGAGCTTCCTGAGGTGGTGATTCGGCACTCGAGGATTGTTCGCTAACGCTTCAGCTCACTTTGTTCGAAGGATGAGGGTGCCGCGCGCGTCGTGCAGAGTAACTCTCGTGCTTTCGATTTTGTCTACAATGAAGCCCTCAATTTCTGAACCTTCGTGGACTTCGGTGCCGTTGATTTCGGCAAAGGGATCTTCGCCACGGATGATGATGAAATCAAGGCTGAGCCGAGCATAGCCAAGATCGGCATCGAGCACGAACTCGCGTTTTCGGGATTGCGCCTCAGGAGATTGAATTGGCGACAGAGAATCTACCTCTGCAGGAACTGAGTCTTCTATAGGCGAAGAGCTGTCAGGGAGAGCATCGAGGGTGGGAAGGATTTCTGAAGTTGCACTAGGTGGTGTAGGAGGCTCGTCTTCGGCAGGAGCGGAACTGGGCAGTCGCGTATCGTTCACTGGTGGATTGATCGACCCCAGCGATTTTCTTTCGGGAACGGTCGGTTCTCGGAAAGGTGCCGGCGACGAAGAAACGGGGTCATCAGAAGGTGCAGATTGCACAATCTGTGTGGGGAGAGTCTCGATGGGGGGTTGCTGGTCGTCTCTCGATCCGAGGATCCAAACGGCGACGGTGCCTCCGACAATCGCAGCAGTCAGCGCAATTGCTGCTCCCAGGATCAGGCCAACGCCCAAGCGAGAGGTCTTGGTATGCGAATGGCCCATTCGGTCTTGGCGTTCGTCCCCGACATCTCCGCCATCTTGGCGCGCCTTGCGAAGGGCATCGTTGATCAAGCTCATCGATGGCGTCCCTCGAGATCGCGGATAGCCTTCCGGATCTGCCACCAACCAAGTTGGTCACGTCCTTCGACATAGCCACACAACAGCGCCTTGTCGCAGACTGCGTTGATGAGTCGGGGAACGCCGCCGGAATAGCGGTGAATAGCTCGGAGCGCAGCCTGGCTGAACCAAGGACGTCCATTGGATCCCGCGATTTGCAGGCGATGGAGAATATAGGCCTCAGTTTCCTGACGGTCAATGGGACCCAAGTGATAGCGGACAGTGATGCGTTGGCGCAGTTGCCTCAGCGCCTTACTGTCCAGTGTGGCGCGCAACTCTGGCTGGCCAACGAGGACGATCTGCAGCAACTTGCGGTCATCGGTTTCGAGGTTGGAGAGGAGTCGAACCTGTTCCAAGAGATCGTCGGACATGTCTTGGGCTTCGTCGATGATGAGGACGACGTCTACGTTAGCGTGAGCTTGCTCAAGCAAAAACGCGTTGAGGCGTTCAATCAGGCGTACTCGGTCGTTGCCCCGATCGTTCTGGTCGAGTTCGCGCAGAATCGAGCGAACGAGCTGGATGCCGGTCATGACCGGATTGAGGATGAGTGCGGTGGCGTAGTTTTCCTCTAGCTCTTCGAGTAGTGCGCGGCAGAGGGTAGATTTACCGGCGCCAACCTCGCCAGTGATTTGAACAAATCCCTTGCGTTGAGTGATTCCGAACTGAATATGTTCGTAGGCCTCACGGTGGCGCCGGCTGAGAAAGAGATAACGTGGATCAGGCGTGATATTGAACGGTGGGTCGCTGAGACCGTAAAACTCCTGGTACATCGCTCGTTCCGCTTAATCGGGTCGACTCATGGACCTTGATTGTAGCGTGGTTAGGAGAACGCAGGGTACAGACCCTAGGTTTCGGTCGACCGATCGATACCTGTGACCTGCACCCTGCCGTCCGTGCCGCGATCTCAGTCGCGTCCGTACTGAAGTTGGTCGACGAGTTCTTGTTCGTCCAAAGCGATACCATCGAGGCTGAAGTTCAGATTGAAGAAGCGACCGAGCATTCGGCCGATCCATGATGTCAAGGTCGAAAGAACCACTGGTATGAGGCTCATTGGATTCTCCTTTCTGAGACTCTTGGGTTGGGGGTTCGGGACACGTTGGCTGCTCCGCTGATATGGGGGGCAATTGGCTCGGGAACCAGGACAGACCGATCTGTCGGTACGACGAAGTCTGTCGCACGGTCGATGACTTCGCGATCACGCAGGATCCTTCGATGACCCAGCTTCTCGGTTCTGAGAAACATCGAGGTTGGCAGAGCGGAAACGAGAGCCTCCCCCTCCTGCCATGGAATTTCACGATCATCGCGATCGTGTACGACAAGGATGGGCGTGTTGAGAGATGGAGCGAGCCGTAAGGGCTCGTGTGCATCCCAGTCGAATGAGAGACGCTTGCAGACACGTTCGCGCATGCGCTTGACTACTTGCGGTGAGAAGCCGGTCATCTCACCAAAGCGGGTCCCGATCGTGCCGAGTCGAGCCGGTGACGCAACGGCGACGATCCGTTGCGGCTGAATGTCCTCACGCGCCAACGCAAGAATCGTTGCAGTCGCTCCGAGTGAGTGGGCTAGGATCGCCGATGCTCCACCGTAGTGGCGTGAGACGGTTGCAAGCGACCGTGCGATCTCCGGCATCGAAGAGGTCCTGCCTGGTGATTCACCGTGTCCCGGAGCATCGAAGGCCACGACTCGAAAACCAGCATGGACTAGTGGTTCAACGAAGGCGCCGAGCTGCAATCCCCGACCTGCCCAACCGTGGAGAAGAATCGCGGTCCTTGGACCATTGCCCCATACCCAGGCGGCGAGCGGTCCAAATTCGGACTCGATGTGCTCGCGGCGTGACGTAGATGCCCACTCGTTTTCGCGAACTGGCATACGGGACCTGTGAGGCGTTACAAAGAGCTTCTGTGCGAGGAGAACCGCCGCAAATGGCATCGTTGCGCTCAATGTGCGGAGTACCCCACGAAGTAAAATAATACGACCGATCGTGCTTTTATTGGTGTGAACAGCGGACTTCTGCATGTAGGTTACGTCCTCCGATCTAGATTCGGACTGCTCTAATGAGGTTTTCGAAACTGGCGCGTGCGCGAACGATCGCTTGGTCATCGCGCAGCAAGCGATGGTAGAGATGGAAGGCTAGGAATATGGCGTAGATGTCGTACGCGAGTTGATGTGCATCGACATCAGCTTTGAACTGACCTTCATCCACCGCGATTCCGACCGCGGCAGCGAGGGTGTTGATCCACTGGTGCTGCACCTCGACAAGCGCTTCTCGAGTCGGGCCGGGTTGATCATCGAGTTCGTGTGACACGGCGACAAACGGACAGCCTCCAGGAATTCGTCCAAGTTCCCAGGCGAGCCAGTTCTCGAACAGAGCGCGAATCCTTGGCTCGCCACGGGGTTCGCGAACAGAAGGAGTGAAGACGACGGCTACAAAACGGTCGCGAGCGAGATGAAGTACCTGAAGCTGAAGATCCTCTTTGGAATCAAAGTGAGCGAAGAGACCACTCTTTGACATGCCGGTGGCCTTGGCGAGTTCGCCAATGCTGAGTCCGTCAAGTCCGACCACGCTGGCGAGTTCCAGGGCCTGATCGAGGATGCGATTCCTCGTCGCTTCTCCTTTGGAGACCATCATGAATAAGAAAATAGTACGATCGTTCTATTTTGTCAAGTATGGAGAGTTGTAGCCCTGGGCCGTGCTCAGCCTTCGATTGCCTTTATCGCATCCTGCTGGATAGCTGCACGTGAGCGAAGGTCTTTGAGTTCGTTGTTGTGGCTGGTCAACCGTTCCTGCTCGCTACGCACGAAACGTGTGTAGGGCGCTACAGTTTCCCTGATCTGAGCCCTGCCGGCTTCAGATTCTTGGGTGAATTGAGCAGTAACTGTTGCCATCAGATTGTCGCGCATCGTCGCGATCTTCTCTTTGAGTTCGTTCTTGGCTCGGCGTCTGCGAGCCGGCAATATGAATAGCCCAAGCACTGCAAGTAGTCCTGCTGCCGCGAAGCCCGAAGCATCGACAGCGGTGCCGGAGGCAATGTAGGCGATCGTTGCCCCCAGGCCGACCGCTCCGGCTTCGACAAGGGCGGTCCCTGCAAGCGCATTCTGAACGCCTTCCGCCATGCGTCGGGCTTCAGTCGATCGGTCATAGCTGTCAAGTCCCTTGCGCGCCGCGGTTGCGACTCGATTCAGTAGGTTGCTGCGATCGATCTCGAACCGGCCGCCGATCTCGCCGACGATGCGCTCTTCGTGTTGCACTCTGCGACGGTTCACGTGCTGGACTACGGCCTGCCACTGATTGAGGTCGCTCTCGACCAGCCAGTCGATGAGCGATTCCACTTTGGTCTCGATCTGTTGTGGAGCCTCAGCGATGACTTCGCGCTCGAAACGCTCCCGGAGTTCATCCTTCCGCAAGAGTTCGGTGAAACGCGTGAGCCGAACGGTGTCGTCGAAGAAGTCGAGTCCCCGTTTCTCCAGCAGATGGAGAGCATTGTCCATGTCAGCAAGTCGCAGATTGAACTCGCGGTCGATGTCTGAGCCATAGGTTTCGAGCTGGCCTTTGATATCTCGAATGGTCTCGAGGTCGTCGGCAAGTAGACCGAGCTGATTTGTCGTCAGATCAAGACGTTCGCTCAGTAGCCGGTCAGCAACGCCCAAAGGGTTGAGGAGCTTGAGTCGAAGCCTCTCGCTGTCATCGAGGGTGTCTCGAAGATGTGTCTCTAGTGGCGGAAGGCCACTCACCTGAAGTTGTTCGCGATCGTCAGCCGCTTGGGCGACAAGTGCGTCGCGTGCCGACACGAGAAAGATCTGTGGCACGATTCCCAGCAGAGTCCGCGCATTCTCCACCACAAAAGTGCGAATTTCTTCGACTTGCTGCGGCTCAGCGAGGATGTCCACTTTGTTGACCACGATGATGATCTTTTTCCCCCACTCGCGGATGCGCTCGAGGAACGTTCGCTCGCTTTCAGAGAAGGGGCGATCAGCAGAGGTGACGAACAGCACAAGATCCGATCGCGGAACAAACTTGGTTGTGAGCGCCTCATGCTCCCTGTCGAGTGCATTGGTGCCGGGCGTGTCGACGATCGTTACGTCGCGAAGCAAATCTATCGGTTCCCTCAGTCGCTGAGTCGTTCCGTCGATCGCTTCTCGAGAGCTGGACTCACCGTGCTGGACAAGATGAATGGCAGCTGTTGTTGGTGTCACGCCTTCTTCGAGAAGGCGATCACCCAGCAGGGCATTGACGAGAGCGCTCTTGCCGGAGTTGAACTCGCCGACGACAACCACCATGAAGAGTTCGTCGAGTTGTCGAACGGATGCAGCAAGAGTGCGTTGCGCTTCGGGATCGGTGCCATCCTGCGCAAGTAGGGCCTGGACGTCGCCAAGCAGCTGTCGCTCGTCAGCGACGAGGTCGACCAGTTCAGGTGGCAGGAATCGAGCCAGCATGGCCCACCATAGCATGCGCGCAGGGACCAATAGGGTACAGATGGTGGCACGATGGCAGTACGATGGTCGTCGGGCGATCAAGGAGGAATGATGAAGAGGATTGGTCTTGTTGGCGGTACAACTCCAGAGTCAACCAAGGTCTATTACGAAATGCTGATAGACTCCGCTCGGAAACCTGGTCAGAATCCTCTCCACAATCCGGAAATCCTGATTTACAGCATAGATCTGGAGAAGCTGGTTCGACTTCAGAGGCAGGGCTCCGCGGATGACGTAGCTCAGTTTCTCGCCAATGTGTGTGAAAACCTCCGAGAATGTGGCGCCGAGATCGGGGCCTTGACTGCGAATACTCCCCATGCTTATCTGGCTGGAATCGAGGCCAGAACATCACTGCCGATGGTCAGTATCGTGCAGGCGACTCGGCATGCGGCTTGTGATCTTGGAGTGAAACGAGCCTTGTTGCTCGGAACGCGGACGACGATGGAATCGGAGATGTATCCAACAGAGTTTGCTGCTGCCGGGATCGATATTGTGCTCCCTAACCACGAGGATCGGGAATTCATCGATCATGCGATTTACCACGACCTGGCGGTAGGGACTGTGTTGCCGGAAGTACGGGAGCGTTTCCTGAGCGTGTGTGCCGGATGCATTGAACAGGATCGTGTTGATGGAGTGATTCTCGGTTGCACAGAGATACCTCTCGTGATCGCACCTGAGGATGTTCCCGTACAAGTCATGGATACGGCGAAGATACATGTCGAGGCAATTCTGAGATCAGCGGGAGATTAACCCATTCTTTCGAGCCGTTTTTCTAGAGAGCGTTGTACACGCGGGCGACGCAGTATGGCCACCAGCCGGGAAGAGGTTCGTCCTGAGGCCAGTAGCCGTCAGGGAAGTCGGTATAAGCGATCGCATCTTGAAGAGACACGCCACCTTCTTTGAGCGTCCGAACCGCCTCGTTGAATTGCTCAAAGTACGTCCAGATTGGTTTGAGGTATTGGCGATTGACCAGCGGGCCATGGCCCGGGCATACCGCGCTGACCTCCATGCCATGCCACAGTTTGAGAGTATCGATCCATGCCGGAAGATCATTTGTCGCGTCGCCAAAATAGGGTCGCTTGTGTGCTTGGACAAGGTCGCCAGCGATCAGCACACCTTCGTTTGGGAAGAAGACAAACGACGAGCAGCTCGAGTGGCCACCGGTGTTGCGGAAGAGAATGCGATTCTCCGATGGACCCAATTCGATTTCGTCTGGCACCCATAACGTTGGAGAAAACGCGGCCGCTGTTTTGATGTCCTCAGCGATGGTCGGGAAAACGCCGGCCCAGACTGCGATTGCCTCGTCCGTCCATTCCGTTGCGAGTTGCTGATCCATGAGTAGCCTGCCTGCTGCTGCGGCAACGACCGGAACGTCTGAGAAGGCGGCCATGCCCAAGAAATGGTCAAGATGCGCATGAGTCAGAATGAGTGCCTGGGTTTGTGAAGAAAACCGCGCTTCCATTTGCCGTCGGAATTCACAGGCGAGTTCCGTGCTCAGTCCGGCATCAACGAAATAGAGGCCGTTGCTGAGAGCGATGCACGTGATGTTCGATCCACGGTCATGGCGTGCCATAACGACTGAATCCGAAACTTCGACGAGTTCGAATGCGGGTGAACTAGAGACCGGGTTCTCCTGAGCTGCGATTACGGCCTGACCTATTCCCAGGACTGCCGTTAGTGTGATCAAGACAATCCAGCAGAATCGATGACTCCGGATTTTCATGGCGCTCCTCCTGTTTGATAGCTTCTCGAGGAGCATACGTCTCAGCGTCAGAGTGGTTTTCTGGTGGAAATTCGGCTAGGGACCGTCCGATGGACCGGGCGACTTTCACGGGAATCCTGAACGTGATCGTGGATTGAAAAGGCGTGGAAGCATAGGCAGAGGCCAGTATCAGCAAATGCGGCGAGGGAGAGAGACAAGTGTCTCCTCAGGTGAGATCACCTTCATTGGACCCTCACAGGGAGCAAGGGCCTGATCATCTCCAGGAAAGGGGCGCCGGATGGGCGCCTCTAGTGGTTTTTGCTCAGCCTACTGGCGGCTGGAACCGAAGAGCTACCAGCGGTCGCCGCCGCCTCTGTAGCCGCCGCCACCGCCGCCGCCTCCGCCGCCACGATTACGACGCTCTTGAGCCTCGTTGACTCGAATCTGTCGCCCGTCGAGGTCGGTGCCGTCGACGGCCGCGATCGCCTTTTCCGCTGCACCATCGTCACTGAATGTGACGAATCCAAAACCGCGTGAGCGGCCGGTGTCGCGGTCGGTGATGACCTTGGCCTCACTGATCTCGCCGAACTGCGCAAATGCCTCGTGCAGACTGTCGTCCGATGTGTCCCAGCTCAGGTTTCCAACAAACAGCTTCTTCGTCATATCTTCCCGCTTCTCCCGCTGTGCGTCCGTGGCAGATTATGCGTGGACGCGCCAATAATTCCATCACTCGGAAAACCGTGTGACGCCCAAACATCAGGCATGCCCCATTGGCGACCTAACTCGAGAACGCAATGATACAAGGCTGGTCACGGAATGCAAGCAGTTCTGGAGGCAAGCAGAGGACTTCTCTGGCAGCCAGGCTTCGATCCCACTCCAGGTTGCATGGATTGGAATGGTGAGGGTTCTGATGGGAGATGGTATGGTGGGTTCCGAGATGGTTTGTTGACCCTGTGACCCACCATTGGTCCCCTGTCAGTAGCCATCGGTCGAACTCGATCCCGATCCACAGATTGGGAGGGGATCAACGGAGGTGGTATTGGGCAAGAAAACTGGAGCCTATAAGTTCGAAAAGCGGCGCAAAGAGCTGAAGAAGAAGAAGAAGAAGGAAGACAAGCTCAAAAGGCGCCAGGGAAAAGACGAAGATCAAGAAGAGCCTGTTCCGGGTGGTGGTCAG
>JAAESQ010001475.1 GCA_024229275.1 bacterium | reverse complement strand
GCCGCAGCCGTATCCAGCGCCCGTGGCGGGCGTTAGTTTTGCGCCTTCGTCGGGCGTCAACAGCTGGTTGCGAAGGCGCCCCTGATCCGCATGCCGTTCTGCGGCTTTCGGATAGTCGCTGAGGTGACAGAGGAAGCGATGACCGTCAAAGAGCGGGCCAGCTGCCTGGTTGAGGACTTCCTCAATGCCGTGCCGACTCGACAACCCAAACGAGAAGGAGAGGAAATGGAATTCTCGCAACACAAGTTCCGAATCATGCCTACTCTAATCTGTCTGGCTATTTCACTGACTGCTCCCGGCTCACTGCTGGCATCCGATGATCCAGACTGTCTGAAAGTCACGCTGACAGGAACGGGCTCACCCGATCCAGATGGCCTCCGAGCCAAGGCCGGCACTTTGGTGCGCTATGGCAAGCAGTCCAACGACTGCTCTGAAGTCGTGCTGCAGTTCGATGTCGGCCCTGGAACTCTGAATCGCCTGGAGCGTCTCGATTTCGATGTAACGGCGGTCGACGCCTACTTCGTCACGCATTCCCATCATGATCACACCGCGGGTCTGTCATCAGTGATCGCGGAGGCTTGGGTCAACGGGTTGCTCTCTGACGTCCTCGGCGGCACGATTCCACCGCAAATCGAAGTACCCGTGGTCTACGTGCCCGAAGAGCCCGACGAGGTCGTGGCCGACATCGTCATCGCTGCCGCCGAGGTCTTCGATGAAGAACGCCAGGGTCGAATCGACACCATCGGCTTCCCACCCGGGCCGCCGTTCGACACGCTTGCCGACTACAACCCCGATGTACGATTCCTCGTCCCCGGCTCGGTCACTACGGTGATGAACGACGGTGCGCCCAGCGCGGTCACCGTCAGCACATACGAGAATGGCCATATGGCGAGCGTCGGGGACGGAGTCGCGGCCTTCAGCTATCGCATCGAGACCCCCGCGGGAACGGTCGTCATTACCGGCGACGCGCCACCCAGCCAGGGGCTGGTCGACTTCGCGCAGGCTGCGGACATCGTGGTGAGCGAGATCGCGCTGCGCCCGCCCGAGTTGGAGGGGATTCCGCTCTTCGATACTGTGTTCGAAATCCATTTGCTGCCCGACGACGTCGCAGAGATCGCGAGCTCTGCTGGTCCGGAAGCGATCCTGATGCTGACGCATTTCGCCCCCTCCCCTCCCTCTACGGAATTCCTCGGCTTCTCGTTCGCGGAGATCACTTCCTGCAGCTACGTCGATGCTGTCGTCGATGGCGGCTTCGACCACAGGATCATCGCGGGCCGCGACCTCTACACGGTACAGCTGATGGCCGGTGCTTCGGACCTGCTTTGCCATGGCAGCCGCCATTGTGAATTGCTCCGCTTGCCTGGTAGAGCCCAGCGCGACAGATTGTGCCGAAAGGCGGACCGGCGTTAGGTCGCCCGAAACGTACAGGCGTGACTATGGACCACTCGGAAAGCCGTCAGACAACGACAGCACGCGTGCCTCCCACCCCTCTGGAGGGTGCCGCCCTCCAGACTCCGGACGTAAGGGGAGGGGAGGCCTGCCCCGGCGTTCACGGGCTCACCCCGCGCGATCATGGCACGCCCTTCAGGCTGAAGAAGGGGGAAAAGACAAATCGAAGAGTCGGAGGAAGGCCGCAGAACAAAGCCGCTGCACGGGACGCCACAGCCGTATCTACCGTCCGTGGAGGGCGTAGGTTTTGCTGCTTCGCCGAACGGCAACAGCTGGTTGAATGGGCGCCCGTGAGCGGCATTCCGTTATGTGTGTTGAGAAGATTGGAGAATCGTCATGAATAATGTCTTCGTCTCTTCAACGTTTTCCGATCTCCAGTCTCACCGGGCTGCAGTCCGCGACGGGGTCCGGCAACTGGGGCTAATAGATGTATCGATGGAGAACTTGGGCGCACGAGACCAGAGACCGAAGGATGAGTGTTTGCGGCTTATCCGAGAGCAATCGGAGCTATTCGTCGGGATTTACGCGCATCGGTATGGTTTCGTCCCAGAAGGAGATGCCGTATCAATCACAGAGTCCGAGTACGAGACCGCGACGCTTGCCGATCTACCCCGTTTTATCTACATCATCGATCCGGAACACCCCTGGCGTCCAGCTCATATGGATGATGGGGAAGCGAAAGTCCAATTGGAGAGCCTCAAGAATCGTTTGTTGGCTCGGCACATTTGCCAAAGATTCACGAGCGAGGACCAGCTCACGGCCAGCGTTGTCGCTGACCTTGGTAGGCATATCGCGATGCGCGAAGCTACGCGTGTCGGCCCGGGAATCGATGTGCCTGACATTGGTATTGAGTCAATGCGGGGCTCAGTCTCGGAGACCCCGGATGAGTGGAACGCTATCCGAAACAAAGTCTATGACGATAGTCGGGGAATATTCATCGCACACGTTATCCAGCCGTCGAGACGACCAGACCAGGATTATGACGTGTTCATCTACCTCCTCCGCCACAAGTCCGACGACCTGACTGATGTTCGGTTTGCAGAATTCTGTCTAGGGAACGACTGCGATGATCGACTCTTCACGGCTATACTGCACAACGGATTCATAGGG
>JAAESQ010001474.1 GCA_024229275.1 bacterium | reverse complement strand
GGCCGCGGTCATAGCAGCCACACATTGAGTGGTACTCCTTTTCCGCGTTTCCTTTGTGAACTTAGCGTTCTTAGCGGTTCAAACCTCATACCTGTCAGTTATGAGAGCGGCGAACTACTCCTTCTCGCCACCGCGTTCGAAGTACTCTTCCCATTCGGCGATTTCGTTCTGTGACATCGATACGTCGCGTTTCTCTGCCGACTTCACGCTCGCCAGTTTAGTTCGCCACTCCCGCAGTGACTTCAAGTGTGCGCCGGTCTGGCGGACCCGGGACGCGAGCACGCGGTCATCGGTGACGACGGTCCAGTTCTTTGCATTGTTGTCGCGAGGGAGACGTTTGACGATCAGATCGTCGGCGCTGCGCGATCCCCCATAGACGATCGTAGCTCTACCTAGGTGTTCCTGGTCGGGAGATCCCGAGGGTGGAGGGCCATCGAAGACGACCGTCACACGCATGCCCTCGGTGCGTACCAGCTCAAGTGTCAGTCGGCGGACGTCGTGACGTGAACGGGCACTACGAGGGAGACTGTGGAGCAGGTTGTTTCCGTCGATAATGATGGGCATTGCGCCTCCTGCTGATGAGCCAGGCGAGGGCGGCCAAGAGAATAGTAAGAGCGACGAACGGGGCGAGCAGCGCCAATAGAGAACCGACGATCGCAATAACGTCCTCGACGAGGGAAATCATCCAGTTGGCGCTGCCCCCTGTCAGAGTCGTCGTGGCAACGCGGCCGGTTGCCTTGACTCCGTGTGACAGCAAGGATGTGGCTCCGCCGACGACCGCTGCTAGGATTACCCAGCCTTCTCCGCTGCCGCCGACCACCGCGATGGAAGCCACTGCACCTGCCAGGGGCCTGATGAAGGTGTGGATCACATCCCATACATGGTCTACCGCTGGAATCTTATCTGCCACAAATTCGATGAGGTAGAGCACCGTCAGCAGGCCAAGTACCCAGGGATTGGTGAAAAACTCGGCGGTCGTTGATTGCAGCGGAACCAACTCGAATCGCACACACAAACCGAGTACCAGCAGTGTGGCGTAGGCATTGATCCCGGCAGCTGATGCGATGGCAAGGACTGTGAGTATGGTGCTCATGATCTCCTGAGGTTGGCACGACGGAGGAGTCGATCCAACTCTCTTTTTCCAACGAGATCACGGTACATTTGGTTCGCCTCTTCGTGGAACGGGTCAGCGTTCAGGGCGCGCTCGAGAGCTTTTCTCTGCCGTTCTGGATCGTCTCTGCGGCGCCAGAACTCGGCGAGTTCAAGCCAAGCCACGAGGTATGTAGAGTCAACTTGAATCGCCTTCTTGAGCTTTGCGAGGGCCCGATTCGTCCAGAGGGGGTTCTTCATCATGAGCCGGGCCAGTTTGACCAGTTCTGGAGGTCGCGGGTCGAGCGCGCAGGCTTGTTCGAGCAACTGGATTGCGAGATAGATCTCTTTCTGTCGTATCAGCTCGTCAGCGCGCTGGAAATTTGCTTCGACGATCTCAGCCTGAGCCTTGGCGTCTTGCCGTGGTGTAGCCTTGCCCTTGGTCATGCTCAGACGTTCCTGTTCAACCTCCTCGAGGATTCTGTCGTACCTGTCCCTCGAGGAGGGATTGCTCAGAACGTCGAAAGCTTCCTCGGCGCGATCCATGATCGATTTCAGATTGTCTTCGAGATCACACAGATGCCCTTCGCCGGCGCGCTGTGGGTTGTAGCGCCGCTGTATGGCTTCCCAAGCTGCGTCAATCTGGTCATCAGGTGCTCCCGGAAGCAGGTCCAGTGCTTCGTAGTGACTCATCAACCTGAGGTCTTTGGCCCTGGCAGTTACCTTGCGTCGTTCTTTGACCTGTCCAGCGAGGAGGGAGTCTTCGTTGACTCTTGGCAGTGGTGGGGGCTGTTGTGAAGTTTTGACCTTCTTTGGAGCTTGTTTCTTCGGCTCTGAGGACTCGGTGCTGAGGGTCACCAATCCTGCTGTTATAAGGGTGAAGACGTTGGTGACCATCTCGTCGTGCAGAGCTGCCATCATGGCCTCAAGGCTAGCCAGTGTCTTCGATCCTTCCAATCGGCTGAGCAAGAATCCTTCGGTCGGGTTCAATTTGAGATCGAGGACCTTTGCGTCCAGTGCCTCACTCCGAGCAATGAGTTGATCGAACGAGCCGACGGCTGATCGTTTGAACTCAATATCCGGGTAGGCGCGCGCCGCAGTGAGAACGATCTGGGTCGTGGTCAGAGTCGGCAGAGTGTCAGGAAAAGAGTCACGCTGTCCTTCGCGGAACTCACAAAATGCGTGTGGCTCGGAAGCAGCGTGGGCTGTGATGATCAGAGCCAGCTCTTCAAGCTCGGCGTCGAGTGTTTCGGCCTCGACGAGACCCTTGTCTACTAACTGTTGTCCAAGCGGTAGAATTTCATCCTCATTCTGACGCAATAATGACAACGCGCGATCGTCTTCGCTGATGAGCTCCCGGCAGATGAGCCACGCTCCCAAACGTTCTGCATCTGCAGTGGAACGAATGGCGCGAACCTCACCCGACGTAAAGTGGAACTCTCTCTGTATGTTGCGAGAGGAAACCACCAAAACACCACTCTGGTGGGATTCGGCGAGCTGCGCTAGGTGGCTCGGAAAAGGTTGATTTTCTTCAAGACCAGGGTTGTCGTTCTTTGCCATAGCAATATCCCACTTAGGGTTCGACTTCGGCTGGATCAGTTTCCAGCTCAACTGCGTGAGGCTCAAAGCCACCGCGCAAAATGGTATCTGGCACGTCGGCCACGGCCTGCTCTGCGGAAGCCTGGCTCTGGAACTCACCCCACACGAGTCGCCAGCACGGAGCCGCGTCCTCGCTGCCCACACGAACGGCCCGTACGTCCTTTGCGTTTGCGTTCGCCAGTTTGAGGATGCGCTGTAGGTCTTCCGGTGCGCAGCCCATGTCTACGACCAGCCCCCATGTGCCGGTGTCACCTTCGACGGATACAGGGTCGGATCCGCCCGATCGGACGATCGCGACACCGATGACGACGACTAGGATAAAGAGTGCGCTTGCCGCTCCGATCAGCCAGGATAGGGGCAGGCGGCGTTGGCGGATTTCGACCTCAGGCAGTGCAGAGGGCATGAGATCGACATGCACCGGTTCCAACGGTTCAGGCACAGGCTCAAGAACCCCGGTGGCGATAAGTGCCGCTATCAGGCGAACGACCTCCCGTTCGCCGTGCTCCGTGCCATCTGCGACTTCTCGCGCTGTACGCTCGCCGGTGATGCGAGACACAATGAGATCCGCATCTTCGGAGAGTCGCAGTGGAGCATAGAGTTCGAGGAAACCGTTCGATCTTCTGACCAACATGTCTAGGCTTGGGAGAACGTAGCCGCACACCCTGTCTTCCGGGTCAGACAGCACAAGTTCGACGATCGCGTGACTGAGTGAAATCGTCGGGCCTTCACGACCTTCGGGTTCACCCTCCACCAAGTCGAGTGCACGATCGGGATCTGACATCCACTGCGCGATTGCGTCCTCGATGATGGTCTTCGCCGCACTCAGGGCGTGTGTCTCCGGAATTCTGCCTCGACGAGAGACCTCGGTCGCTTCAAGCAGCAAATCAACCTGGTCAGCAGGCTCGGCGTTGACTTCGCGGGCGATTCCGGTGGTGTCGAAACCCTCGGTTGAGACGACGCGTCCTTCGACTACACGAAGCACGATTTCGCCGTCTTGCCATCCGAGCCGTGCGGCTCCACTTTCTCGACGCGCAATCCACTGGCCGAACTGCCAGATAAACTCTGGATTCTGCATACTTGAACAATAGTCGATTCACAGGGTGCTTGCCAAGAGTTCAGTGTCACGAAATCTCCGTTCTATGGGCTTGACAAGCGAACTCACCTTACATAGGATGACCGTCCCAACGGTTGTCCGTTTGGGAGGTTAGCTCAGGGGTAGAGCACCTGCCTTACACGCAGGGAGTCGTGGGTTCAAATCCCCCACCTCCCACCATCTACTCAAGAGTTACCGAGAGCGGGGTCGTAGTTCAGCTGGTTAGAACGCCGGCCTGTCACGCCGGAGGTCGCGAGTTCGAGTCTCGTCGGCCCCGCCATCTTACGCAGGCAAAGCCGCCCACCCGGGCGGCTTTTCGATATTCATGCCCAAGCACACTGCCTTCGATTTGGCGAGCTCATGGGCCGAAAGGCACGTGAGTTTTTGAACCACGAAGCTCACGAAGAGCGCCAAGGGAGCACAAAGAGGGGAGGGTAGAAAATGATGAATGCGGAATGCGGAATGATGAGGAGGCACACGATGACCATGAGTCTTTCCTCAAGCTCCACTCAATGTTTTCGGGTTGGGTTGGCTGTATGACCACTTGACACACGAAGGTTCATCCGGGAATCTGGTACTGACCGTCCACGCTGGGAAAGCGTGGGCAATCTGTGTCCGAAGCATGCGCGGCGAGAGCCTATCGCCCGCGAGATCCTGGTTCGACGCCTCTTTACCGCCTCGTCGAGACCTTCTACGAGGAGGTCAAGGGCCAGTGGGAGGAGCGCTTCGAGCGCCTCTACGGTCGCTGGCGGGGCTTCCTCGAACGGGCTGTCAGCTCGTACGTCGATTGCGGGAACTACAGCTGCGGTTTCGCCAGGGTTCGTTGTCCGGAGTGCGCGTCAGAGTACCTAGTGGCATTCTCCTGTCAGACGCGGTCATTCTGTCCGTCATGTGCGGCCAAGCGCGCCGCGATCTTCGGTGCGTACGTAGTGGAAGAGGTTGTTGCCGAGGTCGGGCACGCGCAATGGGTTTCACAGTGCCAAAGCTCCTGCGCCCGTACTTCCTCCACCATCGCGAGCTCCTGGGCAGGCTGAGCCAGGCGGCGTGGCAGACGGTTTTTGAGATGGTCGATGCAGCAGCAGGTGGCGACGAGTCCGTGCGGCCGGGGATGGTGTCAGTCATCCAGACGGCGCGGTCGGACCTTGGGTTCTCGCCCCATATCCATGCCCTGGTGAGCCGTGGAGGTTGGACACCGGACGGCCGCTGGGTGCCTGTGCCGTTCATCGATGCCGAGGCAGCAGAGAGGATCTTCCGGCACAAGGTGATGCGCTTCCTCAAAGATGAGGGGCTGCTGTCCGACGAGAGGGCGAACCTTTTGCTGAGCTGGAGGAGGTCAGGGTTCTCGGTTCACAATAGCGTGATGGCCAGTGCTGCGGACCCTCGAGGTTTGGAGCGGCTCTGCCGCTACCTCATGCGGCCGCCGCTCAGCCTCGAGCGCCTCCACCTCGACAACAACGGTCAGTCCGCGACCTACCGGGTCAAGAGATCAGCACGCGCCCAGCATGCCGTAGCCGAGGTGGTCGAGACCTTCGACCCCAGCGATCTCCTCGCCCGTATCCTCATGCACGTGGCCGAGCCCAGAACCCACCTTGTTCGCCACTACGGCGAGTACGCGGTCGCGGCTCGGGCCAAGCGCCGCCGGAAGGAGCAGCCCATCGAGCACAGCCGCGAGCTCCCAGGCCCCGACCCTGCCGCTGACGACGAGCCTTCATCAGCCGAGCGGCGTGCCTCAAGGCGGGCATGGGCGCAGCTCATCCGTCGCATCTACGAATCCGACCCACTACTTTGTGACTGCGGCGCCGCGATGAAGATCATCGCCATCATCACCGAGCCCGGCGTGGTCGACAGCATCCTGCGCCACCTTGACCAAATGCACCTGTCTCCTGGCCGGGGCCCACCAGCGGTCCCAGCCTCCGAGTCCTGTTGAGCGCCAATCAGAAGTCGACGAAGATCGGCAAGGGAAGGTGTGCGTCCCCGCGCGTCATCTCGTGCTCTTGTCCGCCTCTCCAGCTCAAATGCCCCCGTCCGACGGAAATCCAGTGCCAGAGTCCGGTGTTCGAGGTCTCTCAAAGGCCCGATTCGCCTATGTTGACCCCTCGGAGCCACCTCTTTTGGCGTACCAGCGGCGAGCATGATAATGCATCACACTATCCGTCTTCGATTGCCACAATCAATCCTCGTGAACCGACTCGACAACGAAGAGGTCTCTTCGGCGGGACTGAGCCAGAGTTCGCCATAGGTACTCGCCGATGACACCGAGCATGACCATCTGCAACCCGCCCATAACGAGGATCATTACCATCAGCGGAGTCCAACCCTGCACCGGGTTGCCCCACCACAGCTTGGACGCGATGACCACACAAGCATAGAGTGCCCCAAGAATAGAGAAGATCATGCCGATCGACGAGATCGCCCGCAAAGGAAGGTAGGATTGGCTCAACGAGCCATCGATGAGGTAAGTGATCCGCCGCCAAAAGGTCCATCGCGATCGGCCCGTGATTCGACGCGAGCGCCTGTAGGGAAGCACCTTGATCTTGTATCCCGTCCAGAGAATGTGCCCCTGCAGGAAGAGATGGGCCTCGAGGTTGCGCAGCATTACCTCGACTACATGCTTCGAAAGCAGTGCAAAATCGAAGCCGCCCGATGGTATATTCGGGTAGCTCAACCTTCTCATAAGTTCGTAGAAAAAGTGGGATGTCCAAGTCCTGAAGAGTCCTTCATCCCGTTCCCGTCGTTCGCCGACCACTACGTGAAACCGTTCCACTTCGTGAATCCGCAGCATATCGTTGATTAGGGCCGGCGGATCCTGGCCATCCGCGGACATGAAGACCGCGCATTGCCCCCTAACACGCTCGAGGCCGGCTATGATCGCGTTGACCTGACCGAAGTTGCGCGTCAACTTAATCACCCGCACAACGTTGCCATACTCGCTACGAATCGCGAGCAGCTCATCAAACGAACGGTCGCCTGATCCGTCATCCACGAAGATCACCTCAAACAGCTTGTCGGGATGGGCCAAGAGGACGATGTCGTGAAGTGACTTTATCGTTGGCTTCAGACAGCCCTCGTTGAAGTAGACTGGAATGACAATCGACACGTCGACCTGGCTGCTTTTTGGCATGAGTACCTACTTTCCAGATCCATCCTCTGTGGGGCCGACCTTCCGGATTTTCCTGCAAGGGGCGCCGTAGGCCAGCGCCCCCGCCGGGATGTCGCTGACCACGACGGAACCTGCCCCGATACATGATCCGGCCCCGATATGCACCCGGTCGCGCACACAGCTACCGATACCAACCCACGCCTCGGACCCCACATGAACGTGGGCGGCGAGGTGTACACCGGGGCAGATATGCACTGCATCGTCCACCGCACAGTCGTGGTCCACACTCGCAGCCGTGTTGATAATCACACTTCGTCCTAAACGGCTCCCGCAGTTCACCACCGAGCCGGCCAGCAAAACCGTTCCCGGCCCAATCTCGATGTCTGGAGACACCACGGCTGAAGGATGAATGACCGTGGTTGGCTCAAAGCCCTCCGCACAGACAAGCTCGGTCAGTCGATGTCTGGCCGCGCAGTCGCCAACAGCGATGACGGCTCGCCTCAGGCCTTGCCGGCGTAGCTCGGGGATCGCCCTGGATCCCCCAAGCACTGTGCTTTCGCAGAACGGGCTGCCCCACCGCGCCTCGTCGAGATCGTCGAGAAAACCCACGATCTCGAAATTCCCGGCCAGACGTACCGCGTCAGCGACGACCTTTGCATGCCCTCCTGCTCCCAAGATGATCAGCTTATCCTTCATGGCGCAATGCTCTGAGCTCATTGCTGATCGTCCGACCATTCCGAAGCACCATACGAACGATCTCTGAGATCTGGTCGACCTCGGTGGCGTCGACAGCGGTTCCGCCAGGCAGGCAGAGCACTCGTTGGCAGAGTTGCTCGGTTCCTGGGAGATGCCGCGACGAGTCGGAGTACTCCGCCCGATACGGAGCCATGCGATGGACTCCGGGATAAAAGTACCTTCGGGCCATTACTCCCTCTGCGTGGAGGATCTCTACAATATCATCGCGGAGAATCCCGGTCGCTTCTGAGTCAATCTCGCACACCACGTACTGAAAGTTGGAATCCTCATTGTCGTCGTAGGCAATAACCTCAAGGCCAGGGATACCGGTTAGCGCTGCTCGATACCTGCAGTAGGTGTCGCGATTCTGCTCGATGACTGCATCGATATCTGCTAGGTTCGACAGGCCCATTGCCGCTTCCACCTCGCTCATCTTGCCGTTGATGCCAAGGGAAACCACATTGTCAAACCCTGAAAACCCGAAGTTCCGCATCAGCCGCATCGCCGCAGCGAGGTCATCGTTGTTGGTGACGACAGCTCCGCCCTCGAAAGTGTTAAGGAACTTGGTGGCGTGAAAGCTAAACACCTCCGCATCGCCGAACCCGCCCACCCGCCTTCCCCTGTACGAACTACCAAAGGCATGGGATGCGTCAAAAAGCAGGCGTTGATTATGATCCAGTGCAACCTGAGATAGCTCTTCAATCGCACATGGCCGCCCCCAAAGATGCACGCCGATGATCCCGGTCGTACGGGTGCTCAATCGTCTCCTGACCTCATTGGGGTCCAGGTTGTGCGTTCGTGGATCGATATCACAAAAAACCGGCTTGATCCCCTGCCACTGCAAGGCATGTGCGGTGGCGACAAATGTGAAAGACGGCACGACCACCTCGCCATGCATGCCCAATGCGCGAATGGCGATCTCCAGCGCCGTCGTCCCGTTGCACATGGCAACGAAGTTCCGTACATCCAAGTAGTCGGCTGCTTTCCTTTCAAACTCTTGTACGTACGGCCCGTTGTTCGTGAGCCATCCACGGTTCAAAATTTCGTTCACTCGGATGAGGAACTGTTCGCGATTCCGGATAGTTGGACGTCCGACATGTATGGGTGATTTAAATAGAGGATCACCGCCTAGGATTGCCAGCTTGGAATAGAGATCCTCCGAGAGTAGAGCCAATTCCTCATGCCTCCGTCGTGCACGTTCAACGCCGGCCACCCACTAACCCATCAGTTAAATCTGGTCCCGCGGAGTGGTGGCACAGTGTGGCATAGTGGGCGTTCGTGGGCAACCGACAGACGAAGATGCCAAGCCACCATGATCGCTTGCCCTTGTTCAACCGATTATGCATAATTTCCGTCTGGGGGACGCAGATGCTTCATGGCTCAAGAAAGGCCTACCTTCTCCGAAGGGTCCAATGACAGGTTTCATCGCACCCGCCGTACCGGTGCGACGATGATCGTTGAGAAAACGACAAACGTACTCAGTGTTTTTTCGGCCACCTCTCGACGGCTGGGACCGTTCCTCGAGCTAGGGATCGTATCGGTACTCTTCCTGGCAACATTTGCTCTGGTCGTCTCGAACCGGAATCCTTACGAGAAGAATTGGGCGCACGATACCTTCTATCAGAGGTACTACGCTACAGCGGTCATGGCGGCTTGCGACAGGGGATGGTTCTCGACTGATACCTCTCAGATTCCCGAGCTGAATGACTTCCTCGCTCTGCGATCTGATTCCTTTTCCTGCGACGATCTGCCCGCAGACCTGAAGCTACTGAGGCCGAACTATCAGGCCAACCGCCACCACTACCTTTTCCGCTCCGTCGAGCTTACCTGGCGCCTCAGAGGGAAGATCTCATGGCAGGGTCTCAAACCTCTTCTCGGGCTGTTCTGCGCCGCCGTAACGGCTGCCGTCTACGGCATCTTCCGGCTCGGCATGGGCAGAGTCGTGGCTGTCGCGGGAACTCTTGCCTTTCTTCCACACCATCTCATCCAGCTTCCGCAGTTTCGAGACTACAGCAAAGCTCCCTTCTTCCTGATAGCTCTCTTTTGCTTGGGCCTGATGGTCAAGGGCCCGCTGGGGCGCCGCCGGCTTATTTGGCTGTCTGCTGCAGCTGGGTTCTGTGTGGGTATCGGCCTCGGATTTCGTTCCGACATTCTGATCGCCATCCCTGCTGTGGTAGTGACGATCTCCTTCTTCGTGCCCGGCGGTTGGCGCTGCAACCTGCGCCTCAAGCTAGTCGCCCTTCTTGTCTTCCTGGCCACTTTCTTCGTGGCCGCTACGCCGGTATTGCGACTCGAACGATCTGCCCACGCAACTTCTCATGTTGTTCTGTTGGGGCTCACCAACCGTTTCACCGAGGCACTGGGCCTTAGCGGGACACTCTACGAATGGTCTCACATCTATAGCGATCCTTGGCCGGCATTTCAGATCAAGTCACTCGCCTTCTTCGGCAAGGGCATTGATGAAACCGTACCGATGTACTCAGCCGAGTACGATCGGCTCGGTGTGGAGCTTCTTGCTCACGTAGTCCGCAATTATCCAGCGGATATCGTGGCAAGAGCCTACGGTTCCATCATACAGATCATTAAGCTGCCACTCGTATTTTACTTGTTGGTGCTAGTGATCTCGGTGTTCTCGCGGCGCCGCGCAATCTTTCTCTTTGTTGCGGTTCTCTACTTTGCCGGCTACCTTGGTACGCAGTTCCAGCCGCGCCATACCTTCCACCTCCAGTTCTTGCCGTTCTGGTTAGCTGGCGTGGGTCTTACCGGTGCTTTCCGCCTGGCCATGCGAGGTTTGGAGACGGCGTACACATCAGGAACGGCAGCATTACGCGCGCAAGTGGTTGAAAAATGGAGACTTGCGGTACGTTCTCTGATTCTGCACGCTGTCATTTCGACCTCGCTGATCCTTGTTCCACTCTGGGGCTTGCGGATCTACCAGAGCAGCAGAGTCGCGGGTTTGTTGGAGAGCTATGAGAATGCCAGACTTGTCGAGCTTCCGACAGAAGGTGTGCACTTGGGTGACGGGCTCGTCCGCATCGAACCGAAGGATCTTCTGGTTCCGCTGCCATCTTTGGAATCTCAGGAGCTTATGGTTGGATACCTGGTTGCCGAGCCCTCCGGTGAGAGCTGCCAAGATCGGAAGGTGAATCTCACACTCAGATACGAACCCGGCGCCTATCACGACTTCTCGCGAACCCTCGAACTCGACCTTTCTAATGATGGCGGCACCAAGGTGTTCGCGCCGGTTTACTCGCGAGAGAAGTGGAATGCCGCCCGAGAATCAGCGTTTCTTGGGATCGAGGTCAGCTCCGACACGGTGTCCTGTCTCAGACTATCTAGGATCGCGGACTTCAATCAGTTCCTTCCTATCCTTTATGTCGAACTGCCGGGCTGCTGGCGTGAGCGTTCCATCTATCAGACATTTGATGATGTCGGTGGTTGGAACGCGTTTCGAAAACTCCTCATGGAGTCAGAGAACCGGTGGCGCAGGATAGGCAGCTCGCTCGTGCGATCCTATCCCAAGCGCCCACCCCGCCGTCTTGAGCCTGGGCCACCCCCGGGTGCTCCTGGACGGCTTCGAGTCAGGCGACATTAGCAGCTGGTCATAGGCTGGGCTAGTAGCAGAGCTATTTCGAGGACGACAATTCACCGAAAGGCCGACGGATGTTTACTGCGCCCCCCGCTCCCCCATTGGCGCTAACTTAACAAGTTGAGATGCTGAAGTTGTTGCCGCTGGGGCGCAAATTGTCGAGCGCTTTCACTCATCAGTTTTCGCCGGCGACGGGAAATCTTAAGCCCCCGAGGCACGGATACTGGAGATAACAGTGATGGATTCGAGGGTCGAGGAATATCGAGAATAGAACGTCGCGGATAAGTCTATAAAGCCTCCAAAGAGAGATTGGCGTTTCCTGGCAGAGGGTATCCCCAGGGAAAAAAGGACAAGTACCGATCGGCAAGGTCTTCGACAAGCAAAGCGCCGAGAACTTTCGCGAGCACGTATGTCTGTACCATTCGGGGTTCCCGAGCAGTCAGATTGTCGATGTTGAGCAAGCTTTTGAAACGCTTGAAGGTAATTTCGATTTGCCAGCTTGGGTGCCCCGTATCACTTTGTCACATTATCGATCCTTCAGCCTTATCTTTGCCAGCCATGTTGTGCGAATCGACTGGCTCTCGTGGCTCGTGCCGAAGGACACCACGAGACACAAAGGAAAAGGGCTGGTTTGGGTGAGCGTAGGCAATTGCCTACCAAATTGCCTACATTGGGTGTAGGGACTGGAAGTGGACAAAAGGGGATCAAGGGTGATTATCCGGGACAACCCTAGGGAAGGTAAGGGGTTACATCCCTATTCATCACCCTCTATCTCCTCTGGTACCTCCTCATCTTCTCCGTGATTTCGGCCTGTCACGCCGGAGGTCGCGAGTTCGAGTCTCGTCGGCCCCGCCATCTTACGCAGGCAAAGCCGCCCACCCGGGC
>JAAESQ010001473.1 GCA_024229275.1 bacterium | reverse complement strand
GGCGGCCAGGGCCTCTGGGTCCGCACCGGCCAGTGTCGTAGGCGTAGATATGCTCACCAAATTTAGAGTTCTGATTGTCTGCCAATGATCGCGGCCGATTCGTATCGAACTGCTCGGATTCGGAGTAGGTACGCCACAACTCTCCATCACCTCTAATGCAGATAACATCGTGCACGGCCGCCAGTTCCCAACGCGGGCGAATACCGCATCAGGCAGCTCGCCACTCGCGACCCGCGAGTCTCCGGCCCAAAGACTGAAACTTGAGCCTGTCGACGATACGAGCCGGGATCCGTCCATCACCACGATCTCTACACCACGAATCTGGCCCGCCTTGACAAGGCGATGGTTGACCTCGAGATCGGGCCGTGCGCTGAGTACAAGAATCGGCATATCGCCATGGTAGCGGAAAAGCGGCACATCACCCGCGATAAACGAAGTTATACTCAGCGAATGATTCAAGGAGATCTTGATCAACTCCACCTTGGCGATTTGCTTCAGTGGCTACAAATGGGGGAGCTGAGCGGTCGACTCACCCTTTCGAGTCAGGGTCACGATCGATGTTACGACTTGCTCGAAGGCCGGATCGTCTATGTCTCGTCAACAGTCCCCAAGGAGCGCTTCGGTGCGTGGCTCGCTCGCGAAGGTCTTCTCTCTCCGACTGAGCTTCGGCTCCTTCTCGGTGTTTCTCTGCTACGTCGGACCCTTTTCACCGATGGACTCCTCAGCAGTTCCGGACTGGATCGCGAGAACCTGTGTGCCAGCTTGGGTCGCCTTGCGGAGACCATTACCGCCCGCCTCATGCTCGCCGACCAAGTGACGTTTTCATTCGATCCCGCGTTCCCAACTCGCGACCTTCTCAATCTTGATCTTGATGTTCAACCGAATCAGCTCCTTCTCGAGGCAGCACGCAAGAGTGATGAGGATGAAGATCCACCGATGAGCGTGGAACATGACACTTTGCCCTTGAGTGGCGACGCTTTTGAGACCTTCTTCTGCGAAGTTCTCAAGAATGGCGTCGATCGTGACAACCCACTCGATGGTGAAGGTATCGCCCGGGTACATCAATTGTTGCGCGATATTAGTCAAACGGTTTCTCAGTGGCTGGTGTCAAGTCCCGGCCTTGTCCCGATCCCAGACACACAGGCAGAACGGATGTCGAGCTCGATCGAAGAAGGAAACGATTTTGACCTTGACGGAAATCCCCACATTACGTGGAATCAAATGGTGCTTGCGTGCTCGTTATTTGCGGAAGAACTCGCAAATCCGTCAACCCTGACGGAACTTGGGCAAGTCGCCAAAGAAATGAACCTGTGGGCCGAGCTTGGCGCCAACACCAGCTGGAGAAGACCCTCAGTTCCTCGCCTCGACGAACTGACTTCTCGAGCTGTGGCCTCCTGGTCTCGGGCCGCTTCTGTCGCAGCGCCCTTTCTCGACGTGGACCCCGGATTGGCTCATCTTGCAGCCCATCTGGTGGTGATCCCGACCGACCTCGTGCTTTGGGTCTTGGCTACCTTGCCGATCAGACACGAAGGTGTGCGGCGAGTTCTTCTCAGCGAACTCCCTCGTCGTATCGGAGCGACGCTTGCACACAGAGCAAATTTCCCTCACGCAGTCACGGCCGTGATCAAGGGGGGCACTCCCACACATCTTGGAGGCTGCCTCCAGCTCTCGCGCAGCTCCGTCCCTTCCGAGTCGTTGTGGCACCGCCCTGTGCCCGGTGATGAGAAGAGCTTGTTGACTCTCTTTGACGAGTCACAACTCGTCTCTGCCAAACAGGCCGTCGAGGCGACGCAAGCGGACTGAATTCCCCATAGGCTAGGTAGGTTAGGATAGTTACATGAGAGTTTTAGTCATCGGTGGAACTCGGTTTGTCGGCAGGGCGATTACCGAGCATCTTCTTCGAGAAGGTCACGATGTGACACTGCTCAATCGCGGTCTGACCGCGGATCCGTTCGCAACCCAAGTTCGCAGGATCGTCGGTGATCGTCGTGATCCCGAAACCATCAAGCGAGCAGCTCATCGACGCGATTTTGATGCCGTTGTCGACGTCACCGCATATCACGAAAGTGAAACCCAGGTAGTAGTCGACGAGTTTCGGGACCGTATCGGGCATTTTGTCCATGTCTCAACAGCCTCGGTCTACCTCGTGCGAGACGGAATTTTCCCGCCATACATAGAGGATGAATTTGCAGGGCCTGTGCGGTCTCACCCGAAAGGAACAGAGTCCGCGTGGCTCTACGCTCTCCATAAACGACAGTGCGAACAGGTACTCGTCGATGCGTGGACTCATCACCAGTTCCCGTACACCTCGATTCGGCTCCCAATGGTGGTCGGCCCAAATGACTACACACGCAGAGCTGATGCTTATCTCGAGCGCATTGTTTTGGGGGGAGCGATAATCCTCCCTGGCGGAGGCTTGAACACCTGGGGATTCCTCTGGGTAGACGATGTCGGCGCAACGGTTGCCTCCAATATCCTCAATGCAAACGCGTTTGGCAGAGCCTACAATCTCGCCCAGCGCGAAGCTGTCAGCTTGCGTCAATTCGTGAAACGAGCGTCACGCCTTCTCGACCGCCAGAGTAGCGTGCTCGGATTGCCGCCGGCTTGGCTTGAAGCTACAGGACTTGGCTGCGGATTCAGCCCATTCACCCATGATCACGACATTCTCCTCGACTGTCATGCGGCGCGCGAGGAGCTGGTCTTTCGCCCAACACCGTTCGCGCAATGGGTGGAACTCTTGGTGCAAGATTTTCTGAGCCGATTCGATGGCGTTCCGCGTGCCTTTGCTTCGACAAGGGACCTCGAGCTGGCTCTTGCCCGCGAGATCTCGAAGATTCGATTGCCTTCCTTCGCCAAGCCAGG
>JAAESQ010001472.1 GCA_024229275.1 bacterium | reverse complement strand
TTGCGCAGCGGCCTGTCCGGGAACCAACGGATGTTGCCGATCGCGTTCCCACCCATTGCCTGCGTCTGTTGGATCATGACCCAAACCGAAGCTTGGGCGACTTTGGTGCAGTCCTTCCATATTGCGCCGCCCTCGCCTCCTCGTACGGGTCCAAGCGCCTCGCCCGAGAATGCACCCGCACGCAACGGCATCTCGCCGGTTCCCTCTGGGTAATCGATGTATGCACGGTGGTAGGTGCAGGCGCCCAGAGGCACCACACAGAAAGCAAAGAGCAGAATCGTCAACTGCCGGAGCCAACCACTGAGGAATGCAGAAACTCTCATATCGACCTCCTTGAGCCTGGTTGATAGAGCACTCAATCAGACTCGTGGAGGTCAATGGCAACTCCCGTGCCAGATACACAATCGGGAAGCTGCAATCCCAGAACAAAAAGATAACCATCTTCTTTTCTATATCTTGAGTTATTCCAGACAGTAATCTGTGGAGAACTACTACACTTCTCTACCGGCGAATCACCTGTCTGCTATTGCATACAGGTGTAAGTCCGCTGAGACCATCGGACTCGACGCTCAAAACCTGAAGCAATATATTCACCATTGAATAGAAGCATCGATTTGGACATGTCCCGAAATCGCATAATTCTCTGGGCAATGCTCGTGAGGAGGCAACTCATGTCGACACGCACGCCGATAACCATTGTGCTTCCGCTCATCTTCGTCCTGGCTCTGACACCGAAATCCGCGTTTGCCGATGAACCGATCATCGAAGGTGTTCTTGGTTGGACATCGAGACCTGAATTGACGTACGAGCGTATCGAGCATACCTCTCTCCCCGAATCAACGAAGGCAATGAAGGCATTTGGGGACTGCGACGTCTTTGTACTCATGTGCACATCTGCAGACTTCACACCTACATTCATAAAACTGAAAGACCTCGGCACCTTCATGGTTCATCAACCAGGATCAACTGTGATCGCCAAGGTTCATGGTCGCTTTGGAATTTCTACTTTGGCCTCGGGAACAGGAGCGTTGTTCGAATTGAGATTGGATGATGCTGGACCATCGCTCGGATACGCACGGCCGTCCGTACGGCAAACCGAGATCGGGTTGTCTCCAGCAGTGCCTGACAGCGCGACAGGTGTATTCACAAACATAGCCGCTGGGAATCATCAACTCAGCATCTGGGTGCGAGGCGCAGGAGGCGGATCCGGCACAGGAGCGATGATCGACCCTGGCTGCTGGTCGACGGATAACGTTGTTGTTGAGCAATTCGTCAATACCGAGTTCCAGGTCTTCAACGTGTCCTATACACAAATCGCCAGTTTCACGACTGCACCAACAAAAATTGCTGACATAGGTACTTTTCCGGTGAGTCCAAACAGTTCTGTTGTCGAGTTGACCTACAACGGGCGCTTCAAGGTCAGTGATTTCGACCCGAGTTCAACCGGAGCAATTTTTGAACTCCGGGTGGACGATCAAACTACAAATCTCGGCCATGCAGCTAGTCATATCCTCGAGGTCGAAGCAAGCATTTTCGGAACGGCGCTTGGTATTACCGGAATTTTTCCCAATCTGAGCGCGGGTGTACACACGGCAAGCGTCTGGGTAACAGGCGCTTATGCTGGTGGATCTCATGCCGCAGTCAATCCAGACGGGTGGTTTGACCAATTGTTGGTCACCGAGCATCGTGACGTAAGTGCGACTGTAATTGATGTGCCTTGGAATCCTGGAGTAGATTTCACCGAAGACGAAATCAAGCTCGGCGACATTGGAAGCTTTGAGGTTCTGCGCAACGATTCCACGGTAGAGCTGATCTACCATGGGCGTATCGGCGTCTCTTCGATGACCGGTACGGGAGTCGTCTTCGAGCTGAAAGTGGACGATCTCTCCACGACCTATAACTGGGCGAAAACGGCAGTAAAATTCGACGAGAGAGGCATTCCTGACATCCCGGCAAACATCACAACCATATTCACCGGACTCACCCCCGGAACTCACACTGTGAGCATGTGGGCGGCTGGAATGCATGGCGGTGGCACAAGAGCCGGATTCAATTGGGGAAACTGGTTAACTGATCATCTCGTCGTGCTCGAACATGGCACAGGAGAAATATTTCGAGACGGTTTTGAGTCAGGCTCAGTGAGTGCCTGGTCAACTACAGCGCCTTAGTCGCAACGATTTCAATCCGCGACTCTCGTGTTTGGATAGAAAGAACTCCAAGCGAACCAATAGGCCGTTGTGACTGGGATCGCTTCGAGTGTGCGTCCAAGCAGTGGTCCGGAAAGGCACTGCCCGTTTCCAAGGTCCCAAGTCGACCCTGTAGCCCGGTCTTTCCCCTCCTGCGACGAAATTGGAACCAGGTTGAGAGGTTCTCCATTGACGAGATTGAGAAAAGCTCGCACACCGCCGTCTGTGCTGCGCCACAGAATCACCCGTTCATCGCCAAGGGAAGCATCGACAAGTCCCCTGAGCGCTGGCTCAGGCACTGCAAGAGCATGTGGACCGCGAGTCAACCCATGCACCAGCGTCTTGCCGGGCATTTTCTCGGCGATCCACTGCGTCCGGAACAGGCCAATTCGATCGGGGTCTTTGAAATATTCCTCGTAACGCGACTTCGTGAAAGCGCGGTCCTTCTTGAGAACCTTCGTCTCGGGATGCTGCTGGACCCATTCCTCCCACGTTGTCTGAAAAGAAGGGATGGCCTGGAGCTGCCTACCCTTCAACGGCCCGTGAAGAGCTTCCCCAGTCACGTGACTCCAGAGAGATTCTGTTTCCAGATCCTGCATTATCAGACTGTTGCGCCAGAGTTTGCCGGATACGATGAATGTGAGGGATCGTTGTTCTTCTGTGCGGGCATAAACTACACCCGTGTGGCAGAGGGGTCACCACGTCGCGGCGATCTCGGTCCCGGCGATTTTGTCATTCACAATTTCATGAGCATCGAGCTGCCACGCGGAGTAAGCATGCGCTTCGTCGCCGATGACCACACCGATGACCGGCTCGTTCGGCACCATTTGTGAGGTTGCCGCCGAACCGGTCACGAACTCGGGTCGTCGAATCGCAGGGATGGCATCGGGTGGAAGCACGGTATACATAGGTTCGCCGTCGAACTTCCCAAAGACGGGTGGAGCATCTGTCTCAGCGACCGCAGGAATGGGTACCGAGAGGATCAATGCGGCTGTCGGAATACAGAGTCTTTTTGCCTGGCGAAAAAGACAGTCGCGTATCGGCTCTAGCATGAACAGCGTCCCCCTCTTGTCTCTGAGTCGGTTCAACCATACACACCAACAATTGCGACTTAATCGCAATTCCGCCGAGTCTTGAAAGCCTCACCGGAGAGTGTCCACTCCTTCCTTGTCTAGTTTTTCAGTACGATGCTCTCGGAGACGGAAACCATGATTGACGAGAGCGTTTCTCTCTCATCATCCATCGCCACTCATTCTCCTGGAACCGCTCTTCCGTCCACCCACCACCTCCCGCCTCGGCGAAGAATTTCGCCAAGTGCCACACTGCAGACGCGAGAGATCCACACCGCCTTACCTTCGCGATCGGCTTCTTTGGCAACCGCGTCGATCAGCAAGTGAGCGACAGTTCCGGAATGTAGTCCACGCGTAGCCCACGGAGGTATTCGTACCGCCGGTCCGTCAAAATGGCTAACTTCGTCCGGATCGACAAGATCGGGCACAAACTGGCTCTCACCTTCATGGGTATCAAGACGCCATTTGAAGCCCGCTGGAGTGCGCCCATTTGGCGATGCGGTCCAGCCACCTTCACAGAGTGATCCTGGTCGGTCGGTGCACCACCAGCCGATCCGATCACCTTGCGGAAGGTTATGTACCGGACGGATCTTCGGTTGGCTCGTTGTGCTGTTTTCTGTGTCGTGCTTCTCGAACTTGCGATAAGCGGCGCGAATTGGGTCTCGTCGGTCGGCCTGCGCAGTACCGAGATGCATCACAACAGGCTCGCCAGGAAGGCAACCATCGCTCGTGAGTTCGCCCCACTCACGCCGAATATTCTTGATTGAGATATCGCCCACGATCAGGGCCGGCCACGGAAGGACTACTGAAGGAGCGCTGAGGCGACCCGCAAGTGCGGCCAAAAGCCTCCTGAGCACACCCTCACCCATCTGTTCATACCAGAAGGACCTGTTCTCGATCATCACGATCGACAGTCTTCGCTCGGTGCAAGTCTGCAGAGCCTCAGCATCAGCGAGGCAAGTCACCGCCATACCGAACAACGGACGACTTGCCGCATGAAGAGCAGCTGTGACTGAACCAATCGAGGGAGGCAGCCTAAATGCACCACCGAAACCTAATCGCTGAGCACAGGCGAGCTGCGATGCCCGCTTGACAGCGACAACTGCCTGCCCGCGCTCGTCGCGAGCCAGTCTCGAGAATTGACGGAGCCAACTTCCAGATTCATCAGCGATGACGAGTAGCTTGCAGGCAGGCGCCCCTCCGGCAACGGCGCGATCGACAACCGAAGTGACGGCTTCGGTCACCTCGGTGCGCTCCGATGAAAGGATGGGAATCATAGGTCGGACCGTACGTGAAATCCCGACCCAATAGGCTCGTTTTCGGATTCTTGAGACACTTCCACTCGCGTTACTTCAGACCAACGCGGTCCCTCGTTGAGTTCGGCTAGAAACCTATCGTGTGCAGCTGGCTCGGCTCCGGCCAATACTTCAACGGTGCCGTCATTGCAGTTGCGCGCCCATCCATCGATTTGTAGTTGCTGGGCCGCACGCCAAACGAAAGCTCTGAAGCCGACACCTTGAACCCGACCATAAACTCGATAGCGCTGTATCATCCTAATCTTCGTTAACGTCCACCGAGGCGGTTTCATGCCGCCTTTTCCCGAGATAACTCACCAGCAGGAAGCCACCTATGAGAGCGACAACGAAGAGCACCGAGATGATGTTGAACCAGCGGAAGAGCACTTCACGAATTTGTTCACCATAGAAATAGAGCAGCACGCCCTCGGTCATGAACCGTAGCGATCGCGAGCCGAACGACGCGATCATGAAGATCTTGAAGTTCACTTTGAAAGCACCACCGGCGATGGTGAAGATCTTGTACGGAATCGGAGTCAGACCAGCAACCCCGGTCGCCCATGCATTGAAGCGCTCGTACAGTCGTTCGACCGGTGCCACTTTGTGGGCCTTGAAGAAGCGATAGAGCAATGGCCGTCCGCCGTACAGTCCTATCGCATAACCAAAACCTCCACCGAGAACACTTCCAATGCTGCAGATCAGTCCGAACCAGATGGCCCGTTCGGGATCTGCAACGCCCAGAGAGATCAACAGAACATCCGGGGGAATGGGAAAGAACGAACTCTCAGCGAAGGCCAATGCAAACAGCCACAGTGAAGGATGCGGCGAGGCCGCGATGCTATCCATCCAGGCGAATATCTTCTCTTTCACTGTGAAGGCTCCCAACCATATCGCCCGACGAGGGGCACAAAACAGACGTCCTGCAATTGACTTTCGACGAACCGGCTTCCACGCCGCTGAATGACCTTGAGCACCTGCTGTTCGCGCGGACCGACCGGAACAACAAGCCGGCCATGGTCGGCGAGCTGACTGAGCAGCGGTTGCGGAACTTCGGGACCGCCGGCGGTCACCAAGATTGCGTCGAATGGTCCCTGAGCCCGCCAACCCATGGTCCCATCCATAACCTTGACGCTCACATTTTCGATGCCGAGTTCATCGATGCACCGCTTGGCGCCGCGAGCGAGGACAGCAATTCGCTCAATACTAAAGACGAACCGAGCAAGCCGCGAAAGCACTGCTGCCTGATAGCCGGATCCGGTGCCGATTTCGAGCACTTTGTGATCGGGTTCGATACGTGCCGATTGACTCATTACCGCAACGACCCGGGGCTGCGAGATCGTCTGCCCCGATCCGATGTTGATCGAGACATCGTCATCGTAGGCTCTTGCCCGCCAAGACTCGCCAATAAAGAGGTGGCGCGGAATCTCACCCATCGCTGACAGCACTTTTTCGTCTCGGATACCACCGCGACGCAGGCTCTCGACCATCTGCGAGCGTCGATACGTAAACCCGCCGTCACGCATCGTTGACGACCCAGTTGAGTTCGGCAGATTTCAGCTTCTTGAGGAAGCCGTGATCAGTCATATCCAGATGTAGAGGTGTGATCGAAACAAATCCCTCTGCGACCTCGTGAAAATCGGTCCCCGGAACGGCCTTCCATACCGGTTCGCCGCCGCCGATCCAGAAGATTTGCTGGCCTCGCGGATCCGTCTGTTCGATGACTCCCTCGGTGTAGCGCCGCTCACCGAGGCGGGTGAGTTTAATGCCATGCGGTTTGCCCACCGGGACATTGACGTTGAGTAGTGTGTCTGCAGGCAGACCGGTTTCGATGATCCACGCCGCAACTTGGCGAGCGATCTTGGCGGCATAGCGAAAGTTGAAGCCTTCTCCCACTTTCTGAGAAACGGAGAGCGCCGGCACACCAAGAATCACACCCTCAAACGCAGCCGACACAGTACCCGAGTAGTGCACGTCGGCACCCATGTTGACGCCGAAGTTGATGCCAGAGACGACGAGCACCGGCAGAAGTTCAGCCATCAGATTGCTGAGTGCCAGTGCTACACAATCGGTCGGCGTGCCGTCCACCGTGTAGCGTCGTTCGCCAAGGCGCTCCATACGAAGCGGCCGATCGAGGGTCAAGGCGTGCGACACCGCCGATTGCTCTCTATTCGGCGCCACGACCCAGACTTCTCCGAGATCATCCAGAGCATCAGCAAGAATCTGGATACCCTCCGCTGCGTAGCCATCATCGTTGGTGACGAGAATTCGAGGATTCGAGATCATTGGCGGATTATCCCAGCGACACGCTCCAACCACAACCATGGGAGGTCCAGACTTCTGCGGATCAATCGCCAGTCACTCTTAGATGCCGTCCCTCTTCCCTTCTCACCCAGCCTTTTTGTTCTTCAGTTCTTCTTGGGCACTACGGAAGGAGAGGAAATGGAGCTTGCCTCTGCGAAGGACAGTCTGGAATCCGGTGCCTCCTCAGCCCATTAGCGCCATTTCTCGCCAATCGTGCCATAGTTGCACCCTTCTCAACCCATCGCTATACTCTCCTCGTGAAATCGTTCACATCGGCGAAGAATGCGAACGAATTCGACGCCAAACGTGAATCCGGGAAGTAGATTTCACAAACCGACTCCACCGAGTGATCGCTCCTAAGAAGGGGGAACTACCTATGGCACGAGAGGTTCTGCTCGGCGACGAGGCGATCGGCCTCGGCGCGATGCATGCCGGTCTCAGCGGCGTTTATGCCTATCCAGGCACGCCCTCGACCGAGATTTTCGAATTCATCGAGCGCCGGACCAAGAAATCTGGCGACGTACATGCTTTCTGGAGCACCAACGAGAAGGTTGCCTACGAGGAAGCACTTGGCATGAGCTGGGCCGGCAAGCGGGTCCTGGTCGTGATGAAGCACGTCGGCCTCAATGTAGCCGCTGACGCCTTCATGAACAGCGCAGTAACTGGCACCAATGGTGGACTGGTTCTGGCAGTAGCTGACGACCCGGGAATGCACTCGAGCCAGAACGAACAAGATAGCCGCAACTTCGCGCAGTTCGCTCTCGTCCCCTGCTTTGAGCCACGTAACCAGCAGGAGTGCTACGACGTGATGCGCGAGGCATTCGAATTGTCGGAGCGTCTGTCGGTACCTGTGATGGTCCGCCTCGTAACGAGAATCGCTCACAGCCGTGCTGCGGTCGCAGCGAGCGAGCCGATCAAACAGAAAGAGCTGAATCCTTCACGCGATATCAAGAAGTGGACTCTACTCCCCTCTCACGCTCGTGCTCAGTATGGACACCTCACAGAACTCCAACCGGAGCTACTCCAACTTGCCGAAGAAAGTTCGCACAACGATCTTGACCTGCGCGGATCGCGGGGCATCATCAGCTGCGGCATTTCGGACAACTACCTGCGAGAGAACCTCGACGAGGACCACAATTTCTCAATCCTCAGTATCCGCCAGTACCCGATCCCAGCAGGTCTCATCCGCAGACTCGTCGACCACGTCGATGATTTGCTGGTTGTCGAGGATGGTTACCCCTACGTGGAGAACACCGTCCGCGGGCTGTTCGGCGCCGGCACGGTCGCAGTCAAAGGCCGCATGACCGGCGATCTGCCACGTACTGGTGAGCTCAGTCCGGATTTGGTTCGCGAGGCTCTCTCGCTAGAACCTCGTGCTCAGGCTTACGAGGAGGCCACTGACATCCCAGGTCGCCCTCCGGCCCTGTGCAAGGGCTGTCCTCACGTCGATACATTCAAGGCGTTGAACGAGGCCCTAAGCCAGTTCGAGAATCCTCAGGTCTTTTCCGACATCGGCTGCTACACCTTGGCGGCACTGCCCCCTTTGGAGGCTATTCATAGCTGCGTTGCAATGGGCGCCAGCATCGGTATGGCTGCCGGCGCAGCCCATGCGGGCTACGTTCCGGCGGTCGCGGCGATTGGCGACAGCACGTTCTCCCATGGTGGAATCACCCCACTGCTCTCGGCTGTCCAACAAAACGTCAACCTGACGGTAATGGTTGTCGACAACGACACCGTAGGCATGACCGGGACCCAGCGATCGATGTCCACTGGCAGCACTCTCGACGAGATCATTCTTGGTGCTGGCGTTCCTCAGGAACACCTTCGTATCATCGAACCCACTCCTAAGAATCATGAAGACAACGTGGCGACAATTCGCGAGGAGGTCGCCTTTGTAGGGCCGAGCGTCATCGTAGCGCGCCGCGCCTGTATCGAAGCCCTCAAGCGGAAGCGCTGAACGGGCGGGGAGGAAACTAGACATGCAGAAAAACATCATCCTCGCCGGCGTCGGCGGACAGGGTATCCTATCGATTGCGTTCGTCATTGACAACGCAGCACTCGAGGCCGGGTTCCACTTCAAGCAGGCCGAAGTTCACGGCATGGCACAGCGTGGAGGCGCGGTCCAATCGAATTTACGCTACTCTGACAGCGAGATCTTTTCGGATGTCATACCCCGCGGTAGCGCCGATATGATCCTGAGCATCGAGCCCCTCGAAGCCGTGCGTTACTCGCACTTCCTCGAACCCGGAGGTTGGGTCGTTTCGAGCACCACACCCTATGTCAACATACCCGACTACCCGGACAAAGATGCGCTGATTGACCGCCTATGTGGTTTTGAAAACGTTTTGCTTGTGGATACCGGTGCCGTGGCCAAGGCTGCAGGGAACTCACGCGCGCAGAACATGGTCATCGTCGGCGCTGCGTCATCACTGCTTGACTTCGACGAAGACTCACTGCTCAAGTGGGTAGAGACGCTTTTTGCCCGCAAGGGGGAGAAGCTAGTCAACATCAATCGCAAGGCGTTCTCCCTTGGGCGCACTATAGGGCAGTTCTTTCAAGCGCTCGAAAAGGGTGGGCTTTCGCCACGCGAAGCGCACAAACTGTGCTGCGCACTCGACCCTGAGTCGGTCAAAGCTGAATACGCCGATGATTGGCTCGCAGCCGTCCGCGCAGACTCCGGTCTCATCGAGCGAATTGCCGAGGGTGAGCCAGTGTCGGCCGCAAAGGTACCTGCTGCCTGAGGACACCTCGAAAGCACGCCAGAAATAGATGCCGGGAGGGAACGCCAATGTCAATTGACATGCAGGCCATTCAGGCGCTGTTTGAATCAGCCCAATCGCAGGGTCGCAGCAGCCTATTTGAGCCCGAGTGCTATCACATGCTCTCAAGCATGGGTGCTGAGCGAGCCCCGAATCATGTTCTCGTTCGAAGCCACATACGGCCTAAACAGGCTGATCTCGACGTCATCCCAGGCGACCGACTCGTCCTCAAGGTTGTCTCTCCCGATATCATTCACAAGACAGAGGCGCGCGGTATTCGCTTTGTGGCAAAGGACCTCAGCGCTGTCGAAGCTGCCATTGACGAAATGCTGCTCGACGTTCCCAAGGCCTTTGCTGCATATCTCGACACACAAAATGGACACCGTCCCACCGCCTTGAGCGATCTGGTCGGAGACGATCTGATCGACAGAATCTCCGAGCGCATCATCGGGATTATGCTGTGTAGTTTTACTGAGTCCGACGCCAGAGGATTCGCAACCGAACTTTTCATTGGTATTCGCGCTACGGACGAGTTCGGTCCGATCATCTCGGCTGGCCTCGGTGGCGTCGAAATGGAACTTCTTGCCAAAGAAACTCGCAAGGGATCTGCGCTTGCAATAGCGCCAACAGGCACCACTAGCGGCACCCGTTTCTTTGAGCTCTTCAAGCAGACCCTCTCCTATCAACGCCTTTCCGGTTTGATGCGAGGGTCGTCACAACTGGTCGATGATGCAGCTTTGATCGAGTGTTTCCAAGCATTTATTGATGTAGCCAATCACTTCTCAGACGTCAACCCAGACGCGTCTTTCCACATCCACGAGATGGAGGTCAATCCATTCTCCGTTGCCGCCAAGCGCATCGCACCCCTCGACGGAGTATGTTCTTTCGCACCGCCATCTCTCCCCGCGGGTCCACGTCCATTGGCAAAAATTGGGAGTCTGCTCAAGCCACAATCCGCCGCAATCATCGGTGTTTCCGAGCGCAGCATGAATATGGGCCGGATCATTCTCAACAACCTCATCAAGGCAGGTTTCGACAAGGAGCGGACCTACATCATCCGCCCGAATGTTGAAGAGATCGACGGCGTACGCTGTGTCGAATCCATAGCCGCGCTCCCGGAAAAGGTAGATCTCTTTGTCGTGGCTGTTGGTGCACCACAAGTACCAGAGGTCACATCGAATCTCATCGAGTATGATCGCGCCAACGCTGTGATTCTGATTCCAGGCGGACTCGGAGAAAAGGAAGGTAGTCAGGATCTCGAGCGCGAACTTAAGAAGCGCATCAGTGACGCCCACCTCGAGGGTGACGGCGGACCGGTGTTTCTCGGAGGCAACTCGCTCGGAGTCATCTCTCACCCGGGACGCTACGACACAATGTTTATCCCGGAAACCAAGCTTCCAAAATCGACCGGCGAGAATCAACGTCGCACGTGCTTCCTGAGTCAATCTGGTGCTTTCATCATCACCAATCTCAGCAGGATTCCGATGATCGATCCCGCCTACGCGCTCAGCATGGGCAACCAGATCGATCTCACGGCATCCGATCTCCTACGCTACATCACCGACGATCCCGAGATTGACGTATTTGCCGTCTACATGGAGGGCTTCCAGCGAGCAGACGGCTTGCGTTTCGCCGAAGCGACAGCAGAAGCAGTGCGAAGAGGCAAGGACGTGGTGTTCTACAAAGCGGGGCGAACGAGTGAAGGCCGGGGCGCCACCGCCGGGCACACCGCCAGCGTTGCGGGAGACTACGCCGTTTGCGAGGCGGCACTCGTTCAGGCCGGTGCTCATGTAGCTGCAAATTTCAACGAGTTTGGCGACCTCGCTAAGCTTGCAATCTCTCTCCGCGGGAAACGGTTCTCCGGACGTCGATTGGCGATCATGTCCAACGCCGGTTTCGAGTCGGTCGGCATGGCTGACGCCATTCAGCTCGACCGAGCAAGGCTCGACATCGTTCCGTTCGTCGGCCCCTCAGGTGCCGAACTCCAGGAAACCCTGACCCGCCATCGTCTCGACGGATTGGTAGATGTCAAGAATCCACTCGACGTCACACCGATGGCGACTGACGCGGCGTACGGCGATATCGTGACGACCATGTTGGCAATGGACACAGTTGATCTCGCAGTCGTCGGAATCGTTCCTTTGACCCCGGCTCTGCAGACCCTCCCCGACGGTACAGTGACTCATGAGTCCATCGAGGCGGCAGAGTCTGTCGCCAATATCCTGCCTAAGGCTGGAGCGGCCAGCACCACTCCCCTCGTCACGGTGGTGGATTCCGGAAAACTCTACGATCCACTGTCCGAGCATCTCCAATCCAGAGGTCTTCCGGTATTTAGAAACGCCGACCAGGCGGTGCGCGTGCTCACCAAGTTCGTGGATACGAAGTTGCGTAATCAGGCATCCAATGTCGCTCGATCCGTCAGCTGACTGTGATTCGCATCACCTGAGACGGCTGGAATTGAGGAGCAACCTGACGCAAGAACGAGTCCCGGTTGTAGAGTCGTTGAATGAAGTTCAGTGCAGTGTGCGGTGTCGCAGCAATGCTGTTTTGTGCTCTTCTTGGGGCAACAGTAGCTTCAGCAGCTCATCCACTCGTTGCTGAAATTGGCGGGTGCGCCGACACAGAGCCTGAGCGCGAACTCACAGCCGACCCATCGGACTTCAGCAGTATAGTCGCGAGCCTGGGCCCTGGTGACCGTCTTACACTCGCTCCCGGCCAATACAACAGTAGGCTGCAAGTGCATGACCTTCACGGCGAAACAGATCGATGCATCATCATCGAAGGGCCCACCGATGGGGGCGCAGTGTTCGTTGCCCAATCGTCGGCTAATACCATCAGCATCAGTAACTCACATCATGTCGTGATTCGTCATCTCTCGCTCGACGGCACGGCACTGCCAAATGGCGCAACCCCGGACGCCGTCAAGGCAGAGGGTTACAGCTCTGCTGAAGTTAACCATCACATCACAATCGAAGGACTACAGATCGATGGGTACAGCACCGGCTCGGTCTATCCGGTCGCCATCAGCACGAAGAGCGTTGCCTACAACTGGGTTATTCGAAAGAACCGAATCGTGGGTGCAGGAACTGGCCTCTATCTCGGCAACTCCAACGGAGAACGTGACTTTTCCAACAGCCTCATTGAACACAATGTGATCCTCAACACCCGCGGCTACAACGGTCAGATCAAGCATCAGCACGCTCGCAGCACAGACCTGGGCGCGCCCGCGACAGGGATCACCGTCATTCGGCACAATGTATTCTCCAAAGCCTCGGGCTCCGCAACCGGCAACGAATGTCGCCCCAACCTGTTAGTCGGTCATCGACCACCCACAGGAGCTGGCTCAGAAGACGATTACCTTATTTACGGCAACTTTTTCTGGCAGAACGAATGCACATCAGAGGCCTTGTTTCAGGGCGAGGGCCACATCATTTTGTACGACAACTTGCTCGTGAACGACCACGGTACTGCAATTCGGATCCAGAATCACAACGATGTGCCAAAACGGATTCGAGTATTCCACAACACCGTCGTGGCCGAGGGTTCCGGGATTCGTATGCCGAATGGCGGTGACCCTGCCTACCAGCAGAAAGCCTTCGCAAATGCCGTTTTCGCGTCCATTCCCCTCTACGGTGTCCCCGAGCAGCACGACAATGTGACAGGCGAACAAAGCGAAGCTGCGGCCCACCTTGAAAACCCATTCGGTTCACCGGGAGCTGTCGGGGATGAACTCGATCTTTATCCGCTTGCGGGAGCACTTTCCGGAGACCCGGTCGATCTCGGCGACGCCCCCCTATGGTTCGACACAGACCGCGACTTCAACGACGCCTTGCGCCCTGGTACTTATCGTGGGGCCTATTCCGGCGATGGGAGCAATCCAGGGTGGTTGCCCGAACTCGACTTCAAACCCGAACCGTCACTATTCAGCGACGGCTTCGAGAGTGGTGACACTGATGCTTGGTCGTCAGTCACACCCTAAGAAACTGGGCTAAGGGCACGCGGCTGCGCGTGCGAGGCCACGGGCAACAACTTCAGTTCCATTGCAGCACCTGCGCTCTCACTTTCCTGAGCCTATCCACGCCGGTCCGGCGCTGACTCATGGCACAACAACGCCGCCCTGATTGTTGTCATCCCGAGCGAAGTCGAGGGATCTCCCGCCGACCCGAGTAGCCCGACCGCTGCTGTAGGCATCAGTTTGCTCGATTCAACGGGAGATGTTTCGACTCCGCTTCGCTCCGCTCAACATGGCAGTCTTGACGGTTTTGTCTTTGAGAGAACCTTGTGAATCGCTCATCGTACATTCTCTAGACCTATCGTTTTTCGCAGGGAGGAACAAATGGCTACAGGGCGTGATCGTGGGGCGACGGTGTCCAGACACACTGAGCGACACTTGGTGTTTCTTTCTTTAGCTTGCTGTTTGATTCTGGTCGTCGCCTGCGGGAAGAACACAATCCCCACAACGCAGATAGCCGGTGCTCCGCCGTCAGCCGACGGGCCGCTTCGCATAGGTCTACTCCTCGACTACACGGGCGCTTTGGGCACTCTCGGCGAAGCCACCGAGGAGGGAGCTCAGTTCGCAGTCGAACTCATCAATGCAGCGGGCGGAGTTAGAGGACGAGATGTGGAATTGATCGCAGCAGACGGAGCTACCGATCCGGAAACCTCAGTGGAGGCTGCGCACCGCCTCATCACTCAAGAGGGTGTGACGGCCATCATCGGCCCGCTCGGCAGCGCAGCAGCTCTCGCAGTGGCCCGAGAAGTCACTATCGAGAAGCGGGTTCCTATTGTCTGTCCTGCAGCAACAACTCCCGAGTTGACAGAGCTTTCCGACGACGCCCACGTCTTTCGCACCTGTCTTTCAGATAGTGCGCAGGGTCCGGCGCTGGCGTGGATCGCACAAGAACGTGGTTTCGAGCGAGTGGCCCTTCTGTATCGCAACGATCCCTATGGGAGAGGTCTGCGAGAGTCGTTCTCTGACTCCTTCAGCGGCGAAGTCACCGCTGCTGTCGAAATCGATCCTTATCAGCAAACCTATCTCGAGGAGTTGAAAACGGCTGCTGCAGATTCCCCACAAGCGCTAGTCACAATGGCGTTTGCTGCGGAAGGAGAGGTCTTTCTCGCGGAAGCTCTCAACAACGGACTCATCTCAAGTTTTGTCTTCTCTGACGCCATGGCTCACTATTTCATGCTCGACGGCGTCGGCGCCGAGCGCCTTGCAGGAGTGCGAGGCGCATTCCCACGGGGTGGCGGTAGCATCTCGGATGAGCTGAAGCAGAATTGGACAGACGCCTTTGTTGAACGGTTTGGCCATCAGCCCTCCGCACTGGCGCAAGCCACGTACGACGCCGTTCTCTGCATCAGTCTCGCAGCGGAAAAGGCGAGTTCAACGGAGGGCACCGCCATTCGCAAGGCCTTTCCCACGGTCAGTGGCGGGACAGGAGAACTCACTGCAGCCGTTGAAGCGGTGAGCGTCAAACACGCTCTGGCTGCGGTTCGCGCGGGCGGAGACATCAACTACGAAGGGCTCTCGTGCAGCATGGACCTTACCAGCAACGGGGATCTGGCGACGGGAATTGTGGAGATCTTCGAGATTTCCAATGGTTTGTTCAACGTAATTCAAGAACTACCGATCGAGGTCCCTTCCAGCACTTGATCCGCTGGGAGAAGACTCCTCATCGTCGATACGCCAACAGCCTGCTTGGTGGACTCGGGCCTATTTTGCTCCTGCCTCTTTCAGCACCCTGGCGTTCTCGGTGCAGTTTGTTACTTCCGCCATCTTGAGTACGGAAATGTTGCCAGGCAGCTTTGTTTTGATGTCCGCACCGGCATCGATGAAAGCCTGAACCAATTCGGTTGCTTTGCACTGCATCACCAAACGATGCAGAGGCATCGCACCTGAACTGTCGGTTGAGTTCACGTCTGCACCAGCCTTGATCAGGACCTTACCGGCTTCGACATGCCCCATCATCGCCGCGGACTTCAGAGCGGTTCGGCCGCCGGATTCCGTTTCCACAGGCATCCCACCGGCGATGAAAAGCTTGAGTGCATCAGTCTTACCGCGCGTCGCAGCCAAAAGGAATGAATTGGCGTCGAAGCGCCGAAACCCGAGTTCCTTAAGTTGCGCTAGAGCTTCATCCTGCGACATACCAGATTCAGTCGCCGCGGGCGCCGGCTGTCCCTGCTGCACAAGTCGCATCTCGACCTTACCGCCAGGCGTTGCCTTGACCTCTTTGTTTTTCGGAGGAGTACCCACCTGACTGTCGGGCCAGCGATCGATCGACGGCAGTGAATACGAGATCTCGATTTCCGCCCACTCTTCAATGAGATCGACCCGCACCTCGGCTACCTCGCCCCAGTACGCATACTTCTCACTCGACACGCCGTTGCGCATCGAGTAGCCCTTGAACGAGTGCTGCTCGAGGCGTTGTCCAGCCGTGTCGAACGCACGAAACTGTTCGTACGGGGTAAAGGCCGCCGCCTCCGTAAGAATCTCGTCAGGATCACTCCAGGACACAAACGGTCCATCTACGGCGACGGTCAACCCGGCAGGTGACGCCGCTCCGGGCTTGATCGCCACAGTCCTGATACGAATCGGATAGCGCAGTGTGATCGAACCCTCGGAAAGAGTGAACTCAACCGGCTCATCACCTTCCACAGGGATGAAGCGAAGCTGGTCCGAGAATTCATCGTGGTCGTAGATACCACGCTCCCGCTCGTACTTCACTGCGTCTCCCTTTGCATCCAGTAGGCGAGCCTCGGAGAATCTCACTGACGCATAGACGTTGTTGTCGCTCTGAGGAAACTGAATCAGCACTCCAGAGTTGTTGAATCCGAACACCGCATAGCTGCGGATCGCTACAACCCGAAGCTGTTGCTTCAGAGCATCGCCGGTGATCAGCTCAAACACAGGTTCGGTAGCGTCATCAACAAATCGCTGGCTACCGACCAACTCCGCACGATCCGGCTCGTTGGCAAGCACCATCGTTGAAAGGACACACCAGCCCAGAACCAATACGAGCGATCGCTTCACAACTCACCTCCATGAGCAGTTCCAACCAGAATATGAATATCCTAGCAGCAACCGAGGGGCATCACATCGGCATGATCTCTGAGCCTACACTCAAGCCAATCTCAATCAGAGAGGACCTCTATGTGGGCTGAACTCAAGCTCTGTCTTCCCGTATATCTTGACGCAACGGCCTCGGACACCTGAGGCACAGGGAGGATTTGGCGCATGTGGCGAATCGGATGGGTGCTGTGTGTATTCACGACCGTAGCAATCCTTGTAGCTGGAAACGAGCTCGTTGATCCAAAGACGTTCCCAGACTTCAAAGGACCCTATCTCGGGCAAACACCTCCCAAGAACATTCCAGAGCTTTTCGCACCTGATCTATTCTCAGGCAAAAGCCACAACAAACACAGTTCACTGTCATTTTCACCAGACATGTCAGAGATCTGGTTCTCCGTATACGCAAAAGGAGCTTCTCCGCAGAAGATCTGCTTCACAAAGCAAGTTAAAGGAAAGTGGTCAGTTCCACAACTTGCTCCGTTTTCTGGTTTCTTCAAAGATGGGGGACCACTGTTTTCTCCTAATGGTGAACAACTATTTTTCTATTCTAATCGACCTCACAAGCCGAGCGAAAAAGAAAAAGAAGACTATGACATCTGGTTCGCAACAAGGGAGAATGATTCGTGGTCAGAACCGATGCCAGTCGGCTCGCCTGTGAATTCACCCGACGAAGACTGGCTCCGCAGTATTGGAGAAGATGGCAGCCTGTACATCGAACGGATGAACGAGGACAGACAGTCAAGCTACTATCGCTTTCAACCGACTGACAGCGGCTACTCAAAAGGCAAATTACTATATCAACATAACTTGGCAGAGTCTAAACTCGATCCATTTAGCGGCGGTGACTGGATCTCATTCCGGGAAGTCAGCGTCCCCATCGGCGGAGGTTGGTACAACTCGTATCTCTATGCATCTTTTCGCAATCCAAACGGATCGTTCTCCCCGCTGCGACCTTTGGGTGACATGATCAACACGGGCGAGGGACGTTTCCCATCCTTCTCTCCAGACGGAAAGTACTTCTTCTTTGTGAGTTATAGAACAGGTAATGCAGAATGGTATTGGGTCAATAGAGATGCACTTGAATATCTCAAGACTAACGATCTCACTCTTGTGGAACAACTCTCGCAATTAGTTCTCTCTTCCGGCTTCGAAAAGGTCGATGCAACAATCAGCAACTGGAAGAAATTCTACAAAGAATACTATCGGTTCAATGAAGAGTTTTTGTTCGAAGTATCTATCAAACTTCTCGACGCTAGTAACGCGCCACATGCAATCGAGTGTATGACGCGAAATATTTCTCAATATCCGGATGCAGATCTTTCAGCTCAGAAGCTCGTTGTGGCAGCATATCTTGGCCAGAAGGACCTGCTCGCCGATACCATGGCAAGTGCGATCCAATCATCTCCCGAAAAAACCGCACGCACCGCAAGCTGGCTAGCTCGAAAGCTGATGACTACAGACCACCCGGACAGAGCTCTTAAGATTCTCCAGGCTTCGGCAAAACTGGCTCCAGAGAGCACGCGAGTTCTGATGCGCCTTGCGGATGCGTTGGCTGAGACCGGAAGTCACAAGGAGGCGGTCAAGGTTTTCAAACGGGTGTTGGAGTTGCAACCCCAACACACAGGCGCCACAGAAAAGCTGGACGCATTGTCCAACATCAGCGACTGAAACCGACCGCATTCGCGCCCGCCTCCCGTGTTTCAGGCTCCGCGCAGGACCTCCGCTGGATCAGATCGGACGGCACGTCGCGCCGGCAGATATGCAGCCAACAACGCAGCAGCTGCAAGCGTGATCGAGATCGCGGCGAGCAAGGTAGTTTGCTGTACCTCAACCTCTGACAGAACCGATGCGAGTACTCTGTTCAACACAAGCGCTCCAATGATGCCGCATCCAATACCGGCAGCTAGCGTCCGTCCTGCTTCGACCAGTAGGTCTGCCAATACGCGTCCACGTCTTCCACCAAGTGACATACGAATCGCGACCTCTCGATTTCGCTGACCGATCGAGAAAGCCATCGCCGCATAGACGCCCACAACCGCCACGATCAGCCCGATTGTCGCCAGCAAACCAGTGAGTAGACTCGCCGACTTGGCTCCCATCAGTCCCGCAGCGTATAGGTCTTCTGCTGTTGCCGTGTCAAAGATCGCAAGGTGAGGATCCAGAGACCAGATTGCGCTCCGGATTGCTGGCAGCAACGACTCTGTCGATCCCTCGCTTCGCACAACAAACACGGCTTGGGAAGCGTGACGGGTGTTTGCGTGCTGAGTGTAGGGAACAAAGACTGTATCTTCGACGTCGTAGAACTCCAGATTGTCGCCGACCACACCAACCACCACGAGCCACTCGGCTTCTGTGTCACCACGGGATGCCTGAATCCGTCTACCGACCGGATCCACTCCTGGGAAATGGCGACTCGCGGCAGACTGGTTGATGACGGCAACCAACTGCGAACCATCCCGATCGTCCGAGGAAAAGACTCGTCCCCGCATCAGTGGAAGACCAATCGCGTCCAGGTAGCCGGGCGTCACGAGGCGGTAGTTGACCAATTCCGGTGTATCCGGCGTCGCTTCAGTGCCCTCTACAGCAATGCGCGCAACCAGGTTGCCCTGGCCATCCGCAGGAAAGATGTTGCCGACACCAGCGTCAGTAACACCAGGAAGCGCGCGTATGGCCTCAATCGAGCGATCAACCAACTGAACTCGACCCGAACCCTCAGCGTAGCGTTCCTGCGCCAACGTGATGTTCAGCGTTTGCAGGCCGACCGGATCGTAGCCGAGGTCCAAGCCAACCTGCCGCTGAAGATCCTGAATCATAACGCCGGCTCCAGCCATCAGCACGAGGGCGAGCGCTATCTCAGCGACGACCATCGCGCGCCCCAGCCGAAGAGTACGACCTGCCCCAGTCGAGCGGGTACTTCCCTCGAGTAACTCTCCGGCCGGATCTCGACGAGAGGCTCGACGCGCGGGAACAACGGCGGTGAACACTGCGGCCAGCAGTGCCAGGGCTAGGCTGTAAAGAACCGTCCGGTAGTCGACAGCAAGGCCCTGCACCACATATGTCAGATCAGATGGAATCAGCACGGCCAACAGAGAAGTGCTCGAACGAGCGAGGAAGATTCCCAGTGTACAACCAAGCGCCGCTAGCAATAGAGTCTCGGACAGAGCCAAGCGAAGGTGACTTCCAAAACTCGCTCCCAGTGCCGATCGAACGGCGTGCTCTTGCCGGCGAGAGATCGACTGGGCTAGCAGCAGGTTGGCGATGTTGGTGCAGACAATCAGGAGCAGAAACCCACCCGCAACAAGCAGCGCAACAAGGATCCGACCTTTGTCCTCGAGCAGAACCTCACGAATCGGAATGGCAAGGAAAACCATATTGCTCTGCCCTGCAGCCTCGGGAAGGCGCGATGAAAGAGCGGTCAACTCAGCTCTCGCCTGCTCTAGTGTCACATCTGGAACCATCCGAACCTGGATGTTCAAGCCCCAGGTCGTGCTGGCCGACTCGGTCAAGTCCATTGGCAGCCAGAAATCCGCGTGATAGGGGTAGTGGAAACCGGGGGAGAGTACGCCGACAATAGAGTATGGACGCTGCTCGATCGTAACCGACCTCCCCAGGATTTCCGGGTCACCGCCAAACCGACTCTGCCACGAGCGATAGCTGATCAGAGCTGCTCCTGCGCTCTCCCCTCCTCGTTCCTCTTGCTCGGTGAAGGGCCGACCGATGGCAAGGGTCACACCGAGAGTGCGGGCCCATCCTGGGCTTACGCCGATGCCAGTCACTCTCTCCGGGCCCTCCGACGTCTCTACCGTCAGGTCCATGAAGCGCTGAGCCACAACTCGATCGAAGCTCTCGGCGTGATCACGAATCAAATCAAACACCGCCGGACGAGGGCTCAGATGGATATCCTCTCCTTGCGGTGTGATGTAGATCCTCAGCAATCGATCCTCGTCTGCGAAGGGAAGCGGCTGAAGAAACACTGCACTGACACTGGAGAAGATCGCAGCATTGGCGCCTATTCCAAGAGCCAATGTTGTGATGATGCTCAATGAAACCAACCGCCTACGCCACAAACCGCGAAGTGCGACTCTAAGATCTTGACTGATTCCAAACACGCCGGCCTCCTCGTCAGAACAGAGTTCTTAGATGATATTAAGAAGCATTCTTTATGCCAGATTCCGGTTGCGAGAACAGGCACAACCCCTCACTGCAAATGTCCACAATCGAATAGGTCATTTGCGCAATCGAACATGTCCACAATCCGTTCAGGTAGGGTCACAGGCAGACCGGACGCTCAGAAAACACTTGCTTTTCCGAAAGATACGTGAGAAGGTGTCGCAGCTTCAGTGAGCTAGACTCCCACGTCAGGCTACAGAGGTTAACAACCCGCAGGGTCCGTTCGGACCCGGACGGCAGCCTCGCCGGCAAGTCTCCCGTTCCAAATCCAGCCGGAAAGAACACGCGGTGCACTCCCGCTTCGGGAATGGTGCACCCCGAGAAAGATAGTGTCCATGAATTTCAATGACCTCAAACTTGATCGCACGCTTGAACGTGCGATTGCAGACCTCGGCTTTTCGGAGCCGACACCCATCCAGCGAGCGGCCGTGCCGCCGGCTCTGACCGGGCGCGACGTGATCGCGTGCGCCATGACCGGCAGCGGCAAAACCGCCGCCTTTGCCCTGCCAATGCTCGAACGCCTCCTCAAAGGCGGACCCCGCAAAGGCATCCGAGCCCTTATCGTCACACCGACACGTGAACTCGCTATCCAGGTTCACGAGCACATCGAAGCTCTGGCTCACCACACACGCATCAGAGCGACCACGGTCTTCGGCGGCGTCAAACCTGGACCGCAGATTAAAGCCCTACGCGCCGGCGTTGACATCGTCGTTGCGACTCCAGGCCGCCTCCTCGATCACATGCAGCAACCCTGGTTCAGCTTCGATCAGCTCGAGATGCTCGTGCTTGACGAGGCCGACCGCATGCTCGACATGGGCTTTCTGCCCGATGTCCGCCGCATACTCAAACAGTTGCCGAAGCGTCGCCAAACGATGCTCTTCTCAGCCACTATGCCCCGACCCATCGTCGAGCTGAGCCGCGACATGTTAGTGAATCCGGCACGCCTCGACGTCGAGCGACCGTCGGCGCCGGCAACGGGAGTCAGCCAAGCGATCCTTCCCGTTCCCCAGAATCTGAAATCTATGCTGTTGCTCACGTTACTTCAAACTCAGAAAATCCGTACCGCACTCGTCTTCACTCGCACTAAGCACCGCGCCAATCGCCTCGCCAAGTACCTCGAAAGAGCCGGCATCTCCTGCGATCGAATTCACGGCAACCGCAGCCAGCCGCAGCGCCAGGCCGCGCTCAATGCCTTCAAGGAAGGACGTCTCAAAGTGCTTGTGGCGACGGATATCGCTGCCCGCGGCATCGACATCGAGGCTCTGCCTCACGTGGTCAACTTTGACGTCCCCGGGCAGGCTGAGGACTATATCCACCGCGTCGGCCGGACGGCTCGAGCAAGGACTACGGGTGACGCCATCACATTCGCCTCGCCGGCTGAAGCAAAAGAGCTCGCAGCCATCGAACGGGCCGTGGGCCGTCGTATCAAAAGGCTGACGGTCGACGGATTCGACTACAGCGCACGCCCAGAAGGCCGTCTCGAGATTCCAATTGCAGAGCGCATTGCGACGATCCGCTCACAGCGCGCCGACGAGCGAGCTCGTTCGAGGGCGAAGAAGGAGGCTCGCGCCGGACGCGAAGCTACTGGATCCGCCGCCACGCCGCGGCCACCGAGCCAGCGCCGGCGCCGTCGGAGGAGGCCAACGGCTACTCGCTGACAACAGTGGCCGAGCAGAGCCGGGGAGTTCGCCTGATCGAACTCCCTACTCTGCGCGCAACACTTCGATCGGATCGACCCTCGCGCTGCGGCGCGCCGGTATGTAGCTCGCAGCCACACTCACCGCAAGGACGAACAAGCTCACCGCTGCGTAGGTCGAAAGGTCCATCGCCTCAACGCCGAAGAGGAAACGACCAACGAACCGAGAAACCCACATCGCTCCGGCAAGGCCGGCTGCGGTGCCGAGTAGCCCTGTCACCAGGTTCTGCGCGATCACCATCCGCGTGAGCTCGGAGCCACGCGCCCCGATCGCCATTCGGATGGCCAGCTCGCGGGTACGTCGCCCGACCATGCGTGCGGTCACTCCAAAGATTCCGACTGACGCAAGAAGCACTGCGGTAATGGCGAACACGCCGATCAACAGAGTACGAAAACGCTCGTCACTCGCAGATCTCGCCACAAGCGAACTCATCACGTCTGTCTGCGTGATCGCGACATCGGGATCGACGTCCCAGATCGCTTCGCGCATGAGTGGAATTGCCGGTCTTGGGTCGCCGCTGGTGCGAACGGCGAACGCTAACGATCCCCGAGCATGCTGGGCGAAAGGAACATAGAACATTCGTTCCAGTTCTCCGGCTAGAACTCCTCGCTTGACGTCGGATACGACGCCCACGACTGTCACCTCTCCCCACGGATAGTGCATCAGCGCACCGAGGGGCGAGCTGTCCGGCCATAGAGTCCTGGCCAGCGACTCACTAATCAACGCGACCCTTTGGCTTTCCGCAGTGTCAGATTCGGCAATAGCTCGACCCTCAAGAAGCGGAATACCCATCGTCTCGTGGAATCCCGCCGCGACATGAAAGAGCTTTGTGTGGATCCTGTCATCCTTAGTAGCTTTTCCGGGGAGCCATGCGCTCCAACCAGCGGTCCTTCCTGGAAACGGAAGCCCGTTCGCGGCTGTGACATCAGTCGCGCCCGGAATCTCGCGCAACCGTTGGACAACTTGATCAAGAAACTGCACCTGCTTCTGCTCTGTATCGTATCGATCGGCGGGAAGCGAAAGGTGAGCGGTCGTCAGATTTCCCGTCGCGAACCCCGGGTCAACAGCCAGGAGTTCGGACAGACTTCGAGTCAGCAATCCGCCAGTCACCAACAGAACGACAGCGAGAGCGATTTCTGCAGCAATCACCGCTGAGTGGAAGCGCGAACTCCGACCTGTCTGTGTCCTGCTGGCGGCGCGCAGCGAGGAAGCCGCCGAAGCGCGTGCAAAGTTGAGTGAGGGAACGGATCCGAAGACGAACCCGGTCAGTACACCCAATCCGGCGGCGAACGCGAGATGGGCAAAATCGATCGCAATTTCGTCAAGATGCGGAATCGGAGGTGCCAGAGCCTTGAGTAGCTCGACCCCACCGAAAGCGATCCCAATTCCGAGGGCGCTTCCAAGAAGTCCGAGGATCACACTCTCCGCCAAGACGAGTCGGACGATTCTTAACTTGCCGGCACCGAGTGCTGCCCGTGTCGCGATCTCGTGGGCGCGACCCTGCATCTCACCCACCGAAAGCGTGGCCATATTCCCGCAGGCGATGAGCAGCAACAGGCTCGTACCACCGAGAAGAAGCAGAATCGGAGAGGCAAGACCGCGGACTTCGTCCTCGCTGCGAGGAACCATGCGCACGATGATCTTGTCCGTAGGAGCGGTTCCGTTCAGAATTCTTTCAGCTTCCGCCTGGGCTCTGATGACGGAGGCACCCTCGGCGAGTCGCCCGACGCCCTGATACATGCTCGAGCCACAGCCTACGCAATCCCACATTTGTCCGTAGGGAACCCAGACATCCTTGGCGACAAGCTCATTCCCTTGCAGGGGGGATTCGCCGAGCCACCGCAACTCGAATCCAGCAGGAAGAACACCCACTATGGTTCGCGGCAGACTATCGAGGACAATGGTGTTCCCGATCGCTTCAGGATCGCCGCCGAAAGCCGCCTGCCAAAGTTCGTAGCTGATGACCGCAACCGGCGCCGCGGCTCCGAGCTCCAAGCCCTCTTCGTCCGGTTGAATCCAGCGCCCAAGATGGGGACTAACGCCGAGGACACCGGCAAGCGACCCGGTCGCACTGCCAACACTCACTCTGCTCGGAGTCCCGCGTTCGGTCATCGTACCGAAACCCCACTCGCTGGCGTTGAACATCGCCACGTCTTTGAACAGTGTGGCTTTGTCGCGCCAGAGACGGTACTGGTCATCGGTCAGATTGATGTACTTACCGAGACCTCGGTATCCCGGCCACTCCTGCCACAACGTCACCAGCCGTTCGGGCTCCTGATAAGAGAGATTCGGAAGGAGCACCGTCTCCGCAACACCGAACATGGCCGTCGTGGCACCGATGCCCAGCCCGAGCGTGAGTATGGCCACGATGCTAAACATGGGACGCCTCAAAAGGCCACGGAAACAGATCCGAATGTCCTGCAGTAGATTCTCCATCCTGTAGCTCCCTCCGCGGCGTGGTTCTTCGATCAAGTCCACAGCCCGTCACCCGATCACTAGCAAAGGTGATGCCAGCAGTTGCGGCACCTCCCTCCCCTAAGTAGAAGACACCGACAAACGCCCTCGTGAAGCGTCTCAGCGCATTTCCTCGAATACAGGCCACCAGCGCGAAGAACCAGAACTGGGACATAAGCGTACGAAAGCGAACAGGACAGCTTTTCGGATCAGCTAGAAGGCCCGATGTACTCTCAGAATCCCGTACCGAGTCACGTTCACCTCGAAAACGTCGAAGCCTCGTGTCAGGATGGTGATTGGGGCTGAGGTATTGCCTTTCGCTGCCCCATCGCTGAAGCTGAAGGTCGGAGACTAGAGAATGGAATACTTGCTCTTTATTACTGCTCTTGGCCTGGGCGGCGTATGTGCATTCGGGGCGTTCCTTTTTTCTCGGAGAAGAGCACCAACAAAGCGATCTCAGCTGAGCTACTGTCTGACCGCAATCATCGTTTCGATCGGCATCGGCCTGTTGATCGCGGAACTCGCAGTCAGCTTCGTGATAGTGGCGGTGGCCAGCGATGATCGGGAAGAAACGTTTTTCGACGCTGAGCTGGGCTGGAGTCGCCCACCACGCAACCGTGTACATGATCTCAACGCTACCGCGACTCCATCACGGCGGCCCGACGTTGTGATTGTCGGGGACTCCGTAGCGTTCGGTCACGGGGTCAAGCCAGAGGAGGGTATGGTTCATCAAGCCCGATTGCTCTTGGAACCCAACGGAATCTCTATTCTCAACGCTGCAGTTTCTGGCTACGGCGTGGATCAGAGTTACCTCTACGTGAAGCGGCATGTGGATTCCTGGCAGAGCTTGAGAGCGGTCGTGGTCGTCCTCTTCTCCGGGAATGACTTCACGGACACCGCCAGCAATATCCGCTACGGTAAAAGCAAGCCGCAGTTCCGCTTCGTCGAGAATGAGTTGCAGCTGAGCCAAGCGACAATCCGTCGCCACTCGCTGCGTAATACGCTCTCGGCAAGCAAGCTCATCTTCGCTTCGCAAGCACTCATTCCGCCCTTCCACGACTTTCTCGACGACCTTTCGGGAAAACATGTCTCGAGCGACGACGAGACCAAGAAGGTAATCGAATCGCTACTCGCCGAGCTTTCTGTCGAGTTAGACAGTCGAGGAACTGACCTTCTCCTGTTGCTGGTTCCTGGAAAGGGCGACATCGAGAACAGTAGTCCGACGCTTCTCTGGTTTCAAGTAGCGATCCAGCGCTACGGCGATCACTCTGTTGATCTCCTTCCTTTTCTTCAAGAGACATCCGTAGGCGCCGACGATCTCTATCTCGCCAACGACTCGTGGCACTTGAGCGTGCGCGGTAATGCTATTGCTGGAGAGATCCTAGCGCGTACAATTCATACCCATCTGAGCCAGAACTAGTCTGAAGTTCCCCGCCCGGACAGGCGAGCAGATGACTCGATCGCAGCATTTTCCTATTGCACATCTATCTAAATCCAAACCAATCTCTCACATGAGTATCGCTACTTCTTTTCAGATTCGAACCTTAAAGTCTCTACGAGAACGGTCTCAATGAGGACATTCTGGTACTTATCTGGCTCCTCAATGTTCGGCATATGTCCAGACTCTTCAAACCATACTATTCGCTTCAATGAAGCCTTCAAAGACTTATAGTAGTCATTGACGAGTTCACTCGGTGTTTGTTGATCATATCGTCCGCAGAAAAAGAATACAGGAACTTTGATTTCACGTATTCTATTCGCAAAACCTATTCCTCCGATATTCTTCCACATTATCTCCTGTGTATTTGTGAAAGATCTCATCCACGTTGCCAAATCTCCTTCCGAGTAGTGTGGAGATGTTTGACTATAACCGAGGAGTTGTGGATAGGAGATTCGTCTAAAAGTGCCGCCGAACTGAGCGAGCAGCATTCGTTGAGTGCTGAGGCTCTGGAAACCTCCCTCATAGGGAGGGGGGCCCAGATTCTCCAGCATCTTGACGGCACCCGTATTACCCGCCTCATGCGCCTTGGCAAGTGTGTAACGGTACGACAGCTCTTCACCTCGACGCATGTCGACCACCTGACCCATTCCCACGTAGGCGTGCAGTAGTTCAGGATGGCGATGTGCCGTCTCGAGACCTAAAACACTCCCCCAGGAGTGACCCACCAGGAAGATCTTCTGCTGAGAGAATCGCACCTTGAGCAGCTCCAGTAGGTCATGAGTATCCGAGAGAAATTGCTC
>JAAESQ010001471.1 GCA_024229275.1 bacterium | reverse complement strand
CGGCAAAGCTTTCGCCAGGTCCAGCGCAAGCGCTGGAACGTTGGCGCCGCTGAACTCAGGCGTTAGGCTTGAAAATGCAGACTATCCGACACGACAAGGATCCCCTTTATGAAGCAACCTGACTTTACAGAAATCTACCATTCCACATTTGGTTCTACTCCAAGACGTGTCGACTATTCGATCAGGTTCGGAACGCCGAATTCGCCGCACGACATTCAATTCCTGTCCAGTCTGGTCCACGATGCAACGATCGACAAAGATCGTGTTCTGCTGCGGGGGCAGCGACTTACCGTCCCTATCATTCGTGAGTGCTGGGAGTTTGGGCTCATAGATCGCGAGGACTACCTTGAGCCCTATGTTTCTCCTGCAATGCTTTCTCTCTTCCCAGTTGAGGAGTACGAGTGGCGTTTCAAGACAGGTGATTATCCACTGCAAGACGGCGAATTGATGATTCAGTCTGTGTATTTGGGCGAGGATTTCTGGGGAGCGAGGTCGGGTTTCACAGTCGTTGTTGCTGGTGATTCCGACGCATAGTACCTACGAGTGCGACTCCAATCCGAGAATGCGAACGTCAGGCTCCGTGATGTCAGAAAGCCCGTTCCAAGCATGGAGTTCTTCGCAGAGAAATGATCACCGGGAGCTGAAGGCATAGAAGTCGCAGGTTCAGCTTTGAAGTGCAACACCAAGGTCCCGCTGCCTAACAATTCGTTGCAGACGGACACCGATTCTTGTCAAAAACCTTGCATGCCGGCCCAGAGCGGCCGTCAGCAATGTTTTCGCCAAGTCTGGCGCAAGCGCCAGATCATCGGCGCCGCTGAACTCAGGCGTTAGGCTTAGTTGGTGCTTGAAATCTGAAATGGACTTTCCAAAGGTGTATCCGAGAGTAGAAACCGAGAGGCTTATCCTCCGGGGCTTTGAAAAGTCTGACGCCTCAGATGCTCAGCGCCTGGCTGGGGATAGAGCGATCGCTGACACCACTGCCCAGATTCCTCATCCTTATGAAGACGGCATGGCTGAGCAGTGGATTTCCTCTCATGCTGAGGACTTCTCGAACGGTGTTGCGGTCCATTTCGCTATTGAGCTTGCCGTGACCAATGAACTAATTGGCGCTATCAGTCTCATGAATATCGACGCGCTTCACTCTCGAGCCGAGCTCGGGTATTGGGTAGGCAAGAGCTATTGGAACAATGGGTTCTGTACCGAAGCCACCCGTGCGGTCGTCCAACATGCATTCGACGTTCTGCGATTGAATAGGGTGTACGCGCAGCACCTTACTCGTAATCCTGCATCAGGCGCTGTGTTGGTAAAGGCAGGGATGCGTCGCGAAGGTCTGCTGCGTCAGCACCTTTGTAAGTGGGGCGTCTTCGAAGATGTCGAGGTCTATGCAATCCTTAATCCCAATAAACCACAAGGCATCACGGCCTAACATTTCGTTGCAGACGGACACCAACTCCTGTCAAAAGTATTGCTTGTCGCCGGCCGATGGCCGTCGGCAATACTTTCGCCAGGTCCAGCGCAAGCGCTGGAACGTTGGCGCCGCTGAACTCAGGCGTTAGGCAACCTTCTCCGGAGATAACTAAATGAAGGTCTTCCCCAGCACAGATGAAGTCAACGACGCAGTTGTCGAGGTGTTTGAAAGGGCAACCTCCGCTAGGGGGGCCGACATCCTTGGCGCTCTCGTCCCTCACACCTACGAGCCTGAGAAGATGATTCATGTCTTCCCGGACTACGAGGCGGAGGAACTCTGCCGGTTCGTAAATCAGTTCAAGGGATACGCTGCGGAATCGGTCGACAACTGCGAGCGCACTCGATTGCGGGTTCTGGTGTATTGCCATGTCATGGAAGCCGAGCTCCCTCCGGCGATCGTTTGGAATCTCCTTCGCCTGATCGACGGACAAGAGCCGACTTGGGACTTCGTGAGAGTTAGTTCAAAGGGCAAAGAGATTCCATGCGATATGCCCCAGACCCGCTACGAGGAGATTCAGCGCCTTTCCAGGAAAGCAGACCTCCGCGTCGGTGACATCCTCGTTTCCTTGTGGCACAACAAACTTCGAAACGCGTTCTCCCACGCGCAGTACATAACCATGCAAGACGGCACATTCGTGGGTGGTAAGAACGTGTCCCCTTTGACTGCTAGTGCCGTGAGGCCAAGCGACAAAGCTACACCTGATCGGGAGAATCCGTATCTCTATCGATCCACAGAGGTGGAGAGCCTTTTCAATTCAGCGCTAGCTTGGCTTTGGATCCTCGTAGAGTGTTACAGGAATGGCACACGGCCGTTCAAGGATGGACAGTTCTACAACATTCCTACAGGCCCAATCCGTTGGGACAAAGATCGGGGCTGGTGGGGTACTAGGTAGGCCAATGCCTAACAAATCGTTGCAGACGGACACCAACTCCTGTCAAAAGCTTTGCGTATCGCCGGCCCAAGGGCCGTCGGCAAATCTTTCGCCAGGTCCGGCGCAAGCGCCGGAACGTTGGCGCCGCTGAACTCAGGCGTTAGTCGCGACTCGAAGTCGCGTGATGAAGTGTCGCGATGGAGTCTTTCTGGGTTCCAGACGCGACCCGGTGTTCTACCACCGGTACCCCACCGGACATGCTGCGTTGTCGTACGCGACGCGTGGTATGAAGCTCTCGGGGAATGTAGCCCGTGGGCGTCAGCCCAGGAGAGGAAGGCCGCGAGGCCACGCCTCAACTCTGCCAGCACCAGGCGGTAAGGAGCTAGGGTCGGATCATACGGTCAGCGTATGCAAACCACTGCAGCGTCGTTACATGAGAACAAGCCTACGGTGTTTCAGGCTTGGACCAAAACGGTATGTGGCCAGGATTGGGGGCTCTAACGTCCCCTGACGTAGATGTTGCGCCACCGGCGTACGAGTGGGACCTAAGTGATTCATGAGACTCATCACGTTGAACACGAGAAGCCTTGACCTCCCGCCCCCACTCATCTGGGGTAAGCGAACCGTAAGGCCAGCCCATGGGAGATCTTGGGAGGATGGTGGAAGAAGCAAATGCCGCTCTGTAATGGGGTGGATAGGCATATTGCCGGCCCGTGAGGGTGCTGACGTCCGCCAGGTGCTTCGTCGCGAGAGAGCATGGAGAACCGAGATCTTGGAGGAATGCAAATGACGGTGGCGCAAGCCACTGGTGCACCTCCTGACATCGTGAACTGGAAGGCCATTGATTGGCGCAAGGTCCACAATGATGTTCGTCGGCTCCAGGTGCGTATCGCGGAGGCTGCTAGAGAGAAGAGGTCTGGGAAGGTTCGGGCCCTGCAGTGGATCCTGACTCACTCGTGGCACGCCAAACTATGGGCTGTCCGACGGGTTACCACGAACAAGGGGGCCAAGACACCGGGAATCGATGGTGTCAGATGGAGAAGCTCGAAGAAGAAGATTGAAGCAGCAAAGGCGCTCGTAAGAAAAGGGTATAAGCCCCAACCGTTGCGCCGCGTTTACATCCGGAAGTTGAACGGCAAGCTCCGTCCGCTTGGTATCCCCACGATGCACGATCGGGCGATGCAAGCGCTGTATGCGCTCGCGCTCGAGCCTGTGGCGGAGGCCCTTGCGGATCCGAACTCATATGGGTTCAGACAACGCCGGTCGACTGCAGATGCCCTCGGTCAGGTCTTTATTGCCCTGGCCAAGTCGTACTCGGCTGAGTGGGTTTTGGATGCTGACATCAAAGGCTGCTTCGATCAAATCAGTCACTCGTGGCTGATCGAGAACATCCCGATGGACACCGTCGTGCTGCGAGCATGGCTGAAGGCCGGATACATCGATCGTCATATGTTCCATCACACCGATACCGGAACGCCCCAAGGCGGGATCATCTCGCCGATCCTGGCCAATATGGCTCTGGACGGGTTAGAGGACACCATCCGACAAGCCGTTCCAAAGCGAGGAGCCAAGGTCAACCTGATTCGATATGCCGATGACTTCGTCATCACCGGGGTGTCTCGAAAGCTGATCGAGGAGACGATTCTTCCGATCGTAATCGACTTCCTGGCGCAGCGAGGCCTGGTCCTCTCTGACGAGAAGACCAGCATCACGCATATCGACACGGGCTTTGATTTCCTGGGATGCAATGTCCGCAAATACCGTGGCAAGCTGTTGATTCGGCCTGCTAAGAATAAGGTAACCGCGTTCATCCGACGCACCGTGGAGTTCATCCGGTCCATGCGGGGCTCATCAGCTGTCATTCTCTTGAGGCAACTGAACGCCAAGCTTCGGGGATGGAGCAATTATTACCGACCCTTCGTCTCTTCCGAGACCTTTAGCTGGGTCGACTACAACATCTTTCATGCTCTTCGACGATGGCTCCGCCGACGACTCGGTCGCAAAAGCTGGAAGTGGCTGACGAAACGATACTACCGCTTCACTGGCCGCAGATGGCTCTTCAGCTGCTCGTACCGACGCGCTGACGGAACGAAACACGTGCTGGATCTCTTCCGGCTCGCTGAGGCCAACTTGTACCGACACATAAAGGTGCAGGCCTCTGCGCACGCCTTCGATCCAGATTATGACGCGTATTTCGCTCGGCGCAAACAGGGGCACCGGAGACGTACACGCTCCGAGTGTCAATTTCTTTCCCTGTACGCATCCTGAACCGCGCTCTCTCTATCAACCGGGTCGCCCCTGGCGGCCTTTGTATGTGCTTGAGCCGTATGACGGGAAACTGTCACGTACGGTTCTGAGGGGGGAAAGGGGCCGTGAGGCCCCTGACCTACCCGGCGCTTATTAAGCCACATGATTGAATCCCCACAATTAGCCAATGCTCGTTATCGCCGTTTCGTTGAAGAAGTACAACAAACCGGGTGTGTTTGGGGTCTCTTTGAGGGGACAGGTTGGGCGAACTGGAGCGATGAGGAAGTGCCGGGGGGTCGAGTAATACCGTTCTGGTCGTCTGAGCAGGACGCATGTGCTAACGCAGTGGGTGGTTTGTCCGACTACACTGCTGAATCGGTCCTGCTGGATGAGTTCGTTGGACAGCTTCTTGCGATCCTCGAGGAACATGGCTTGTGGGTCGGAGTCAACCTGACACCTGAGCGCACGGGTATTTCTGTTCCACCTGCGGTATTGAAAGAAGAACTGGAAGGGCTACCTGCCTAACATTTCGTTGCAGACGGACACCGATTCTTGTCAAAAGCTCTGCATGCCGGTCCTAAAGGCCCGTCAGCAAAGCTTTCGCCAAGCCTGGCGCAAGCGCCAGACCATCGGCGCCGCTGAACTCAGGCGTTAGGCAATATCGAGGCGATAGAGACAAGAATGGCTGAGCTCTCAACAGAGGTTCACGAAGAGATCTGTCGGCTCTGTACCGAAGGGGACACCTTTGCTGAAAGTGGGCAGTTCCCCGAAGCATTGACAAAATACTGGAAGGCGTTCGATCTGCTCCCTGAACCTCAGCATGACTGGGAAGCGGCCACCTGGATTCTTGCCGCGATAGGTGATGCGAATTTTCTGGGTGGGGACTTCGTCGCTGGTAGGGACAACCTGTCCAACGCCATGCATTGCCCGGATGCAATTGGTAATCCGTTTCTCCACCTTCGCCTTGGGCAGTGCCAGTTCGAACTTGGCAACTTCAAGCGCGCCGCTGACGAGCTCGCAAGAGCATTCCTTTTCGAGGGCGAAGAACTGTTTCAAGATGAAGACCCAAAGTACCTCGAATGGATCAAACCTCAGCTTCGAGAACCGCCGGGTGGCTGGAAGTAGCTGCCATGCCTAACATTTCGTTGCAGACGGACACCAACTCCTGTCAAAAGTATTGCTTGTCGCCGGCCCTTGGCCGTCGGCAATACTCTCGCCAGGTCCGGCGCAAGCGCCGGAACGTTGGCGCCGCTGAACTCAGGCGTTAGGCACAGCCGGGGCAATATGACTGGAACAACTGAATGAAGCGAGAGTCCAACTCAGAGTGGAGGTCGTTATGACCATACGTCTCCGTGGCCGACTCTCCGTACCGGCGTACTCGAAGCCAAGTGGCCGTAACATCTTAGTCGTTGGGCTCTCTGCGATCGTCTTGATATCGGCTTTGGTCTTCTATCGCCATTGGATTGGTGCTACTGAAACCTGCAACCCGTGCCTCGAACTACCTAAGACTTGGAGCCGAACCACCCTGCCTAGTGATGGTGTCTTCATTACAGTCCATGAATCCGGCACATTTGGTGTGTGGGTGCCAGAGCACAACCTCGGCAGGGGAGACACCCTCGATTCACTTGGCACTGTGGTCGCTAGGGTGGCTGGCGAGCGCCAAGATCACTTCTTCTTCATCAGGGCGGATGCTAGTCTTCCCTACCGGTACATCGATACAATTTTGGAGGGCCTGTGCACGGGTGGGGCACGAAAAGTGTTCTTCATAACCAATCAACTGACCATCCCATACCCTCCTGAAGAACTGAACGTCTCCGGGACCTAAGTGGTTGAATGTCAAGGCCTAACATTTCGTTGCAGACGGACACCGATTCTTGTCAAAAGCTCTGCATGCCGGTCCTAAAGGCCCGTCAGCAAAGCTTTCGCCAAGTCTGGCGCAAGCGCCAGACCATCGGCGCCGCTGAACTCAGGCGTTAGGCTCGGGAATGTCGCTGGTTCTCCGCCTGGGTGGGCGATCT
>JAAESQ010001470.1 GCA_024229275.1 bacterium | reverse complement strand
CAGGCGATCCCAAGTTGTCCCCAACCAGTTCCAGTGTGACCAGTCGGAAGGTGGAAATACCCACTGAGCTGGTAAGTCTGTCCTGCCGTCATCAATTCCACACACTGGCGAACAATGTAAAACGAGACGGGACCGGGATTCTGATTGATATAGGTAGCCGACCCCGATTGTGGGTCTCCGGAGAAGTCATCAGAGTCCCACCAACCGGATCCTAGCCAGCCAACAAGGTTGCTGTGGAAATGAGGATTGGATACGAGGTTCTGAGCGCTCGCCCCAATCGGCACCAAGATGAATGAGAGGAGAAGCAAGTTTGCAAACAGGTGTTTTCTAATACCCAAGACGCACCTCCGATGCCGCTGATTTGTTCAACAGTCTACCGCAGAAAGAGTGAACTCTGCCTGAGATTATCTCAAGGCTGTACCTAATGTGAGAATGGCGAGCGTTACTTCCTCCTTCCTGGTGGTGCCATGAAGGGACGGGCACGCTCAAGACATATCTCTACTAGAATGAGACCCGCCCGTTCTTGATCAGGAGGGTCATCATGAGCTTCGCTTCTCTGAGTCGCTTAAGGTTGCTGACTTATCCGTCCATTCTGCTAGTTGCTCTTTCAATCGGCTGTGGAACCGGAAACCGGATTACACCAGCAGATCTCGTGCTTACTGGCGGCAAAGTGGTCACTGTAGACGACCAAATTCCGAAAGCTCAGGCGATTGCTGTATCCGGCTATCACATCGTTGCTGTCGGTAGTGACGACGAGATCGCCAATTATGTTGGAGACGAGACCAAGGTTGTCGATCTCGACGGTCGACTCGTGATTCCCGGCTTCATCGAAGGCCACGGACACTTCGCCAGTCTCGGGCAGGCCAAGATGCGGCTCGATTTGACGAAGGCTACGAGCTGGAGCGATATCGTCGCCCAAGTTGCTGCGGCGACAAAAGAAGCGACGCCAGGCGAGTGGATCACCGGTCGCGGCTGGCACCAAGAAAAGTGGACTCAAATCCCGACGCCTAACGTGGACGGTGCGCCACTGCATCACGAGTTGAGCAGCGTTTCACCCGATAACCCTGTCAACCTAGTACATGCCAGCGGCCACGCGTCTTTCGCTAACGCCCTCGCGTTGCAATTGGCCGGCATCGGAGATGACACAGCAGACCCACCGGGTGGCACGATTGTGCGCGACGGGAATGGAGATCCAACAGGCCTGCTCAGGGAGACTGCGCAGCGTATCGTCGGTGAGGCGATCGCCGAAGCCAGGGAAGACCTCAGCGAGGCAGACCTGGCCGCAGAGTTCGACCGGATCGTCGAACTGGCAGGCGACGAAGCCCTTTCAAAAGGAGTCACTTCGTTTCATGATGCAGGGGCGAATTTCGCCACCATCGACAAGTACAGAGCCCGCGCCGAGGCCGGTGATTTGCCGATACGCCTGTACGTAATGGTTCGGCGCGAGACAAACGAGGTCATGGCCGAGCGCCTTGCCGACTACAGAATCCTGCCTGAAGGCAATGCACATCTGGCGGTCCGATCGATCAAGCGTCAGATTGACGGCGCCCTGGGAGCTCATGGAGCGTGGCTATTGGAGGAATACGAAGACCACGCCAGCACTGGCTTGGTGCTCGAGACGGTTGAGGATATCGAGGGGACATGCCGGATTGCAATCGAGCACGGATTCCAGGTCAACACCCACGCCATCGGTGACCGAGCTAATCGAGAAGTGCTGGACATCTACCAGCAAGTACTTGATGCGCAACCTGACAAAACCAGCCTTCGCTGGCGCGTCGAGCATGCCCAGCATCTGCACAGAGACGACCTCCCCCGCTTTGCGGAGCTAGGTGTGATTCCTGCGATGCAAGGCATCCACTGCACATCTGACGGGCCTTGGGTTCTGAAGCGACTCGGAGCAGAACGCGCCGAATCCGGCGCCTACCTGTGGCGCGATTTGATCGACTCCGGAGCGGTAGTCACCAACGGTACCGACTGCCCTGTGGAGGATATCGATCCGATTGCCAGCTATCACGCAACAGTCACCCGCTTGATGCCGAATGGCGAGTTCTTTTTCCCAGGCCAAAAGATGACCCGCCAGGAGGCACTGTGCTCATACACTCTCAATAACGCATACGCAGCGTTCGAGGAGAACATCAAAGGCTCGTTGACACCCGGAAAGTTCGCTGACATCGTCGTGCTCTCGCGGGACATTCTGACGATCCCAGACGACCAGATCCTGAATACGAAGGTGGACTACACCATCGTCGGAGGAGAGATCAGGTTCCAGCGATAGCAGGTCGGTTGTCCCTGTCAGGAGAACATCTGTGATCCATGAGAAACGTGTCTCAGTTGTATTGCCGGCTTTCAATGCGGAGTTGACGCTGGAGCGGACGGTGGCAGAGATTCCACACGAGTTTGTCGACGATCTCATCCTCGTCGACGATGCCAGCAGCGATCGAACCTGCGAAGTGGCGTACGATCTCGGTCTCCACGTCGTGTCGCATGAAACCAACCAGGGATACGGCGCAAATCAAAAGACGTGCTACAGAAAGGCTCTCGAACGAGGCGCCGACGTTGTAGTCATGCTGCACCCTGACTATCAATACACACCAAAACTCTTGACCGCAATGGCATCGCTCGTAGCTATTGAACAGTACGATGTTGTGCTCGGTTCGCGCATCTTGTCGCGGGGTGCTCTTCGTGGTGGGATGCCGATGTACAAGTACGTGGCGAACAGAGCCCTGACGCTGTTCCAGAATTTTCTCCTCAACGAGAAACTCTCCGAGTACCACACCGGGTATCGGGCGTTTTCGAGGAGGGTGCTTGAGCAACTGCCGCTCAGCGAAAACTCGAACGGCTTCGTCTTCGACAATCAGATGCTGGCTCAGGCTCTGTACTTCGGCTTCGAAGTGGGAGAGATCTCCTGCCCGGCAAAGTACTTCCCAGAGGCGTCAGAGATCAGTCTTTTGCCCAGTATTCGGTACGGTTTCGGGGTGCTTGCAACCTCTGTCGCCTATCGTTCCGCCAGATTTCGAATACGGCAAAGCCGTATCTTCTCAGCTTCGGGCAGGCGACTGAACGGCAACCTTTGAGAGTTCGATAGATGACCTATCGTCGGCCATATCGCCGAGCTTGCTGAGCGGCCTTTTGAGCCTCCTCAGCGCGACCAAGCCGGTCAAGCACCGTTGCTATGGTCGTCCAGAATGTTGGCTCGCGCGGATTGATCTCTGCGGCCTTCTGAAGCCGAACCAAGGCGGCCTCGCTGCGGTCGAGATGTGCCAGCGCAAGGCCACAGTTGAAATGGAGCGCGTCATCACTAACATTCTCAAACTCCGGGGAACAGAGAACCTCAGCAGCCGCTTCGTAGTCTCCCGCATAGATCAACTGGTTACCAAGACCCACTCGGATTGAGACTGACATCGGATCCAGGATCAGAGCTTCGCGAAGGTACTGAATGGCATGAGCGGTATCGCCGAGATTACGATAGGCTTTCCCCAGATTGTCGACGGCTGGGAGAAAATCGGGTCGAAGGTTGTGAGCAAGAAGATAGGCATCGACCGCATCGCTCGGACGTTGTAGACCGATCATGGCGTTGCCGAGCAATAGGGCGGCAATGTGATTGTCAGGGTTGATATCTACCGCTTTCGCAGCGTGTGTCGCACCTTCATCAAATCGTTCGCTGAGAATCAGAACCTCGGCGAGGTTGGCGTGTGCCATCCAGTTGTCCTCGGTGTTTGCCAAAGCATGGCGATAGAGGGCCTCACTGGATCTCCACGTGTTGACCTGAAGAGTTGCCAACACCATGGCTAGGACAATCACGAGACCGACTCCGGCAGTCATCTGTGTTTTCCACTGAGGCAAACGTTCAAACGCCTCCCTCAATCCCCATGCCACCATGATCCACAGCCCTATCTGAGGGATGTAGGTGTAGCGGTCCGCCATCGCCTGTGAGCCTACCTGCAACAGCCCGATCACAGGCACAAGAGTGCCGAGGTACCAGAACCATCCGACAGCAAGGAATGGACGAATTCGAATCTGGCGAATGACGACCACGCTTACTGCGACGATGACAAGGCCCGCTAAAACAACCTGCCACAGAGGAATACCGGCACTAGGATGTGGATAGAACATGGCGAGGGACGTGGGGAGCAGAGACATCCAAATATAGGCCACCCATGACGTCAGAGCATTGGCAACACGGTCAGCAAAAGTGAAGTGTTGCAGGCTGCTCAGAGCCTGGCGTTGAGCCAACACGGTGGTCAGAGCTGATCCGATTGCTAAGGCGACAAACGGAAGTTTCTCCGCAATGATCCACCAAACGCTTCTGAAATCGGCCGGCCCGGGGGCATCGGGCTGCTTTGCGGCGCGAGACATGCGACCCAGAGGCCAGACATCAAGCAGCAGCAAAACAAAGGGCAGAGTAACCAGCATAGCCTTCGACAACAGGCCAAGTGCCAATGCAACAGCAACCGAGAGGTAGCGAGACCATGACGGACGCTTCACATACCCTAACCACAGAAGCAGCACCGCCATTGCAAAGAAGCCCGAAAGCACATCTTTGCGTTCAGCCACCCATGCCACCGATTCGGCGCGGAGTGGGTGGATCGCAAAAAGTGTAGCCACGAGCGCACTCGGCCAAAGGCAATCAGTCAAACGCTTGAGCGCTATGAAGAGGAGGAGAGTTGCGAGCAGGTGAAAAAGGACGTTGATCGCGTGATGACCCCCTGGATCAAGGCCGAAGAGTTCGCAATCGACCATGTGCGAGATCCACGTCAACGGGTGCCAGTTGCTTGCATGGACAGACGTGAACGCCCAACGAACTGAGGCTTTCGACAACCCCTGGTTGACCGCGGGATTCTCAATGACATAGTCAGGATCGTCCAACGAAACGAAGTCGAAATTGACCGCTTGGCCGAACACGACGACTACTGCCAGGCTGAGGAATACCGAAACCAGGACTACGTTTTGACGACGAGTCGATGAGACCAAGGGGTTCTTCACGGGCTTGGAAGCAGTTGTTCTGGACTGCTTGTGCGGCTTTGACCGGGCGCCTCGTTTTCGTGCCATCGACGGATTCTAGCACCCTGTTCGCAAAACCCAGGTTGTAGTAATACGATTAAAAGCAGCTCCCAAAGACATCATCCCGCTACTGTCATCCCGACTGAGCCAAAGGCGAGTGGAGGGATCTCCCGTTACAGTTAGCAATCTGCTGAATTACAACAACATACATACTGCTGATTTCAACGGGAGACCCTTCGGCTCAGCTCAGGGTGACAGGTATTGAGGTTTGGTGTCTTTCCATGAGTTTCCGCCGCGAGAGCGGCGTAGCGTTGCTCAAAAAGACACCGCGCCGCAGGGCGGAATTAATACAGGCAACGAGCGCAGCGACTACTTAAGTTTGTCACGGACGAGAGGGTGGCTCAGGCAATGCGGTCCACCTCTGGCTCTTGAGATTTCATGGCTTGGCAGTAGGAGGCAGGTGCGGCCGGAGTCGTCGAGGCTAGTGTCCGTCCGTCCGAGAAGGACATCCTCGGCAGCGAATACCTGGAAGCCGTGCCTATTCAGTTCTTCAGCAGTGGCGATGTTGCGATCATAAAGGGTGATCTTGCCGGGTGCGAGAGCCAGAGTGTTGGCTCCGTCGGTCCACTGTTCACGTTGCTGTGCAACTGGATCGGCGCCGCCACATGGAATCGGCTCAAGATCAACGCCACGCGCCGCAAGCGTCGGAAGGAGAGCACCACGATGCGTCGGTTCGAGGTCCGCCTGGTGAAGGTCGATCTCATAGGCGTCGGCGGCTTCCGATCCCCCTCCAAGAATTACCGGTGAAAAAACGAGAGCCGCGTCGTTGTCGGCCGGGGTAAAGACGGTGTCGAGGTGCATGTATGCCCGGCGGTGTGGTAGGTGAACAACCTCAAGCCAACGTGGTCCGCCTTCGCGGCGAGCCAAAGCTCGGGCAAGTAGCTCGACACCGATCGCGTTGGTGCGCTCCGATATTCCTACCGCCACGACATCGGATGATGGAATGAGTACGTCACCGCCCTCGAGACGAGGCCGGTGCAAGCCGAGAAACAGCGGCCGATCGGCGTCTCCCCGGAGGGGGTCGAGAATCATCGGCGAGTTGGTGAAACGCGGATGGAACGCAAAGACACAGCGGGCCAGCAGACCTTCGCGCCAGCGCGCAGGGGTCGCCATGGCACTGTAGACCACACCTGAACCGAGCACTACTTGAGGATCACGCTGAAAACACCAGTTGGGAAGCGGTGTAATGCAGTAAAGGTCGGCTAGAAGAACGCCAGCGGGATCGACGTCCTGCCGGCGGCCGGCGATGAGGCTTTGCAGCAATGACTCCGGGTCGAGTTCGCCCAGAGCTTCTGTGACTTTCGTAGACACCTCGTCAGCAATCAGGTCGAGAAGCCAACGGCGGGCCTCCTCGATCTGCAGAACTTCCCCTACGAGGTTGCGGATCTCAAGCACTTCGATGCCGAGCACCTGCATGAGCCGGCGAAAACGACCGTGCTCCTCGCGTGCCCTCTCACCGAAGAGGATGTCATCGAAGAGCAGCTCCTCCATCATCGACGGCACCATGTGATCGATCTCGGGGCCAGGCTCGTGTACGAGTACAGTCCGCAACCGACCAATTTCCGAACAAACGTCAAGCATCGAATCCCTCCCCAAGAAGAACCGCCGCTGAATCCTCGGCAGCGACGAGAGATGCTACCCGAATCGACCATACTATGAAACCCGGTACCAAGATCATGACTCCGCCTATCTATAGCCCTTAATATCTCCACCCTGGTTCCAGAAATTGCATTTCTACGATGCTCATGCGAACCATGAGGTAAGAATCGTGACTACACTTGTCTGAGGCCTATCCAGTGATGGGCGAGCAAGTGATTCCGCAAGGAAGGGGATTCTTTGGATCATTTCAGTTTTGTAGGTCAGGAACTTCATGCAGAGGACGTGTCGATCAACAAAATAGCGCACGAGTTTGGGACACCTTGCTACGTCTACTCCCGTGCCACTCTGGAGCGTCACTGGCACGTCTATGACTCGGCGTTTGCGAATCACCCCCACCTTATCTGCTACGCGGTGAAAGCCAATTCAAACTTGGCGGTACTCGATTTGATGGCGCGACTGAGTAGTGGCTTTGACATTGTTTCGGGCGGCGAACTGGCACGAGTGATCGAGGCAGGTGGTGACCCGGCCAAGGTTGTATTCTCCGGAGTCGGAAAAACGGCGACGGAGATGCGGGCAGCCTTGGAAGCGGGCATCTTCTGTTTTAACGTCGAATCAGAGTCGGAACTCGAGACTCTGAGTCGGGTTGCGGAAGAGTCGGGAAAGGTGGCACCAGTCTCTCTCCGGGTCAATCCGGACGTCGATGCGAAGACTCACCCGTACGTCACAACAGGTCTGCGCAAGAACAAATTCGGCATTCCAATGTCTCGTGCCGAAGCAGCCTACTGCCGCGCAGCCGAGCTGCCCTCTCTCGAACCTTGCGGCATCGACTGTCATATCGGCTCTCAGCTCATTGAGCTGCCTCCATTTCTCGACGCGCTCGATCGCTTACTGGTCCTGGTTGACCAATTGGCCGAGTCCGGCATAGTTCTCACCCACCTAGATCTTGGTGGCGGCCTCGGTGTGAGTTATGGCCGCGAGGATCCACCGCATCCATCCGAATATGCCGCTGCTCTGTTGAAACGCCTCGGTAACCGGTCACTCAAATTGCTTGTTGAGCCGGGTCGTACCATCGTAGGGAATGCCGGGATCCTGGTGACTCGTGTGCTGTACATCAAGCAGGGCGAAGATCGTTGGTTCGCTGTAGTCGATGCGGCTATGAACGACCTTTTGCGTCCGAGCCTGTATGGCGCGTGGCACGAAATTGTGCCCGTCAAAAAGCGCGACGGTTCTCCGCAGACCTACGACGTTGTCGGACCGGTATGCGAGACTGCGGACTTTCTCGGCAAGGATCGAGAACTGGTGATTGCCGAGGGTGATTTATTGGTCGTTCGAACCGCCGGTGCCTACGGGTTCACATTAGCGTCTAACTACAACTCTCGACCAAGACCTGCTGAGATCATGATTGACGGATCGGATATCCACGGCATCCGAGATCGCGAGCCGGTTGAGGACCTGTGGCGAAGCGAGCAGCTGTTACCCTGATTGACCAAGGATCTGAGATCCTCACGATCGGTTTGTGGAGGTCAACCCCAAAAGGGTCAGACCTCGGCGTCATTTACCTTTCCCGCGAGCAGGAAGCACACGGCAGGTACAACGAATAGCGTCAGCGCGGTCCCCACAACGAGACCGCCGATCACGGCCACTCCCATCGGGATCCGACTTTCGGCGCCGGCACCCAAGCCGAGTGCGATGGGCATGATCCCAAGGATCGTCGACAGACTGGTCATCAACACAGGACGGAAGCGTGCGGCTGCACCCTCGGTAATGGCTTCGTGCAGGGAACGGCCGGCGGCACGGCGCTGGTTGGCGAACTCGACGATCAGGATGCCGTTTTTGGTGACCAGGCCGATCAGCATAATCATGCCGATCTGGCTGAAGATGTTGATGGTCTGATTGAAATACCACAGTGCGAGCAGCGCTCCCGCCAGTGCCAGCGGCACGGTCAACATGATAATGAAGGGATCACGGAAGCTCTCAAACTGGGCGGCCAGCACGAGGTAGACCAGAACCAATGCGAGAACGAAGACGAAGACCAAACTAGTCGCGCTCTCGGTAAAGTCTCGTGACTCGCCGGCGAGGGTGTTTGAGAAGTTCTCGTCTAGCTGGTCGTGCGCGATCCGTTGCATAGCCTCGATACCGTCGCCGATAGTCATGCCGGGCGCCAGAGCAGCGGAGATTGTGGCGGACTTGTAACGATCGAAGCGGAAGATCTGCGGTGGGCTACTAGTCTCGGTGACTTTGACCAGTTTGTCGAGCAGAATCGGCGGCCGTCCAGGGCTTGTGACGTAGAGGTTGCGAAGGTCGACAGTCTCGTCACGCGCTTCTCGGGTCACCTGTCCGATAACCTCGTACTGTTTCCCGTCCATGACGAAGTATCCGAGTCGCTGCTCACTCAGAGCCAGCTGCAGAGTTTGTGCAATGCGTAGAGCCGAAATCCCGAGATCCTGTGCCCGTTCGCGATCGATGGCGACTCGGAGCTCGGGCTTGTCGAACTTGAGGTTGACATCGACGTAAGCGAAGGTCGGATCCGCAGCCGCGGTAGCGAGGAACGGAGGGAGAGCCTCTTTCAGCTTATCCATGTTCGGGGCCTGGATGACGAACTGCACCGGTAGACCGCCACGCCGGCCAACTGCAATAGTGGGAGACTGTGACACGTAGGTCCGCGCGTCCGTGAGTTGGCTGACTTGGCGGGCGAGGCTGTTGGTAATCTCACCCTGCGTTCGCTCGCGTTCATGGGATTCGACGAGGGTTATCCTGCCGAACCCCGAGTTCACGGCAGACGCGGCGCCGAAACCCGGCGCGGTGACCGTAATGGTGGAGTCAGCTTCGGGGACTTCTTCCAGAATCACGGCGTTCAACTGGTCAATGTAGCGATCCATGTAACCGAATGTTGCACCCTCAGGAGCGCGCGTGAAAATGCTGATCGAGCTGCGATCCTCAACCGGCGCCAGCTCGCGCGGCAGCACTGTCAGAAAGAGGGCGACGAGACCGCTGCACGCCAGAATGATAGGCACGGCCAGCCATCTTTGGCGCAAGATCATACTCAGTCGACTCCGGTAGTCATCGGCGAGAGCTCGGAAGAATGGCTCAGTCAATGTGTACAGGCGTGGCTGCCGGGCGCGTTTCTTCAGCAGACGAGTCGCGAGCATTGGAGTCAAGGTCAGGGCAACAAATGATGAGATGATGACCGCCCCAGCGAGCGTCACCCCGAATTCACGGAAGAGTCGACCCACGAGTCCGCCGAGAAAAAGAATCGGCATGAAGACAGCGACCAGGGCCAAGGTCGTTGCGACGACGGCGAAGAAAATCTCCTGCGTTCCTTCAATACCGGCGCTTCGCGGATCGAGCCCGGACTCGATCTTGGCGTAGATGACTTCGACAACAACAATTGCATCGTCAACCACGAGACCGATGGCCAGTACCAACGCCAGCAAGGTCAATACATTGATAGTGAATCCGGCGAGAAACATGATGAAGCATGAGCCGATGAGCGAGACCGGGATCACTAGCACCGGAATGATGGTCGTTCGCCAGTCACGAAGGAAGAGGAAGATGACGAACATCACCAGCCCGAACGCGATCATGATGGTCTGCGTCACCTCTTCAACCGACTTGCGGATGAAGCGACTGGCGTCAAATCCCCAAGCGATCTCAATGTCCTCCGGCAGCGTCTTTTGGATCAACTCCACCCGACGTCGGAATTCGTCGGCGATGGCGATGTAGTTTGCGCCCGGCTGCGGGCGGACGATGACCAGCACCATTGGAATGCCGTCTCGCTTGAGGACGGTCCGTTCGTTGCGTGGGCCGAGTTCGGCGCGGCCGACGTCTCGCAGACGAACGATCGTGTCGCCTTCGCTCTTGAGAATCAGATTGTTGAACGCCTCCGGTGTGTTGAGGCGGCTCATGGTTCGCACCGGAAGCTCAACCTCAACACCTTCGATCCGGCCCGATGGCAGTTCGACGTTCTCGCGCGCTACCGCGTCACGAATATCCATCGGCGACAGGCTGAAGGCCGCCAGTTTGTGGGGATCGATCCATAACCGCATGGCATAGGTCTTGTCGCCCCAAATGTCTACACTCGCGACGTTTGGAATGGTTTGGAGACGCTCTACGAAGGTGTCCCGCGCAATACGGCTCAGTTCGAGCAGGTTTCGCCTGTCACTACGAACAGTAATTCCTGCAATTGGCTGAGAGTCGGCATCCGCCTTCGAGACAATCGGCGGGTCGACGTCAGGAGGTAGGCTGCGCATGGTCCTGGACACCTGATCACGAACGTCGTTGGCGGCGCGTTCGAGATCAGTTCCAAGGTCGAACTCTGCCTGGATTGTGCTGCGACCATCGCGACTCGTCGAGGTCAGGGTGCGAATCCCATCCACGCCATTGACCGCGGCCTCAAGCGGCTCTGTGATCTGTGACTCGATCACATCGGCAGAGGCGCCGCGGTACGAAGTCGATACGGAGATATTCGGTGGGTCAAGCGAGGGGAACTCTCGCACTCCCAAAAACGAGAATCCAAGGAGACCGAAGAGAACGATCGTGATCGACATCACGATTGCCAGCACCGGTCTTCGAATGGCGAGTGTGTAAAGCGTCATGAAGTTGGTTCAAGTTCCGTTTGCGGTTTGTTCAGTACGACCTCCCGCCCTGCGCGAAGCTGCTGGATGGCAGATACGATCACCAGATCGCCGTTTATCAGACCGTCCGTGATCTGCACCATTTCATCCGTGCGAATGCCAGTCTCCACGGAGCGCGGTTCAGCCTTGCCATCACTGAAAACAAAGACCTTCTTGCCGCCAAGTTCAGGAATGACGGCGATCGACGGAACTGTCAATGCTTCGTCCACGGCGCGCACTTCGAGTTCGACATTGGCAAATGCGCCCGGAAGGAGAACTCCGTCGCTGTTGGCACAGCGAGCGCGTACCCGTAATGATCGCGTGGCCTGGTCGACGCTCGGCTCGATAGCGAAGATCGAGCCTGCAAATGACGAGGCCGTGCCATCTATTCGAAACGCGATTTCATTGCCTTCGCGCATCAGGTTGGCATACTTCTCCGGCACCGTGAAATCCACCTTGACTTGGTCGAGGTCTCGCAGTGTCGCGATGCGAGTTTGGGGTGAGAGGAAGCTTCCCGGACTGACCCAGCGCAGGCCGATCACGCCGCCGAATGACGCCCGGATTTCAGTTTTGAGGAGCTGCGCTTCGATGAGCTGCAACTCGGCGCGCAGAACGTTCAACTCTCCGAGCGCCACATCGTAGTTTTCACTACTGATAACGCCATCGTTGAGCAGGCGTTCCTGCCGTTCTTCGGCGCGTTTTGCCAATCCCACCCGGTGGAGCGTACGCTCCCGTTGGGCGACGAGTTCGGAATCGTCGATCTTGACTAGAAGATCTCCTGCTGCGACCCGACTCCCCTCGTCGAAGTGAATCGCGGTGACCTTGCCGGAGACTTCGCTGACGAGTTCGACCTCTTCGTTGGCCCGAATTGTTCCAGTAGTGGCGAGAACTTCAGCCAGGCGTTCGGGTTGGACCTCGTGAACGGTTACCTGCAGAATCGTCGCCGCTGCAGCCGGGCCGTCAGGTTTTGTGTCTGGCCAAAGCTGACGGAGCTTTGGCGCGGCCACCAAAATCGAGATTGCGACAACTGCGAAAACGCCGATCGCTCGGCGAGCTGTGAAGGCCATTCAGCTCTCCCCTCGTGCTGCTCAATGCCCATGATAAGTCCATCCATTCCCAGTTGGTTGTAGGGAGCAGTAAGTATCTGCTTAAGAACTATTAAGCAATTCCTATGGGCCTCGCAATCAAGCGACCCAAAGCGCCACAGTAGTTTCAAATATCCATTCAATCGGGGATACGAACAAATACTGGGTGAGCGTCAAGCAGATTGTTGCCCCCAATGACACTTGGAACCAGAGGCCCGTAGGCGAAGGGTCTGAACTCTTTTCAGCTTGATGCTTGACTGGTCTCCTGGGCGACGCGCTCAACATCGCGCCAGACTCGAAGGAGGTTTCCTCCCCAGATCTTCTTGATATCTTCGTGGCTATAGCCACGATTGAGAAGCTCGTCGGTGACGTTGCGGGCCTCGGAATGGTTCATAAAGCCCCGAATACCGCCACCTCCGTCGAAATCAGTTCCGATACCAACGTGGTCAATGCCGGCGACCTTGACGGCATGATCTATATGATCGACAAATACCTCAATGTCGGCAGAGGGATAGATCTTCTCGACCTCTTCGAGACGCACCATATACTCATCGACTTTCGGCTGGAGCGCTTCCTTCTCCTCCTTCGGCAGGCGCCAGTACTCGTGTCGGCCAGGTAAGCCAAGCTCTTCGCGTAGCGTGTTCTCGGCTTCACGTCTCTTGGGGCTCACTTCTTTCAGAAAGCTGTTCAGGGCAACGATCTGAATGACGCCTCCCTTTTCAGCAAGAGCCTTGAGTTGCTCATCAGTGAGATTTCGATTGTGAGGGTTCAGAGCGGAGCACCCTGAATGTGAAGCGATGATCGGTGCGTCGGAGAGTTCGATCAGGTCCCAGAAGGACTTCTTCGACATGTGAGAAACATCGCACATGATGCCGAGTCTGTTCATCTCTGCAACTACCTGTTTGCCGAAATCCGAAAAGCCGTCGTGCATCGGCTCATCAGGACCGGATGAATCACAGATCTGATTGTGCTGGCTGTGACACATGGTGATGTATCGAGTGCCCAGATCGAAGTACTTCTCGACCATCGTCAGATCTTCGGCGATCGGAAATCCGTTCTCGATGCCAATCATGATGGCCCGTTTACCCGTAGCAGCGATCTCTTCGACGTCATCGACACGTGTTGCCAGCTCGCAACGGTCGGAGTGCATCTCCTCGGCAAGGCGGTGGATCGCCGCAAACTTGATCTCAGCAGTTTCTTGCGCTTCGCGAAAGTCCTCCGCGTCGAATTCGGCCGGGTTGCCAACGTAGACCGCCAGGAAGACTCCATCCATACCGCCCTGTTCCATCTTGGTCAGATCGCAGCGCAGCTTGGGATTGTCGATCCCGGGGTCGACTTCTGCTGTAGCGTAATCCCTGCCGATGTCGACATGAGTGTCGATAGTGAGTGCCTGCATATGGATATCCAGAGCTTCGGAAGCCTGGGGCTGGGTGCATGCGGATAAGCCCAGAGTCAGTGAAAGTGTGAGGAGTGCGATGATCTGTCGTCTCATAGCAGTGGTCCTTTCGAGGCTTGCAGACTTGACTACGGGTGCGTCAGGGACTGATGGTTCGTTTCTCTTGTTGTTCTCATCGTTCGGCGAGGCTCATGCCAGGTGCGGAGCATGGCTTTGACATGATATTGCATCCAACGTACTTCCTCATGCCTTCACAAGAAGCTGGTTCAATCGTGCTCGACCCATGAGGGGATTGACTCTGCGGGAACTGTGATCTATGCTTTTCGGTAATCGAAACCGAGATCGGGAATAAGTATTTGAAGGAGGATCGTTTATGTCCATGATCAAACGCCCGAGCGTAGCTTGGTCTGTCGCCGGAATCGTCCTGGTCGGCATGGCCGTCGGTGGCGTCTTGACCGCTCAGACTCAGAGTGGCATCAGCGCCTACGCCGGAGGCCCAGTCGCTGAACCGATGGGCGATACCCTGCCACCGGTGCCCAGGGGACCAATGACGGTTACCCAGGACCCAATCAAGGCCCTGTCGGTATTGTCTTTCGACGACGGCACCTGCGAGTCTGGTCTGGGTGCGGGTACTACCGCTTTTGTGACCGACCTCGTCGATTTTGACGTACCAACTCAGTGCCAGCAAGCGGGACTCGACATCGTCGGTGTGACAACTCGTATGAATACCGGCCAGAGCATTGCTGCTTTCGCGTTCGGCCAGTCAGGAGCAGCACCTCCGATAGTTGGCGCAGTGTCCACCACAGCACTCGCGACGGCAATTCCCGCGGCAGGGCCATGTCCGGCTACGGCCCTCACATCACGATCGGTCGGACCTGGTGCAGCGGTCATCACAGGAACCTCGAACTTTTTCGCTGGAGTGCGGGCTCAAGGTTTCGTCGGGCGCGACACCAACGGTCCACCAGCCGGTCGGATCTGGCTTCTGTGCGGCACCTGCGGAATGACTCAGTACACCCCGACCACGCTGAGCGGTCTCGGTCTTGGTGGCAACTGGATGATCCGAGTAACTGTCGAAGATCAGAACTGCCTGCCGGTGGAACTGATGGGCTTCTCGGTCGAATAAGTACGTACATAAAGATATATCCTCGAGCCGGGCCTATCTAGGCCTGGCTCTGGCCTTTTCTCAGCCCCTTTTCTTCCTCATTTCTGCGGCGCAGCCTACGCTCTTGCGGGTGGCCGTTCCAAGTCGAGCTGACTAAGGAACTTGTGATTGACTTCGGGCTGTCTTCGTTTTATGATTTTTCCGACTCAAAAAATGGGGAAGGTCTTTTTGAAGGAGGTTTATCCATGTCCATGTTGAAACGTCCGACCTTAGCGTGGTCCATTGTGGCCCTCGCGGTTATTTCTATCGCTGTGAGCGGAAGCCTGAACGCTCAAACTGCGAACGGACTCAGTGGTTATGACGGTGGTCCGGTCGCGCAGATGACCGAGAACTTGCCGCCAGTCGCCAGGGGACCGATGACCGTTACGCAGGACCCGATCAAGGCTCTGTCGGTTCTGTCTTTCGACGACGGCACTTGTGAAGGTGGTCTCGGCGCCGGCGTTACCATTACCGATCTTGTCGATTTCGACGTGCCGACTCAGTGCTTCCAGGCGGGCCTCGATATCGTCGGTCTGACCGCACGCATTAACACCAACACCGCAACCGCTTTCGCGTTCGCCCAGTCGGGCGCTACACCGCCGGCAGCCGGCGGGGCGTCGACCATCGCGCTGGCTACTGGGATCACAGGTCTTGGGCCGTGCCCGGCTACGGGAGGATTCGCGACCCGCGCGATCGGGCCCGGTGCGGCGGTCATCACCGGCACCGCCAACTTTTTTGCCGGTCTGGCAGGCAACTCCGTATATGCTGGGCGCGACACCAACAACCCTGCCGGCCGCATCTGGCTCCTCTGCGCCGGCTGCGGTATGACTCAATACACTCCGACCACCCTCAGCGGTCTTGGTCTCGGTGGCAACTGGATGATCCGGGTGACCGTTGAAGATCAGAACTGCCTGCCTGTAGAACTGATGGGCTTCTCGGTCGAGTAGAACTTCGAACAATCGTAACCTATGAAGCCGGGCCGATCGCGGCCCGGCTTCGTCTTTGTTATTAATGAATGCCCCTGGAGTGTCTCTATGCTCTTCATTGATACCCTCGCATCTCTCCGCCGTCTTTCGGTTGCGATAACCTTACTTGCCTTCCTCGCTTGTCAGCCGACGGCGCCACCTGCCGACGTAGTCGCTACTACCGACCTGGGAGAAATCAGCCGTGCAGAAGTCGAGGACTTTATCCTCTCGCAGCCGGCATCACGTCGCAGTCCGCCTGCCGATCAGCCTCTGCCGGAATGGCGACACGAAAAGCTGGAGGAGTTGATTCTCGCGCGAGCGCTGGAGGCCGAAGCACGATCACAGCGCCTGGCAGAAACGGAGGAAGGCGAGAGACTTCTGACCGGTCGAATAGAACCAATCCTGGTTCAAGCGATTGCTGCCCGCGTGATCAGGGAGAGGGTTAACATCGCCGAAGAGGATCTTCGCTCCTTCTATGATGCCCACCCTGAGGAGTTTTCCCATCCGGAGCAGATCCGGGTGCGCAACATCTATCGGCGGGTTGCACGTGACGCTCCACCAGAGGATTGGGAGGCAGCGCGACTGGAGATGAACGACATACTCAACCAGATCCACCGTGGCGCCCGTTTCGGTGACCTGGCACGCGCCCATTCCGACTCGGAAACAGCTCGACTCGACGGTCTCATCGGGAGGTTGGATCGTGGAAAACTGGACCCGGCCCTCGAAGAGATCCTGTGGGGTCTCGGTGAGGGTGAGGTCAGCAAGACAATCCGGACACCGGTCGGTTTTCAAATCTTCAAGGTCGAGAATTACCTCGGAAACTTCAAGATGGATTTCGAGGATGCGCGTACCAGACTGCATCGCCGGCTCACCCGGGAGGCGACAGAGAAAGCCGAAGCTGCCATGTTGCAGGAGCTGCTCGATGCCTCAGGAGCAGTCTACGATCCAACTCTGATGTCGACAGGTGACGGTGATGACATCCTCTTTGCGCTTGAGGATGATTCTGTAGCAGTTGCTGATTTCCATCAGCGTCTCGACAGCATCGGCTTTTCCAAAGCGCGAGAACTCACCTTGCGTCAGCAGCTTGATCAGGCCGTTCGTGAACGACTCTACCTCTGGCAGGCGGAGCAGGATGGCCTTGCAGAATACCCCGAAATCGCGGCTCAACTTGAGCAGGTCGAGCGAGAGGTCCTGATCGCACTCGCTCTGAGGGAGCGTGGCCGGGCGATAGTTCATGAACTTAAGGACAAGGATTTGCAGGAGTTCTACGCAACGCGTGAGCAGCGATATCGCACCCCAAGGTTGATCCACTTGCGAATCCTAACGCGTGATTTTCCCTCCGAAGGTATTTGGTACGAAGTGTACGAAGAACTCGACCGCTTGGCGGATGAGATCCGAGCCGGCAAAAGAGGCTTTGAGGAAGCGGTGCGTGAGTTCTCTACCGACTTCACAGCAATTCGGGGAGGGGATGTTGGGGCCATCCGCCCCGAGGCCATTGCTGAGTGGGCCGGCCCGAAAGCGCAGCACGACGTCCTGGAGTTGGCGCCCGGCGAGCTCAGCGGGCCACTTCTGATCGAGCGTCACAATCCGAACCGGCTGACCTACGAACGAGCGGGCTACATGCTAGTCCGGCTGGAAGCGATCGAAGAGTCTCGAATACGCCTGTTCGAGGAAGTCCGGGAAATTGTGATCGAGCAATACCTGGAATCCGGTCGCGGAGAGTTACAAGCGAAGATGCGCGAGCAGATTCTGCATTCAGTCGATACCGAGATCTACGAGGAGAACCTGTGAGATACGCCACGCGTATCGCGATTCTAGGTTTGCTGGCGGCCGTGATCCTGGGCTGTGCTCGAACCGAGTCGCCTCCGAATCTGCTGATCATCACCCTCGACACGACCCGTGCCGACCGCTTCGGTTTCGCTGGCCATGAGGCTGCCGAGACTCCCAACTTTGACACTTTTGTGGCTGAACGTGCCGTTTCCTTCGAGAATGCCATCACCGCCGTACCGGTGACTTTTCCCTCACACACCACGATCATGACTGGGACGTTCCCTGTATTCCATGGTGTGCATGACAACGACGGTTACTTCCTGGACGACGATGTCACAACCCTGGCCGAGATCCTCAAACCGCAGGGTTTCACAACTGGGGCAGTGCTGGCTGCCTTTCCTCTCGACTCCGAGGTCAATCTCGACCAGGGTTTCGACACCTACGACGACGACTACTCGGCCGATTGGACGGCCGCCGAGACCGCGGCGCGCGGTCCCTTCTCCTTCGGCTTTGTGGAACGCAAGGCTCATCGGGTCAACCTGGCAGTCGGACGCTGGATTGAGAAGCACTGGCAGGAGCGCTTCTTCCTTTGGGTCCACTACTTCGATCCGCATCAGCCCTACAACCCGCCGGCGCCTTACGATTCCCAGTTTGCAGCCGAACCCTACGATGGTGAAATGGCTTTCCTGGACGAGAATTTCGGTGTGTTGCTCGAAATGCTCGAGGCGCGCGGTTTGGTGGAGAACACGATTATCGTGGTCGTTGGTGACCATGGCGAAGCGCTCGACGAGCACGGCGAACCAACCCATGCTCACTTCATCTACGACGCGACCATGCGCGTACCGCTGCTCATCGCAGTACCAGGTGACCGCTTCCGACCGGGGGACCGGATCGCGGCCCAGGTTCGCACTGTAGACATAGCCCCAACCGTGCTGGACTTGCTGGGCATGGCGCCAGGAACGGAGATGCAAGGAACAACTCTTGTGCCTTTACTCGAAAATCCGGAGCAGGACTGGGAACAAGAGGCACTGCTCGAAAACTATTACAACAAATTCCAGTTCGGCTGGGCGCCGATGAGAGGTCTCAGGACCGATCAGTTCAAGTTCCTCGAAGTGCCGCGCCCAGAACTCTATGATCTGACGGCAGATCCAGGTGAGCTGGTCAATCTGGCACCCGGTGAGAAGCAGCGGGTGGCAGAGTTGAGAGAACGTCTCGATCAGCTCGCGAATAGATTCAGTTCTCCAAATCTAGGCCGTTCCGCAGCCGCCCAAGTCGATGACGAGACACGTCGAAAGCTAGAAGCTCTGGGATATCTCGGAGGTGGCTCGTCGGCGTCGGAGCGTGCCGCTCCGTTTCCAGATCGAGAGACTCTGGCGAGCCTCATCGATCCTAAGGACAAATCTATTGTCTTGAGATATCTGAACTTCATTAATGAGATGCTGCGCGCACGGCGATTCGACGATGCGTTGCCGGTGATTGACAACGCTCTTGAACTCAATCCCGAGAACTTTCGGTTGCACGCGCAACGCTCACGAGCCCTGGCATCATTGGGTCGCTGGGAGAAAGCAATGGAGGCAGCGGAACATACGCAGCATCTTCGTCCCGACGATGCTGAAGGCTTTGCTATCGCCGGGCAGATTCATGCTGTCCGGGGGGAATACGACAACGCCCTTGCCTCATATTCACGGGCGGTCGAACTTCGTCCACAGCAGGTGAGTCTCCTACAGCAATTGGCCGCTACCTACCTGGCACTGGAGCGCTACAAAGAGGCCATCTCTCATTTCGAGGCAGTGCTCGAACTCGACGACAGCAGCTGGATCGTGTTGGCTGACCTTGCTTACGCCTACTACAGGACTGACCGCTGGGAGGATTCGCGGGAGATGCTCCAGCGTGCCCTCAAACTCAATCCCTACTCAAGCACATTGCGCCATCGCATCGCGATCTTCTACCGTGACACCGGCAATCCAGAATTCAGTCGGCGGATGTTTGAAGAAACGCTTCGTATCGCCCCCGGCCACCTGCACGCCAACTTCGATCTGGGTGAGCTGCTGATTGCCGAGGGCGACCCTGTAGCCGCACGACCCTACCTTGAGCTGGTGATTGACCTCACTCCGAACTCCTCGTTGGGTAAGCAGGCCAGCGAGTTGCTGGAAGGACTGCCGGCTGACTAGTTGCCGGTCAAGAGCCTCTTGACCGAGATCGACCAACGGATAGTGGTGCCTGTCTCGAAACCGTCGGAAAAGATAGCGGCATCGTTGCCGAGGTAGGTGGAGACTGGAGTCTCCGATCGCCAGTCGATTCCGGAGGCTGTGCTGTAGGGCGGAGTGGATGGTGGCGCAGAGGCTGAGATCAGAACCGTGCTGCGAAACGGCTGCACAAACACCGTCTCTCCGACAGGTGTGCCATCCGGCAGGGTCCATACACCTTCTGGAACGACCATATTCGAAGCGGTCTCGGTGTCGTTGAAGAGCAGGAATGCATGAGCCCTGGCGATCAGACTCCCTGTGCTGTCTGCCCATGGTGCATCAGCCATCCAGGCTGCAAGGGAGTCGATCTCGTAACTGGAACCGTTCGGGTACGGCTCAACCCGAATGACACCTGCATCACTTGAAGGTGCGATGAAAGTTGTGTGGCTCATGATCCCGTAATCGACCGTAGTTTCGTACTCAAGAGCTACAGGTACCGGTTCGGTATATGGCGGCAACCACCAATGACTGAGGTTTTCTGGTCGCACGATGCGCCGTGTCGGCGCCACAGACGCGAGTTTGTTGTTGACGATAGTGTGATCTTGGTTTGGGTCGAATCCAGGATCGTCGTTGAAGCGGTAGAGTCCGAGGCCGGCTCTCCGGCTGTCGAGAATCACGTTGCCACTGATGGTGCAATGATAGTTGTTCGGCAGGAAGATCCCGTGACCATTGTTTCCGTAGAGAGTGTTATTGACGATCTGGGTGTCACGGAATTCCTCGAGGAACTCCGGCCAAATGCCGTGACCCATGGGCCACCATGGATGAGAGAACTCGAGATTGCCAATAGTGTCGAGAATGATGTTCTCGCGAATCACCGAGGCGTTGCAGTTGGTGTAGATTGCAGCGCCATCGTTGAGGGTACCCATCGAGCGCACGAAGACGTTGCGCTCAACCGTCTGGCCATCACTGCCGAGGATGATCCCGGCGTAGCCGGTGTCGACGAATCGGTTCAATCGCACCACGGCGGCGTTGGCCTGGCCGATGATGACGCCTGCCGCGTGCCACGGACCGTTACCTCCGTAGCCAGGCTCGGAACCGATGCGTAGAAAGAGGTTGCGCTCGATGAGTGAGCCGGCTGGTGCTGTAGCGTCGGCCCATCCCTTGATCGCGATATTGCGTACGTCCCTGAAGACCGAGCGCTGAACGGCGAAGGGTTGCGAATTCCATGTGTAGTTCAGAGCCGTGCTCTCGATCTCAGAAAAGGTGCAATTCTCGACCGTGGCGGGGCCATTGAGTTTGAGAGCGATGCCATAGAAGCGCGAAAAGTGGACGCTGTCGAAAGCTGTGCCGGTAGACACCAAACCGGTCGGCTCGGTCTCGTGATCCACCAATGGGTCCGCTGATGACGTGGTAACCACTTGGACTTCCATCGACGAGGGATCAGCCCAGACCGGTGGATAGAGGTAGAGGACACCGTCCCGCCAGTGCCATTCCCCGGGGGCGTCAAGTTCGTCCAGATCGTTGTCAATGAAATAGCCCGAGCCGGGGTCGCTGATGAGAATGTCAACTCGACCATCGCCACTGAGTTCGAGGGTGTCAACTGCACTGTGGTTGGCGACTGGACGAGTCTCCCACCACCAGCTCCACCGCCGCCAGCGCACTTGGGCGCCAGTCCAGCGGCCGGGCGTTACTCCTGGGCGCATGGCCAGGTCACTATCGACGATACGATCCCATTCGTCGTCATTGTCGACTCGCAGGAAACCTACATCCTTGTTTGGGTAGCGCGCCAAAGGTACGAAACGACCATCGACATAACACGTTACCACCCGTTCCGATACCGGGCCTGTTCGCACAGCAGTGTTCTGCGGCCAAGTGCCGGGTAAACTCACTTCGACACTCGCGGTCAGAATCGGAAGATCTCCTTCGCCGTAAGCTCCGATGGCAAGGTCATTTCCGACGTTGACGTCGAGAGCGTGGTATGTGCCACCTCGCAGAAGCAGGATGTGATCACCGCTCGATGCACGACTCACCGCATGCGCGAGAGTGGCCAGTGGATTGGCCGGGGTTCCGCTGGCGCCATCGATTCCTCCCGGGGCAACATGCCAATCGGTCGCGAACCCCGTCGCGGTCACACTGAGCAATATGACTATCAAAACGGATCGAAGAGGCGTCTGCTGTATGCGCGTCACGGACATTCCACTCCACTACCTCTCGAGCCGGTCAGTTCACAGGCACCACGCCTGCATCGTAGTACGCGGCTGCTGATAGCCGGAGATTTCCTCCATCATCGTCTGCATATACCGCGATGAGGTCATTGCCGTTGATCGGTGGTGGGTTAGTGATTCCGTCACCTTCGGCATCTCGGTATGAGGTGCATGCTCCGGAACCGCCCCCAAAAAGGATGGCGATAACACCGGCATCTGCCGAGTCGATCAAATGCTGCTGGTTTGTGTTGCCCAAGTAATACTCTGGGCGGTTGTCTTGATAGTGACCCTCGCTGTTGTTGCACGACCTGTAAAGTTGGTTGCCGATGGGAACCTGCCAGAGCATCGCCTTAAGGTCTGTCGCATTGCAGATGGTCTGGATATAGATCCGGAATCGGTCGAAGTCATCGGCATCCCACCACGCCGACGGGCCTTGACCGAGCACTACCTGTTTGTAACCCGAATCGCGGTCGGATGGATCAAAGAACATCAGGTCGAAGTCGGCACCCAGTCCTTGGTAGAAGTCGACGACTTGGAGGCCGAGGACTTCACCGTCACCATTGTTGATGCTCAGATCAGTGCCGGTGGCCCAGTTGGAAACGTGCCAGGCAAGAATGGCGTTCGGTGCGTAGGTGTCGCGCAGCGCAACCAAGAGCTGGGCGAAGCCGCGGGCGTTATTGGCAAAACCGGCGGCCTCGGCGAAACCCGATGAGGCCACTGATACCGATGTATTGGCTGGATCGTCCCCATGGAAGGACTGCATATAGCCCCAGAGATCGGGTTCGACATGAATGATCACCGTTCTGCCATCATCGCCTGCCTTGGTCATCAAGAGTTTGAAGTCTTCAAAATAGGCATTCATGGTGGCGGGAGTGTTGAGATTGCCGTCGGGGGGTTCGGTATAGGGATAGGGATCCGACTGAACGATGGTGTAGTAGGTCAGCACAGGAAGGTAACCGGCGTTGGCGCTGGCATTGAGGTAGTAAGTGACAAACTGGCCTGGAGGACTGTTCCAGGTGGCCCAGCCATCGCCGGTATTCACCCCTCCGGCAAGGTACTGGTATCTGTAGTCCCAGGCAATGCCAGAGTCGGTCATCCAATCAAGATTGCTCGGTGAGTTCGTGAGGCCAAGACCGAGATGATGAGGCAGGCCGTACGGGATGCTGGATGACGGCTCGGTTGACGTCCAAGCGCTTGTGTCTCCACTTTCGAAACCGTCCGCAAAGATGAGGTCAGGCACCTGCGCAATCAAATCACCGGTGGCAAGTCCCACCATCAAGGCGACAAATAGGCAAACGGTGACGACGAACCACGTTCGATGGTGCCGAGTGATACTGAATATCGCGGTCCTGAACTGCTGTCCTCTTGAACTTACCCTCATCAAAGCGTTCTCCGACGGTCTCTCTACAACTGTTCGTCCTTTCATATAGAAGCAAGTTACTACGGAATTACGCGGCGGTTTGTGACCTGGCTCCTCGGACTCAGGTATTTGAGGCGCTCGGAACTTGCCCACACCCTCTCTGCTACGATCAAAGATCACTGAAAAGGGACGAGCACTTCAGGAGGACAAGGGTATGGGTGTCTTGGCTGGATTCATTGTTGGTTTCATCGGTTGGTTCTTCGTCCGCTACGTATTCGGCGGGGTCTTCACTGTGGATCAGAACGAACGAGCCGTGAAGACAGTCTTCGGACGTGCGCAGCGTATCGGGAGAAGCAGTGTTGCAGACGGCAAGCTTGGCGTCGGTCTCAACGACGAGGAACGAGAACGGTACGACTTTCCACAGCTCAGAGTCTACCCACCGGGGGGCCCATACTTCCGCATGCCATGGGAGAAGGTGTTCAAGGTGTCGATCGCCACTCAGACGATCAACATGGCCTACGACCCAGAGACACCGAGCGCCAACCAGGGCGGCACTGTGCTCGAAGCGGTGACCAAAGACCAGTTAAATACCGGTCTTTCAGGCCAGCTTCGTTATCGCATCTCGGAGCGAAGCCTCTATGCATACCTGTTCGGGGTGAAGAATCCATTGGCACACGTGATGGGGTACTTCATCTCGGTGCTGCGTGAGCACATCGCGAAGTTCGAAGCGCCTGTGGGTCCACGAGTTGACGAGGACGACGAAACCCTGGACTCGGGCACGGTATCCGGGATTTCTATCAATGACCTGCGCAAGAATCTGCGCGACCTCAACGACCACATGCTCCGCGAGTCCCTGGTATCAGAGCTGCGGTATGGCATTGAACTCGATGCGTCACTCATTACCGGCATCGATCCACCCTCAGAAGTTGACGCTGCCCTGGCGGCCATCAACACCGCCCACAATCATGTGTCATCCGAGATCAGCCTGGCTCGTGCCGAGGCCGACCAGACGATTGTCCAGTCGCGGCGTGCAGTGGAGATCGAGACGTTGAATGCCCAGGCCGAGGTTGAGCCGCTGAAAGCCATGGCCGAGCAGTTGGTTGAGCTCAAAGCTGCCGGCCCCGAGGCACTGGAGGCGTACCGGCGCTACGTGAGGCTAGGGCTCTATGAGCGGGCGGGACGGTTCTTCCAGGAGGTTCGGTCATGACCTTCCTCATCGCCGCCGCCGTGACGTTTTTCGGATGCTTTATCGTCGTTCCGATCCTGCTTGGACTGATCCGCCTCTTCGGCCTGTTTGCTGTAGTTCGAGAACGCACATCAAAGGTCTACATGCTGTTTGGTAAGGTCATCGGAATCATCGATGAACCCGGGCTTCATTTCCTTCCCGCCACTCTTGGTCTCAAGGCCTTCATCGCTCACTTTCTCGGCAAGTGCCACACAGTGGATCTCCGCATCGACCAGGAGTACCTGCGCAGTCAGCCAGTGAATTCAGAGGAGGGAGCGCCGATGGGCATCGGCATCTGGTACGAGATGTACGTGTCCGACCCGGTCGCCTACCTGTTCAAGAACATGGATCCAAGAGGCTCGCTGCGGGCGAATGTCTCAAACGCCACAGTGCGTTGCCTGTCAAACCTCGAACTCGATTCGATGTTGGTCAACCGGCACCAAATGAGCCGCACGGTCCGCGCCGAGGTCTCTCCGTTATCGCATCAATGGGGATTCAAACTGGGATCGACATACATCCGTAAGGTTCACTTTCGTGATCGAGGGATGATCGATCAGATCGAAGAGAAAGTGGTCAACCGACTCCGCCAGGTGACCTCGGCCATTCGCCAGGGCGGTGCTAACAAAGTGGACATCATCACCAGCTCGGCGAAGCGCAAGGCCGCAGTCGAATTCGCCAAAGCTGCCGCGATGCGGCCCAAGATTGTCGGTGAAGCCCTTGAGCTTATTGGGCGCAATCCAGAGGTCGAGCGAGTGATGTTCGAAGTGCTTGAGGTTGAACGGATCGTCAAGGGTGGCGGCGATGTCACTCTGCTGCCGGCCGGCTCGGGCAGTGGGGCGCTGGCGCCGCTGCTGGCCAGCCTCGGCCCAGCCGAGTTTGACGATGAGCCGAATGGGAGGTAGTGCACCTACTCGCTCCCCTTGACCGATATACTGGCTCGCTGAGGAAATCCGGCAGCAGGGCATCTTGAAACACCGTGCACGCAGTGTGCGTATGAGACACCATCGTGTTCGAGCCACCCTATTTTTTCATGAGTCAAGAAATGGCCTGCATTCATTTCGGAGGTTCACGATGAGTCTTTCTATCGGGTATCGGACTTTGTTTTTCGTCGTTGCTGGAGTCATGATTTCTTCATGTTCCAGTCCGATTCCGTCGAACGATGTTCAAGTTGCGGAAGAACCCTCCGCTCAACCAGTGTTGATGCAGTGTTTCGAGCTGATGGGCTCAGGACCCACTGCGCCGGATCAATGGACCGCAGCTCGTGATGCTTGCGCTGCAGCCCTTGAAGCGACGCCCAACGTGCCAGCGTTGCACATCGCAGTTGCGGGAGCCGAAGCCGGTCTAGGAAATGATCTGGCGAGCCTTGAGCATCTGGAAGCTGTGGTGCAACT
>JAAESQ010001469.1 GCA_024229275.1 bacterium | reverse complement strand
TTGATACTCAAGAGATTCGACACCAAAGACTGATGGTCTCCGATCAGAGAGAAGAAACACGAATACCCGGATCCGGGCACGCTTCCGGGATCGGTGGTCTGCCTGAAGTGTGAACGCACCCATGCATTTGACGAATTGAAGGAATCCACCTAGATTAGTAGTAGGTGCAACGCACCTACAAAGACGATAGCAAGCGGCCCAAAAGGTATGGCCCACCATGGTTAGGTGGCGACCGCCTAGCGGGCCCTTCGTCTTTCTGGGTCCCTCCTATCGGTCGACAGAGTAATAGGTCCCGGGTTTCTTCACGAAGGGAAGATAGACGGCAAACACCCTACGCTTGAGATCTCTTCGGCTCCGGTCGTTGAGTTTGTTGGCCCAACCTGTTCGCTTCGTGGAAACTTGGTACCTGGGATCCAGCGTATCAAGGAGGGAGTGAATGATGGCCCCATACACTAAAAACCGCTGCCTCTCTCTTCTATCTTCTACCTCAAGCAAGGCAAAGAACAGCGGTGACAGCCAATCCCTAAAATCCGGCGATGACTTATACCGCTGAATGAACTCATACAGCGTGATCGTCCGCAGCCGAGCCCCAGTGTCATCAATCAAAGCTTCGCCGATCGCGCGCTGCCAGGCTCGATCGACAAGTCTCGTGCGGCGTGCCTCAAGCGCGCGAAAGAAGGACCTCAACTTGGCGCCCCTCTTGTCCCGAGTTAGGTTCAGGTTCAGACCCTCGATTCGTAGAATCTGGATTTGGGCCCAGAACTGAGCCAGAAGATACAGAATGTCTCCATATTTCATTATCTCGTCAAGATCTGCATCGTCATCGTCGAAGTCGATCGTGATTCCTTCGTAGGTAAGCGAGATGATCTCATCAAAGTCGCTTTGTGCCAGCGAGCGAAGCTTACCCACCAGTTCATCCGCTGCTTTCAGGATTGGGTCGAGATGAAAGTCGACAAGCGCTCGCGCAGATTTCGAATCCTCGCGTCGGCGGCGAAACTCGGCGAACATGGGACCCAGAATTTTCACGAGGGCACCACCACTCAGCAATCCCGCTGCGAGTTCAGGCCAACTGACTGGCATGTCTACATACTAACTCAGGTATGACTACCTGGTCGCGAGAAGTATGGACTAAATCAACCCCAGCAGGCACCACTGTGTTTATCTGGATTCCTCACCCCCGCACCAAACTGAAGCTGATTTCGTACCGGAAAAAGTCGATGGCTGGCACCATCGACAGAGCTCTTCTGAGTCTTTGGTCGTCTTCGAGCGCAATCACTACTCCTCGAACTTCCTGGTTTGGCTCTGCGAGCTCTTCCTTGACGAATCCCATGTAGCGAAGAATCTGACCGACGACCACGTCGCTAGCTCGACCTTTCTTGAGTTCGACAATCAAAAGAGTCTGCTTGTCTTTGCTGATTGCGAGAATGTCCAACGGACCTGTATCTGTCTGGTATTGCTGACCGATCAGCTCGCCATCGTCTTCGTAAATATCGAACTCAACACCCAGCTCTGTGCTCCTCCAGTTCTTCACGAGGAAGTCTTCCAGGTGCTTCTCCATAGCGAAGGCCGTAGGATCTTCCACTGTTTTGTCAGTCGAAACGATAGTTGGTGCCGAGGCTCCCTGAATCAAGCGTTCAATCTCGTCCGCGTGTGGCATCAACTCGCAAACGATACTACCTGCCAGGCAAGAACGCCGAAGACCATCAGTCATCTCTTCACGATTGATTGTGCGGTCTAGCCACTTCACTCTTCGCCGATGCGGCAGCACACCATCCGGCACGTGCTCATACTCTGAATTGACTTCACATACGCGATACGCGCCCTCCCCGTCAGCGCATAGAACTATGCTCCCGATTCCCATCCCTTTCGACAAGGTCCAAAGGGTACCCATCGCCAAACCAGCCGCAATCTTGGTT
>JAAESQ010001468.1 GCA_024229275.1 bacterium | reverse complement strand
TTAGCATGACCCCAGACCTATCAAACTAATACCACAGCAACTCTTTGCCGCAAACAACCCACCCGTAGGTTGGGTTGAGAAACGAAACCCAACAATTCCTCTGCTCACCGCGAGACCTTGCGGGGCTCCGAAGATAGAAATCGGAAAGTGTCACTGCCGCAGGTCGCCGCATTCCAGGCAATCCTACACCACCTCGTCCACAACGGGTCGTAAGAAGCCTTCGCGGCTCTCGAAGACGGCGGGGTAGTGAGACCGAAAGGCTTCGTAGGGGTCGTCGAGGAGCTTCCGGAGAGGAGAGTCGGGGGGGCGCGGGTGGTAGAGGGGGTCCGCCACAGCCATGGAGGCGCCCTCCTTGGAAGAGCGAAGAGGAAATAGTTGGAGTCTACCGCGCTCTCAACGGTTCTCCATTTGCGCGCTTTCTTTTGATTTCCTCAGGGTCGCCGGTCGGAATCGCCGCCATCAGCTTCTTTGTATAGGGATGTTCGGGATTTCGGTAGAGTTCCTCGGCAGTTTTCAGCTCCACGATATGACCGCCTCGATTCTCCCTTAGCAACCGCTCGCGCTCCTCTCCTTCGAATAAATCGGCCATAATCGCGTTACCGCACATGACGGCCACTTGGTCGGAGACGTATTTCACCACCGACAGGTCGTGGGTGATGAAGATGTAGGTCAATCCGAAGTCATCCTGTAGGTCGAGCAGCAGGTTAATCACTCCAGCTTGGATGGAGACGTCCAGGGCGCTCACCGACTCGTCGCAGACGATGAAGTCAGGCTCCACCGCCAGTGTACGGGCCACTCCGATTCGCTGGCGTTGGCCGCCGGAAAATTCGTGAGGGTAGCGGTTTAGGTGAGCCGTCGACAGCCCGACCCGTTCCATCAGCCATGCGGCCTTGTCACGCCGGCCCTTGGCATCCTTGTAAAGGCCGTGGACAGCCATAGGCTCCACGATTGCCTCTTCCACCGACATCCTGGGATTCAACGAGGAGTAAGGATCCTGGAAGATGATCTGCATGCGTCGGCGCATTACTCGAAGTCCTTCGCCCGAAAGCGTCGCCAAATCAATGCCGTC
>JAAESQ010001467.1 GCA_024229275.1 bacterium | reverse complement strand
GAAGGTCGCCGAAGACATTGTAAACCCTCGTGGTGACCAAGTCCTCGGCCAACGTCATGCCCTTCTGCCGCGATTCCACCACCCGGTCCAGCGCGTCGTAGGTGGTCTCGGTCACCACGCCGTTGACGCCGGTGACTAAGGTGCGACGGTTGAAGCCATCGTAACCGAAGCTCGTGGCACCGATGAGCGGATCGCTGCGCGAGGTCACCACCAGGTGGCCGCAGGCCGGGTCGTAGGTGGACCTTGTGCGGTCCTGCGGACCGTAGCCCGGCGGGTCGATGACGCTGGGCTGACCGACGACGTTGTAGGTCGTCACCGTCGCCAGGCTGAAGGCCGAGCCGCTCTCTCCCTCACCAGAGCGTCGTATTGGCATGCCTGTTCATCGAACTACCAGCTCACGTGTCTGGTGTCCATTGAGCCTCAAGTATCCAATAAACGTCTCTAACTTCGCGACCGCCCATCCTAACAGATACTTTCGGTAGACCACTCTTTGATTCCAGAATTGTGATAGTTACATCAGGCCGCAGAAATTGACTAACACAACCCAACGCTGACCGTTCCAGAATAAGCGCAAGATTCGTACTCTCTGAGAGCCATACCAGGCTCCACCTTAGATGGACAAGAGACCCTGATCTACTTGCCACTAGGCCGAACCTCAGAAGGCCGCCGGACGACGGAGCGAACTCCGCGAAAGGCCGTCCCTCATCCTCCCAAGTACGTACAGGAGCTCCGTGGCGCCGCTCAAGCTCTGCCATCGTGATTGGTGGGCGGCCATACTCCCGGAACGGCTGGCGTAACAGCTCACCCCACTCATGGTCTGGCGCAGGTTCTAGCACGATCTTGGAACCCCAGCTATGTACGGTCTGCACGAGTGGGGAGTCAGGACAGGGTACAAGGCGTTCATCCAGATCTACCCCACAGCCAGAAGAAAGAAAGAGAGCGGCAGCGAATACTGAGG
>JAAESQ010001466.1 GCA_024229275.1 bacterium | reverse complement strand
CTTTGGTGAACAACGCGATGATTGAAAACAGGCCGATCACCAAGAGAAACATCAGGCCCATGATGATGCGCCCGGTCAGATCACCACTCATGCCGGATTGACTCGATTCGTCGGGGAGATCTACTGCCTCGCCTCGAATGAGTCCATCCAGCGAATGAACGGCACCCTGCACACCTCCGTCAAAGTCGCCATCGCGAAACTGAGGTTGCATCACGCTGTCGATGATACGTTTGGCGAGGACGTCCGGGACTGGGCCTTCAAGGCCATAGCCAACCTCGATGCGAATGCGTCGTTCGCTCTTTGCGATCAGGATCAGAATCCCGTTGTCCGCTTCAGCTTGTCCAAGGCTCCATGTCTCCGCGACTCGTAAAGCGTAGTCCTCGATCACCTCACCTTCGAGGCTGTCGACTGTGAGAATTGCGATTTGTGCACCGGTGTCCTTTTCGAGTCCTTCGAGGGTCGATTCGATCTGTTGCTGAGTCTGACTTCCGATCATGTTGGCAAGATCGTTGACGCGCCCAGCCAAGAAGGGGACCTCTTTGGCAAAGGCGGGGGAGACAGCAATCCATAAACAAAGGAGCGCGAAGCTCAGAGACCGTCTCATCAGCGCTCCTCCAATCTCACGCCGTCTGACAGTTCGTCAATGTCATCCGGGCGAATATCGACGCCGTGCCGCTCGAGCAGTTGTCCGCATTCGTCAATCGCTTTGATCAGAGCTTGAGCGGGCTCCCCGGAACGAATCGCCTGAATCAAATGGCTGACGATCGCTTCCCACTCAGCTTTTTCCACGGCTCGGTTGATCGCCTCGTCTCCGAGGACCACGACCCGGTGCTCGAAGAGTGCTAGGAATATGAGAATGCCGGTTCTTTCGCGGGTCGAGAAGACTTCTTCTTCAAGGAAAGCCTGGTGTGCTCGGCGCATGACACGGAGGTCGATGGTCTCCTGTGCGATCAATGCTCGTCTCAGCGCCGGTGACATCTTCGCTGCCACGAAACCGAAAGCAGCCCCACTCATCGTCGCCAGGCTGCACCAGATGAGATCCGTGTTGGCCCAGAAGTTTCCGAAGAAGAGAACGACTGCGCTCCCGATTGAAGTCAGAAGTGCGCCTATGGCTGCAGCCTTCCAGGCCGCTTCGTCATAGTCATCGCACTCGCCGACCACCACCGGAACAATCTCTCCCGAGGTCTTGGCCTCAGCGCTTCTCGTCGCCTCGCGAATGGCATTTTGATCTGCTTCAGAGAACAGGGATTGGGGTTTCACCTAGAACTCCACAACAGGGGCTTGTTCTGCGCCTTCGTCCGCTTCGAAGTAGGACTTGGGTTCATCGAAGCCGAACAGAGAAGCGATGAGGTTGGTCGGAAATCGGCGACGTGCGGTGTTGAAGGCTCGTGCGGATTCGTTATAACGCCGCCGCTCAACCGCGATGCGATTTTCAGCGCCTTCGAGTTGTGCTTGAAGGTCACGGAATGCCTGAGTGGCTTTGAGCTCAGGGTAGCGTTCCACAACTACAAGGAGACGAGACAGGGCAGAACTCAGACCGGCCTGGGCCTGCTGAAAAGCCTGGAGTTGGTCTGCGTTTGGCGGTCCGGAGATCCCAACTTGACCGACCTGAGAGCGTGCTTGAACCACTTGATTCAGGGTTTCCTGCTCGAAGTCTGCCGCTCCCTTGACGGTGGCTACAAGGTTCGGGATCAAGTCTGCTCGTCGTTGGTAGACGTTTTCCACCTGTGCCCATGCCTCGCTCACGCTTTCGTCAAGCCCCACGAGACGGTTATACGAGCCCAGGGCTACAACACCAACCAGAACAGCAACCAGGACTGCTACGCCGACGCATCCAATGAGAACTGTCTTCATTTCGAACCTCCGCCCGTATCAGGTGAAATCCCTCATTGAAGGAGGTGTGGTACGGGAGCTTCCGTGAGTTCGCCCCGAGTTTAGCACCGGCCGGCGAAGCCACGAGGTGTGTCACTCATCTCTGATATAGAGAACGATACTCGGCCGGAGTCAGTTCGGATGTACTAGTCTGAGGTATGACCAACCTGAGCCAGGATGCGTCGAGAACTCGATTGATTTTCTGGTTAATAGTCGAACTGCTACCTGGTGGAGCGTTGTTGCTCGCTGCAGGCTTCACGCTAGCCATAGCGGTCGCTTGTTCCAGTGGTCGCCCCGAGCAGAAGGTTGCCATAGCACCTCAGGATTGGCCGCTTGATCGACGGTTGGCTGTCGTTTCATCGGAGTTCGGAGCACGTCGAGGAAGGTCTCGGCATCAGGGTATCGATGTCTCGGTGCCGAAGGGTACTCCGGTTTGGGCAACAGCCGATGGAGTTGTGAGTTCTGCTGGCCGATGGGGGGACTTTGGTCGAGTCGTGGTGATCGATCACGGCGATGGTTGGCAGACGCTCTTCGCACATCTCAAGAAGATCAAGGTCCGTGAAGGCAATCGAGTCAAACGGGGTGATGTAGTCGGTACGGTGGGCAAAAGCGGTAACGCCACCGGATACCATCTGCATTACGAGGTGCGGCGCAACGGTGCCTCAGTCGATCCGAGACCGTTTCTGTAGGGATCAAGAAGAGAGACGAAGGAGGTGAGAAGTCAGAGAGACGGAATCATGCTCCCATCGAACCTATGGCTTCTGTCGTCTCCCGGCGTTACCGTTGTCCCGTCTCACATCTGAAACAGCCACCGCCTTTGCTTCTCGTCATAACCCGCCAGTCGAAGATCGACAGCATCGCCGAGTCGCAGCGTCTTGCGATCGACTCCATGAGGTGGTCGAAGAATCGCACCGAGGTCGTCTGGACGCCAGCGCTCGCCGGTCAGTTTTTCGAGATCTTTGAGATGTAGTTTGATTTCGAGTGGTGGATCGTCCAAGCGAACGTAGAGCAATGACGGCTTCATCCCCATGAGGGTTCCTCGCCGAAGTGGTCGGTCGACACTGCTTTGCTGGAGATCCTTACTCAGAAGAGAATCCAGAGCCAGAAGATGCGCTTCCTTGGTCAGCAATCTCTGCAGATTCTTGGATCGATTGCCAGCCTTTGCGACGGCATCCCTGAGGATGACGTCGTCTGAGGTAGGCGCTGCTGTCTCAGCATCTCCAAGTAACTCGAGCGCTTCTTTGTGGGTGAAGATTCCTACGACCTCGCGCATCGGAGACGAGAAGCGCGCGTAGACCGTTGCGCCGACACCGAAATGGGGTGCTGGTTTTTGGGTAAACATGGAACGGTGGTTCGTCAGTAGCGCATGGCGATCGATGACTGCAGCAATCCGAGGGCGTGCTTTGCGCGGCAGTCGATCTAGGAAGTCGGCAAGAGGCTCCGATGATCCCTGCCAAACCCATCGTTGGACATCGAGTTGGTGCGCCTCAACGAGCGATGCGATGAGTGCCTCTAACTTCTCGAGGCGATCTACGCTTGGCGCTGGATGAACTCTGAAAATAGGTTGTACGTGGGCAAGCCCTCGTCCCTGCACCAGAAGACGGGCGCCCTCGATATTGCACAACAGCGAGATCTGCTCGTTGCAGCTTTCAACCTCAAGGCGTTGTCTGCGGATAATTGCGAATCCCAATTCGTCGTCCGCTGGGATGACCTCGACCTCGCGGCGGTTGTACTGCACG
>JAAESQ010001465.1 GCA_024229275.1 bacterium | reverse complement strand
TCCTGTCACTGCTCCGTGACCGAGTCCGAGTCCGAGTCCGAGACAGATCGTCATCGAAACCAGCATCCCTAGGCTTAGGTCGATCACTCCCCAAAGCCAGGGTCGTTTAGGCGGTCTATTCTCCCGAGGCTACCGCCGAGGGAGCCCGGTACATAGTTTTGAGGACTCGTTGCGCTGAAATGCTGAAACGGTCTTCGCCCTCAAGAACTACGTACCCGGCACCCCGCCCATTGGTAGGTTCTTCCATCGCGCTTCCCGTGCATTGCCAAGCATGAGGTTTCGAGATCCAATGCAGGATGCAAACCCAAGGGTTGTGCCTCTCGAAACATCATGAATGGCACGTGCCGCCTGACGCGCCCTTCTGAGGCCGGGAAAGGCCATGCAACAGGCGAAGGATGCTGCCATTGCCACGCATGATCGTCATAGCGTTTCGCGATCTGGTGCTCGACGAACCCAACAATCTCCTGGGTTATCACTTCGGTTGTTTGACCTCTCATGGGTATCAGCTATTTGATTCTCGAGTGTCCTCTGATTGACTAGGTTTTCATTGGCTTCAGCAGGGATCGTGTTCCGAGACGAGCACTCGACTCCCTTACTGTCGCTCGGAATGACACACGCCCCCGACTTGTCATCCTGAGCGAGCCTGCGAGCCGAAGGATCTCCCCTTGAAAACAGCAGTATGCAGCCGAATGACTCGCCGCTATCAACGCGATCATTACTGGAACGGGAGATCCGTTCGACTCCGCTGCGCTCCGCTCAGGATGACAGCCCTTCAGCGGCATTGTCATGCCATGTGTCACTGCCAAACGCGGTGTAGAAATGCTCGGACAAATCGGAAGCGGCTCGGTATTTATGTATAAGTCTCTGGATTGTCCATTCTCCAGGTATGACCCAAAACTGAACTCCCAAATCTTGGTCGTATCTTGCACACTTGACGACAATCTCCCCTATACTGCACACATTCGAGATGTATTCTGATGAACTCGTTTGGCGCAAAGGATTTACAGATGCAATCTCAATTAGCTGCAAGAGGTTGGGCATGAGAGCTGCAAGCATGATCGTTGGTGTGTTGTTGGTTGCTGGACTGGCCGCGGGGGCCATCCCTCAGGCAGAACGTGACGCGTTAATCGCGCTCTACAACAGCACCGATGGTGCGAATTGGACCAACGATACAAATTGGCGAAATGCAGGCGATACCGACTTCAACGATCCGGGCACAGAGTGTACTTGGTATGGGGTGACCTGTGATTCAGGTAGAACCACAGTGACTGGACTCAGACTGTATTCCAACCAGCTAAACGGTAGTATTCCTCCAGGAATAGCGAGTTTCTCAAGCATGAAGAGCCTGAACTTGGGGCAAAACCAGCTGAACGGCAGTATCCCTACGGAGTTGGGGAGCCTCTCGAACTTGACGTACTTGTACCTGCACGGTAACCAGCTGAACGGGAGTATCCCATCGGAGCTGGGGAGTCTGTCGAACTTGTTATGGTTGTGGCTGAACAATAACCTATTGACCGGGGACATTCCGTCTTCGCTGGGAGATCTCTCGAGCTTGACGCACTTACACCTGGATGCCAATCAGCTGAGTGGGAGCATCCCTCCGGAGTTGGGGAGTCTCTCAAGCTTAACGTGCTTAACCCTTAACTCTAACGAATTGAGTGGGAGTATCCCGCCAGAGTTGGGGAGTCTCGCGAGTTTGACAAATCTGAGGCTCCACTCAAACCAGCTGAGCGGGAGTATCCCTCCGGAGCTGGGGAGTCTCTCGAACTTGCGAGAACTGTATCTTCACTTCAACCAGTTGACTGGAGAGATCCCAACTGAATTGGGAGATCTCTCAAGCTTGACAAGCTTGCTCCTTGAGGTGAACAAGCTGAGTGGAAGCATCCCTTCAGAGTTGGGAAGCCTTTCAAACTTGACACGCTTAAGGCTTGACTCCAACCAGCTTAGCGGGAGAATCCCTTTGGAGCTTGGCGATCTCTCGGCCTTGCGGTACTTAATGCTTGGCAACAATCAGCTGAGCGGAAGTATCCCTGCCGAGTTGGGAGGGCTCTCAAACTTATTGTGGTTGTGGCTGAACAATAACCTATTGACCGGGGACATTCCGTCTTCGCTGGGGGATCTCTCGAGCTTGCTGTACCTCCACCTGGACGACAATCAGTTGAGTGGAAGCATCCCATCTTCGTTGGGGAATCTCTTGGACTTGACTCGCCTATATCTGGATTCGAACCAGCTAAGTGGGAGCATCCCTCCGGAGCTGGGGAGTCTCTCAGATTTGGAGTGGTTGTTCCTGACCTCGAACCAGCTAAGTGGGAGCATCCCTCCGGAGTTGGGAGGCCTGTCTAACTTGGAGTGGCTATGGTTGGGCTCCAACCGGCTGAGAGGACCCATTCCCTCGGAGCTGGGCAACCTTACTGATTTGTACTCTTTGTATATCAGCTACAACGCCCTATGGACTGATGATGTCGCCCTTCAAGCTTTCCTCGACTCAAAGCAGATCGGTTGGGATGAGACTCAGACTGTCGCACCCGATGGACTGACAGTCACGTCCGTGGGGGACAACACAATTTGGCTGGAATGGACGCCGATCACGTACACAAGGCATGAAGGTGGCTACGAGGTGTTTTCAGAACCGGTTGTGCCAGCGCCGATATCGGGAGGAGTTATTCCGAGCAAGACAACGAATGTGTTTCCAGTGACTGGACTTCAGCCTGAGCAGTCGTACGAATTCACCGCAAATACGTTCACTTACCCCCACACCTACAACCAGAACACAGTCGTGAGTGTGCTGACTTCGCCAGTATTCGCAACCACGAGTACTCAGGGATGCGCGGAGCCCGTTGTGGATCCAGGTGTCGGCCTGCCGAGAACGATGACAGTGACGAGCAGTCATGACTCGCTTGAATGGAGCACAGGTGAAACGACAGCAAGTATCACCGTGAATCCCTCCGAATCGACCTATTACTGGGTCAGGACAGTAGGGCCGGGCTCGTGCGATGAGGCAGCAGTAGTCTACGTTTCTACAGAATTCTCCACCGTAGAGCGCGACGCCTTGATAGCGCTCTACAACAGCACCGGTGGCGCAAACTGGACGAACAACGCGAATTGGAGGAATGCGGACGATACAGATTTCAATGATCCAGGGACTGAATGTACGTGGTTCGGAGTTTCCTGCGATGCGGGCGAAACGACAGTGACGAGGCTAATATTGCAGTCCAATCAGCTCAACGGTAGCCTTCCTTCTGTACTGGCAGACCTTTCGAATTTGACCCACCTGTCCCTGGGACTCAATGAGCTGAGTGGGGGTTTACCGCCGTCGTTGGGAAGTCTTTCAAACCTGACAGACCTTAGAATATCTTTCAACGAGCTGAGCGGAAGGATCCCTGCTGAGCTTGGGAATCTATTGATTCTAGAGGTCTTAGATCTCCAATACAATGAGTTGAGTGGGAGTATCCCGTCGATACTAGGAGGTATTTCGAGTTTGCGCTGGCTAGGGTTGGCGAACAACCAGTTAAGCGGGGCCATCCCTCCGGAGCTGGGAAACCTTTCGGCTTTATCGGGTTTGCACCTGAATTCAAACCAACTGAGTGGGAGTATCCCACCGGAGCTTGGGAGTTTCCCGGTATTGACGGATCTGGGTCTATCCCATAACCAGTTGAGTGGGAACATCCCTCCCGAACTGGGGAATCTTCCACACATTGGAGATCTGGAACTGTCTCATAACCAGCTGAGTGGGAGCATCCCAGCAGAATTAGGAGGTCTTTCATCCTTGCAGGTACTGCGCCTGTCCTCCAACAAGCTGAGCGGAAGTATTCCTACAGAACTTGGGAACCTCTCGAGTTTGTACGGTTTATACATCGGTTACAACGCCCTGTGGACAGATGACGAGGGGCTCCAATCTTTCCTCGATTCAATTAATCCCGACTGGGACGAGACCCAAACAATCGCACCCGATGGATTCAACATCGCTTCAGTGGCCGATCATACCGTTTGGCTGGAGTGGACGCCGATCATGTACGCGGATGACGCCGGCGGCTATGAGGCGTTCTCCGAGCCAGTGGGAACGACGGCATTGACCTTTGGTGGATACACTCCAACGAAGAGCGAGACAACATTTCCAGTGACAGGATTGATGCCAGGCCAGTCTTACGACTTCACGGTGGGTACGTTCACCCATCCCCATTTCTTAAATCTCAATACAGTTGAGAGCGAACTGTCCTCACCAGAGATGGCGTCGACGAGTGAGCTTGGATGCTCTGAGCCTGAGGTGGAATCAGTTGGTAATCTGCCGAGGACGCTGACTGTGGTTGGTAGTAGCTTCGGGAACGTGTTTGAGTGGAGCACTGGAGAAACAACACCGAGCATCACCGTGAATCCGACAGTCTCGACCTACTACTGGGTCAGAGTCTTTGGCCCAGGCTCGTGCGACGAAGCGACCGTGGTTTACGTACCGACAGAGCTATTCATCGACGGCTTCGAGTCTGGAGATACGTCAGCGTGGTCGAGTTCGACACCGTAGCCATTACCGAAATCGATCGCAGAATCTACCCTCTGTCGGCTATGTCCAGGCTTTGCTGGTTTTGAGGTGCGAGGCTGCTGAAGATACTCAACTCTATCAGTCCTCAAAAGTACAAGCCTGGCACTGCGCGGGAAGCGCGATGGGAGAACCTACCGATGGGCGGGGTGCCGGGTACGTAGTTTCTGAGGGGCACGATTGCCTCAGCAATGTGGCGCCTTCAGTCCTCAAAAGTATGTACCGGGCACCCTCGGCGGTAGCCTCGGGAGAACCTAACGTTGAAAAGATCCTGGCCTCGGGGAGTGATCGACCCTAGCCCAGGGATCCTAGTCTCGATAACGATAACGATAACGATGACGATGACGACCTGTCACGGCGTAGCTCATAGCGAAGCCGGATGGCGACCCGTTGATGAACTGAACTCCGAAATGTAGTCGGGTCCTTTAGGGCCCGTTTGCGAGCTCGTTTCCCTTCAGATGCTCCAAAAGAAAATCAGTTTTCAACCGATGGAAATGAAGGCGATAGTCCGAGACTCGGATGCCGTGTCTGCCTCTTGGATAGAGCATGAACTCGAACTGTTTGCCGGCATCGGTGAGCTTCTTGATCATCTGCAGGGACTGCTGGGTGTGAACATTGTTGTCCATCGAGCCGTGGACGATCAGCAACCGGCCCTTCAGTTTGTCAGCTAACAGCAGTGGGGCACCGGCATCGTAGCCCTCGGGATTATCCTGCGGGGTGTCCATGTAGCGTTCGGTGTAGACGCTGTCATAGAGCCGCCAGTCGGTCACTGGGGCGTAGGCGATCCCGGCACGGAACACATCCGGCGCCGAAAGCATGCACATCAGGGTCAGGTAGCCACCGTAACTGCCGCCATAGACCCCGATGCGATCCGGGTCAACGTAGGAAAGACTCTTGAGATGTCGAACGCCAGCCAATTGATCGGCGACTTCAAGCTGACCCAGGCGCCGGTGAACAACGGACTCAAAGGCCTTGCCACGAGCCCATGTGCCGCGATTGTCGAGCCAGTACACGATGATTCCTTCCTGCGCGAGCAAACGATAGAAGAGATGACGGCTGCCGCCCCATGAATTCTGTACCAGCTGCGCGTGCATCCCTCCGTAGACATAGAGCAAAACCGGGTAACGTTTCTCCGGATCGAAGTCCGGCGGTCTGATCATTGCTGAATACAGCGTGGTCCCGTCGTCGGCCTTGAGCGTTCCCATCTCGATCGGGCTTAGTTGGTAGTCGGCCAGGGCGGGAATTTTGCCCTCGTCGACGATCCGGAGCAGTTCGCCGTTGCTGCGCCGCAGCTCGAGTTTTGGCGGAGTGGCGAGACTGGAATAGGTGGCGAGATAGGTGCCGCCTCCCGGTGCGAGATCGGCACGGTGGCTTCCCGCTTCACTGCTGAGACGGCGAAACGCGGAACCGTCGAGCCCCACCGCGTAGATGTGTCGGTCGCGGGGATCTTCCCCGGTGCCCTGCATCAGCATCCGGGTGCCAGAAGAGTCGAGGCCGTAGACCGCTTCGACCTGCCAGTCTCCTTCCGTCAATTGTTGGATGAGACTGCCGTCGGCTGCGTGCAGGTAGAGATGCCTTCGGCCATCACGTTCCGATGTCCACAGGAATCTGCCGTCGTCGAGGAACAGCAGGTCGTCACGAACATTGACCCAGGTCGGATCGAAGTCGCGAAGCAGAGGTCGCGGCTCACCGGTTGTGGGGTCAGCGGCGACGAGGTCGAGCGTTGTCTGATCGCGGTTGAGTCGCTGATACCACACCGAAGCCCCATCCGGCATCCATCCGGCGCGAACGACGTAGATGTCCTCGTCTTGCCCCAGATTCATCCACGATGTGTTCCCGTCAAGTGTGACGACTCCGAGCTGAAGCTTTGAGTTCGCAGTCCCCGCTTTCGGGTATCGCTGCTGTTCCAGTCCCGCGTAGAGGTCGAGCTCGTCGGTGATCGGGAAGACATCGATTGGTGAGGTGTCATATTGAACGAATGCGATCTTGGTGCCGTCCGGAGACCACCAGAAGGAACGCCTGACACCGAGCTCTTCTTCGGCGACCCAGTCGGCCATGCCGTTGAGGATGTGAGTCTTGTCGCCGCGATGGGTCAGTCGCTGCAGCGAGGCGTCCGCTAAGGTCAGACAATAGAGATCGCCATCACGAATGAAAGCGAGCCAATCGCCGTTCGGGCTGAATGTCGGAAACAACTCCTCGGTGGAGTCGTTGGTGAGGAGCTTCGCGCTTCCACCGTCGAGGGTCAGGGTGTAGAGATCGCCGGCAACAAGGCCAACCAGCATCGACCCGTCGGGAGAGATGATTGTGTTGTAGCGTGAGCTACTGGCGCTGTTGACATCGCGCAACACCGCCGACTTCCGACCGGGACGCTGCTCGCGCAATTGATCCATCACCTGCGACCAGTTTGCGAGTTTCTTCTTCTCGCCGCTTTGGACGTTTTCGCTCCACAGGACTTCACCTTCTTCGGACGCGAGGCGGTAGATGAAGCTCTTGCCGTCCGGCATCCAGCGAACAGCTTGGGGAGAGTCGACCTCGAGAATGCTCGTCTCGCCGAAGATTTTGTCCAGCGTCAATGACTTATCGCCGGCGAAGCCTATTCCGCTCACATGGGCAAGCATCAGAATGAAGATAGTGGTGTGTCTGCGCATGATCGGCAGCCTCCTCGTATGGGTGCGAAGAGTGTACCCTGATCAGGATCTTCAGAGCGGTGAGAGGGATGTATCGGAATGTGACTGCATCGACTGCGGTTGAGATCAGCGGTGCTTCGCTCGAGGATAAGCGATCACCTAACCCTGAGGAGAACCATAATGATTACCGTCATCTCCGGGACAAACCGTCCTGGGAGCAGCACCCTCAAAATTGCCACGACCGTTGCAACTGAACTCACAGCTCTTGAGTGTGAGAGCACCTTGCTTGATCTTGCACAGCTTCCACCGGCTCTCTTCAATCCCGAGAGTTACGCCCAGAAGCCCCCCGAGTTCGAGCGCTTCCAGCAGGCGATACTCGACGCTCACGGAATTATCACTGTTATTCCGGAGTACAACGGCTCATTTCCGGGAGTGATGAAGTACTTCATCGACATGCTGCGTTTCCCGGACTGTCTGGTGGATCAGCCGGTCGCGTTCGTTGGACTTTCAGCAGGTCGGTGGGGAGCACTGCGAGCAGTCGAACAGCTGGAGATGGTTTATCAGTATCGCCACGCTCATATCTACGGCAAG
>JAAESQ010001464.1 GCA_024229275.1 bacterium | reverse complement strand
GATCTCCTCTATATAGAGCCAGCACCCCCTAAATTGGCATCGTGGCGGTCTGTATCGGAGCAAGTCGCGACGGTCAGCACATAACACCACCGTAATTACAGTGATGTGATTCGCCCAGCGTGAGCATGTATGTACAGCAGCATGGGCTGGCAGGCAGCGTGCGCCATTCTGAACCTACCCGCATCGATGCAGTGACTATGCGCTGGAGTAGTCCTTTCGTGTCATCATGTGTATGACCCTTCTCACCGTGCATGTGTAGGTGTAGGGTCGCAGTAGCGCCCACAGAAAGGACCAACATGGCTAAGCGCACCGATGCCGAGATGGAGCACCGCGGCCCATCAGGGTTGCGCATCACGACCAAAGCGAGCCCCGGTGGCCGTCGTTCGTATGAAGCGCAAGCTGCGCACACCACAAGGAAGGACCAACGCGATGGGTAACCGCGCTCATGTCATATTCGCCTCATCGAACAGCATCTCACCCGCGGTGTATCTGCACTGGAATGGCGGCGCCGATTCGGTGTACGCATTCCTCGCCGAACTCGACCGCCGGTATGGGCCGGCGCACGACGTCGACTACAGCGCGGCACGGTTCGCGGCCGTCGTCAGTGATTTCTTCGACGTTGAGTACTGGAGTGGCCTATCGCTTGGTATCACCAACGGCCCGACCGAGATCACACCCGAAGCGCTAGAGCCTTTCGACCATGGCGACAATGGCGTATATGTCATCGAGCCGACCGATGGTCGATACACCGTGCGGCGCTTCACTCGCCCAACGTACGATGGCGTGCTCGCCGAATGGCCCCGCGACGCGGTCGACGCCGAGCGCGAGAGCCATTTCGATAAGGATCCATACAGCTACCGCGCGTTTCTCGCTGAGACCTTCGCCGAGATCGATGGTGGTCGACCGAAGGACTACGCGGAATGGGAAGATCGTAAGAGGAAGGACAGCGAACGATGACCGCGACGACCACGACTAAGCCAACCATGACCGACCTTATGGGCGCATGGACCGAAGCACTCACCAAGCTGCGCGATGCCGAGCGCGCCGATACCCTCGAGGATCTCGCAACCCTGGAGCGGTACCTGAATGAGCGCGGATGGAATTGGTACGACCTTTTCTCGTGTGCATACACCGATCAGGGTTCACGCGGGTTGCGCTTGCGCTCGAGTGCGCTCAGCCGCGACAGGGTAGAGCGCCAGGATGATGGGCGCTCGCTCAATACGGACTATGAATTGTGGAACGTCGGCGCCGCGCTGTTCGGCCATCTCAAATGGCACCGATCCGGTGGCGCGCTCGATGGTCTCATGATTGCGGAATTCCGCACGCCGCGCGAGATCCGGGAAGGTCTCGAATGGGCAAGCGTCATCCTGCAAACCGTGCTTCATGGTCACTCGCCCGCGTCGAATGCTTGGAACCGCGCGCTTGGGCGCTAGCGCGTGGTCCGCGGGTTGCGCTCGCCTACATGCCCTCGGGCGAGCGCTTCCCGGAGACCATGCGCCCAACACGAAAGGACTAGGGACAATGACCGACCGAATGACTAGCACATGGGCCGATAGCCTCAAGCTCATGCCCAACGGCGGCGAGTGGCGAAGCGCCATCATCGAGGATCATGCCGATGACATCGCGATCATCGCGGCCTACCTTCCTCGGAACTACCGCGCCCGCGTGGCCTACGCCGCGACGCGTACCGGCCGAGCCGTAGTCATCATTGGCCGCGACAACGCGGGTTGGACCCTGAACGACTACGTCATACCGCGCCTAGCGTCGGGCCTGTACTTCGCCCGCGAGATCGGGGCCGATAACTAGCGCCGGCCCGATAGCGCCCGCCATTCTGAAGCGCCCACACGGAAGGATCAGGATTCATGACATCACTCGAGGACTTCGCACGATACATCGCCGAGAACATTCGCCAGGACATGACCCGCGCCGATGAGCACCCATACGATGGCGAAGGTCTCGCCGATATCGCCTCATGGATAGAGCGCGAAGCATCAGAATGGGTCGACACCGCCGGCCGGAGCGTAATCTGATGAGCAAGGACCTAACACGACACCTAGAGCGCATCGGACCCTTCGACCTCGAGACTCTGCCCGCGTACCGCGAAGCGCTCGCCGCATACAAGGCCCATGCGCTCGAGCGGTACGGTCGCAAACCGACGCGGTTCCTGTCGTGGCCAGGTGACAACCTCAAGCTTGCGAAAGGATCCGGCCGGCCAGTGATGGGCCTCGCGCTCGCGCCGGCCGACAGTAGCGGCGATTGGAACGCGTGCCGCTGGAGTACCGCTAGCTGCCGCGCCGCATGTCTCGGCCGCACTGCTGGGCGCTACGCATTCAACGGCCCGCGCTCGCCTCGCATCGCGACTGAAGCGCGGACTACCTTCCTCGGCGAGTACCCGCGCGAAGCGCTGGCGCTGATCGTCGGCGAGATCGATCGCGGCATCGAGCGCTATGGGCCGATCGCGGTTCGATTGAACGTGATCAGTGATCTCCGATGGGAAGTGATCACGCCGGACCTATTCGCCCGATGGGGCGATCGCGTCCGATTCTATGACTACACCAAAGCGCCGGCCGATGCCCGCGCTAGCGCCCCACTGACCTACGCGCTGACCGCGTCCGTCACGGAGCGCGACGACGCCGACGACATCGGGGCGAAGGTGGGCGCGTACGACCGCGCCGCCATCGTATTCGCCACCAAGCGCGGCGAAGCGCTTCCCGACGCGTACCTTGGAATTCCGGTGATCGATGGCGACGCCGATGATCGGCGGTACCGCGACTCTGGCGTCATCATCGGCCTACGCGCCAAAGGTGGCGCCATTGGCGACCGCTCAGGATTCGTGCGCACACCCGAGCCGATAGGGGGCCGCGTATGAGCGCCCGCCATTCTGACCGCCGCGAATTGACAGGCAATGCTGGATACCCCAACGACCACAAATGCATGATGCCCATCGGGACCGGTATGCAATTCTGCTCACGCATCGTCCGCGACGGGGCGCTGTACTGCTGGCAACATCGGCGCACCATGCGCGGCCGCATGTGGGCCAACATGGAGAGGATGGGAATATGAACGATCACCTAGCCGCCCAATACGAAGAGGCGTGTGACCGCCTCGACGAGATCCCCGGTGAGCTCGCCGAATGGCGTGAGGAACGGGGTCGACTGCTAGCCCTAGGGTCGAGCCTGCCGCGCCATGGTAAGAACGCGACGTATCTCGGCTTCATCGATGACACGATTGAGCGTATCGATGATCTACTGATCGAGCAGGAAGAGCTCGAGCAGGACGCGCAATCAATGGCCATCACGCTTGGCATAGAGTAGAAAGGACATCATGAGCACGCCATTCGATCATCCCGACAACGACCCGACCGCATTCAGCGAGCACGCCGAAGGGTATGGGTACGAATCCGACGATCGCATCATCGCGGCCGAGATCGCGCACCTAGCCGACTTCCTCGCCCGGCCCGAGGTGGGTCTGACCATCGAAGGTAATCGACTCGCAGCGCGAATACAATTCGGGAACTAGTAGCGGCCCTGTAGTCATCAGCCCATCCGCAGAAAGGATATAGCCCGCCATGACCGACTTGAATTTCGACATAAAGGCCCCGCTGAAAGTTGGGGATTATCTCCATGCCTCATGGGGATATAACCAGACGAACGCCACATTCTTTCGGGTCATCAAGCACACCGCAAAGATGGCGACGGTCGTCGAAGTCGAGGGTCGGCTCGCCTACAACGACGACGGCAAGGCGATCGGCCTAGTCCCTTCCGATACACAGAGGTGGGATCACTTCTGGCAAAACTGCCCATGGCGTGGAGACCCTTGGCAAGACCATCCTTTCACCGGCCGTGATCTCGATGCCGACAACATCGAGGCTCGCAACCAATTGGAATGCTGGAGTCCAATCACCTACACCCGCAAGATCCATCTCGGTGGCGATGGCATCGCGTATCTCACGATCGAGGACTTCATGCTCGCCAGCAAGGCCGACCCGCATAAGCCTCGATACGACACCATCGCACTGGGATTCCCGGGTCACTAGCCCATAGAGAGAAAGGAGACCATCAGAATCCAGGCCCTTAGTCCCTAATTGCGCAGATTGCGCTGGGCTGGCCCGCCCCCTAGATAGCACTTGTGCTGGCCCAGCGTAGCCGCTACCGTAGGCATGCCCACACGAAAGGAACGCCCACATGTCTGAGTCTCAGATCGAGCAGGACTTCTGGAAGGGAATGAACCTGCGCGACTTCGATGCTGCTGCCCGCGCTCTGATGCATTGGGATCGCGCAACCCTCTCCGAGCTCCAAGCCCGCCTCAAAATGATCGCTGTCAGCGTGGCCAAAGAAGAAGGGATCGCCTAGCCATGAGTCGCGCCCAAACAGATACCAAGGATCGCATCCTCTTCGACTGGATCGAATTCGACACCAAGCCAGACGATCTTCACGACTCCGGATACCGGAGCATGAACATCAGGGGTGGCTTCTTCATCAACAAGCACGAAGCCAAGGTCGACCTCCATCGATATGCAGATCACATCGACGTCCGGGGCGCCGAATCCATCAACGTAGACGTGACGCCCGAGGGCACGGTGCGTATCTCCCCGTGGGGCGGGGATCGCGATGCCAAGCTCGCTATGCGAGGCAAATTCTTCGGCTCCGATGCCGAGTTCGAGATCGTGAGGATCTGATGGGAACCGACATGATGGGGTTCGACTCATGAACGTAGCGAACTGGTTCTACCTTGCGGGGAGCATCTGCTTCGCGCTAGGCACTATCTGGAACATGGTGCACTCATGAGCAACGCCGGTATTCCACTGCAGATCATCGGTCTTGACTTCGAAGCCTCAGGTTCCGACCCATGGGGCAAGCATGCCCCGACTCAGGTTGGCCTGGCATTTGGTGACGAAATGGCAAGCTGGTTCTTCAAATGGAGCCAATGGGATGACTCATATGAGTGGGACGAAGAGGCGTACAAGGTCCACCAGGTCGAACAAGACGCGCTCAACAAGATGGGCTGGCCGGCCTTTGTGGTCGATGCCCACGCTACGTCCTGGCTAGCAGGACGACTCCCGAAGGGTGGCCGGATGAATCGCTTGGCTGTGGGCTGGAACGTCGCTGGATACGACCGGCAATTCGTCACCCGCCACATGCCTGGTCTCAACAGCATGCTCTCGTACCGAACGATTGATCTCAATGCCCTGTGCTTCGCGCTCGAAGGGATGGGGGGACACGATTGGAAGTACTGGAAGCGAGCCGCCAAGCAATTCGGAAACCAATTCATCGACGAGACGAATCGCCACGATGCCGGCATCGATGCACGCGTCGCCCTGTTCGAGCTCGACTTCCTGCGACGCAAGATCACGGGAGAGTACGGGGAGGGATCATGACAGACGACGAGCTCCGCGGGATGATCGTGGCCTTCGTCATCATGGCTTTCTTGGCTGGATGCATCGGAATGATCATCGCTGGGAATATCAAACCTGATCAACCCGACTGCACTGAAGACGAAGTGTGGGCAGCAACGCCATACCACAACGAAGATGGGTACGAAGACCGATATGGTGTATACCGCGCCTGCATCCACATCGAGGAACTGCCATGACCATCCCGAGCCGTGGCCAGCGGGGGCGTCTCTTGACACACACGATTTTCGTGGAGCAGACGAACGCTCGGGACCTAGTCCCGTTGATCAATCAGTACGAGGCGAAGGGGTGGCGAGTGGTCTGCATCGTGAAGACGAACAGCCGCAAGTGGATCGTGACGTTCGTATGAGGACACGCATCTTCTTCATGAAGGACACGTCACCTGACGTAGCCGTTGCTGTGATCCAGCGGTTCGAGGACACCGGCTCCTTCGCGGTTCGGCAACTCCTAGCTGTCGGCCGGGATTGGGTTGTCGTATTCGAGATCATCGAAAGCCCAACAGGCGCCTCCCGCGCCCTCGCGGAGTTGACCGAATGAAGCCAAGAGCGACCAGATGCCGACACCGCTCGAAGCACGGCAGGCAGGCCGAAGCGACCCTGTGTGATGGTGGCCTCATGGCCATCGCCTG
>JAAESQ010001463.1 GCA_024229275.1 bacterium | reverse complement strand
TTCTCGACGGTGCGACCGGGACGATGCTTCAGTCACGGAACTTGGGTGCAGAGGATTTCGGTGGCGAACAGTTTGAAGGCTGTAACGAGGCGCTCAACCACGCCCGACCTGATGTTGTTTTGGATATGCACCGAGCGTACCTCGAGGCCGGTGCCGACATCATCGAAACCAACACATTCGGGGGGACCCCGATTGTTCTTGCCGAATATGGTCTCGAGGGTCGCACTTTTGAGATCAATCAAGTCGCTGCTCAACTAGCGCGACAGGCGGTTGATGATTACACCACCACCGAACGACCCCGATTCGTCGCCGGTTCCATGGGACCAACCACAAAGGCGATTTCGGTCACTGGGGGCGTGACGTTCCAAGATTTGATCCAGATCTACTACGGACAGGTTGCTGGACTAGTGGCTGGTGGTGTCGATCTTCTGATGATCGAAACCTGTCAGGACACACGAAACGCCAAAGCAGCACTGATTGCGGCGGATCGAGCTCTTCTGGAAGCCGATTTCTCGTGCCCAATCATTGTCTCCGGAACCATCGAACCGATGGGAACCATGCTTGCAGGCCAGACGGCGGAGGCGTTTGTCGCGTCGGTCGCACATCGAGATCTCCTTGCAGTTGGCCTTAACTGTGCGAGCGGACCGGAGTTCATGACCGATCACATTCGGACCGTGCATGAGATGGCACGGTGTGCGGTAGCCTGCTATCCGAACGCCGGCCTTCCCAACGAGGATGGGGCGTATGACGAAACCCCCGCCAGTCTCGCTTCAGCAATGGAGCGATTCGTAGACAACGGGTGGGTCAACATCGTCGGAGGCTGCTGCGGTAGTGACCAACACCATGTCGCAGCTTTAGCCGCTATGGTTGAGGGTAAGAAACCGCGACAAGTTCCTGAGGATCGCGATCATCGTTCTCTCTATTCCGGCTTGGAGCTTGTCGAGGTGCGGGACGACAATCGACCGCTGCTTGTCGGTGAGCGTACCAACGTCATTGGATCGCGCAAATTCAGGCGTCTGATAGGCGAGGAACAGTGGGACGAGGCGTCCGAGATCGCGCGTAAACAGGTTCGCAAGGGCGCTCAGATCATCGACGTGTGCCTGCAAACCGCGGACCGTGACGAGATTGAAGATGTGCATGGATTCTATGACCAACTGATCCGAAAGATCAAAGCGCCGATCATGATCGACAGCACCGATCCTGAAGCTGTAGAGAGTGCGCTGACCTACTGTCAAGGTAAATCAATCATCAACTCGATCAACCTCGAGGATGGCGAAAGCCGATTCGAAGAGATTTGCCCGTTGGTCCGTCGCTTCGGTGCAGCAGTTGTGGTCGGTACCATTGACGAGGATCCTGAGCAGGCACAAGCGTTCACCCGTGAACGCAAACTCGAGGTTGCACACCGTTCGTGCCAGCTGCTCACTGAGAGGTATGGCGTTGCCGAACAGGACATCATCTTCGACCCGCTGACTTTTCCTGCGGCCAGTGGAGACGAATCATATGTCGGCGGAGCCGTCGAGACCATTGAGGGTCTGCGGCTGATCAAAAAGGAGATTCCAGCCGCAAAAAGCATTCTGGGAGTCTCGAATGTTTCCTTTGGATTGCCGGTCGCTGCTAGAGAGGTCGTCAACTCTGTCTTCCTCTACCACTGCACCAAGGCAGGGCTCGATCTGGCAATCGTCAACACCCAAAGACTCGAGCGATTTGCGTCGATTCCCGAGCGCGAGCGGCAGATGGCTGAGTGCCTGCTGTTCAACCGTCCCTTCGAGGAGGCCGACGCCGACCTCGCGAATGCCTCGGATGACTGGCGGCAACAGACGCTTGAACAGCGCTCTGCGATAAATCGCAACAACATCTCGCGAATAACCGAACATTTTCGCGCAGCCAAAGAAATGTCGGACTCGCCACGGGAGCAGGATCTCTCACCTGAACAACACCTCGAGTGGGCTGTCGTCGAGGGAACGCGGGAGGGCCTCGAAGAAGCACTGCAAGCGATGCTTGATGCTGGGAACCCACCGTTGGAGATCATCAACGGCCCGCTGATGAAGGGGATGTCAGAAGTCGGGCGCCTATTCAATGCGAATCAGCTCATCGTTGCTGAGGTGTTGCAGAGTGCGGAGTCGATGAAGGCGTCAGTGGCATTCCTCGAACAATTCATGGAGTCCGAGATGGATGCTGTGCGAGGCAGAGTGGTGCTCGCGACGGTCAAAGGTGACGTCCACGACATTGGCAAGAACCTTGTCGAAATCATCCTGTCGAACAATGGTTTTCGGGTCGTAGATCTTGGTATCAAAGTGCCGCCGCAGAAGCTCATCGAGGCGTGCCGAGAGCATAGTCCAGACGCGATTGGCCTATCGGGTCTGCTCGTGAAGTCAGCACACCAGATGGTAGTCACGGCCCAGGATCTGGCGACGGCCGAGATCGATGTTCCTCTGCTTGTGGGCGGAGCCGCGTTGTCGGACAAGTTTACTCGGGGCCGAATTTCTCCGGCCTATGGCGGGTCGGTGACTTATTGTCAAGACGCGATGCAGGGCCTGGACGCAATGCTGCGGCTGATGAGTTCGGAAGTAGAGAGTGCTGAGGAATCAGTTTCCACGATGGTTGAGGACTCACCAGGCCCTGGCGGAGTTGGCTATCAGGCGACCACCGAACGCAGCTCGAAAGTGAGGTTGAATGTCGCTCCGCTGCCGGTGCCTCAGAATGAACGCCGTGTGTTGCCTCGAATTCCCCAGCTGAAAGAGATTTGGAGCTATATCAACCTTCAAATGCTGATTGGAAAGCACTTAGGTCTGCCTGGTAGCGTTTCGCGCAAGCTGGCAGAACGAGATGAAAAGGCCCTCGAGCTCAAAGCGTTAGTAGATGAGGTTCAAGCTGAAGCCGAGAGTTGGATGAGAGTAGCTGCCCTATGGCGCTTCTTCGAGACCCAAGCTGATGGAAACTCAGTGGCGCTGTTTGAAGCTGGAGGCGATGAGGCTGTCGAAGTACTCACGTTCCCGCGGCAAGCGAAACAGGATGGTGCTTGTATCGCCGACCTTGTTCTTCCGGCACGCGACGGTCAAAGAGACAGCATGGCAGTTTTTGTCGTCACCGCCGGTGAGGGTGTGAGGGATCAGTCAGCCGACGCCAAGGCTCAGGGTGAGTTTCTGAGAAGCCATGCAATCCAGGCATTGGCGGTTGAAACAGCCGAGGCAACGGCTGAATGGCTACACCGTCGCATACGTGAACTCTGGGGTTTCCCGGACCCGGCTGAACTGACGATGAAAGACCGGTTCGCCGGTCGTTATCGTGGCAAACGCTACAGCTTCGGCTATCCCGCCTGCCCCGATCTCGATGGTCAGAGCGGCATCTGGAAATTG
>JAAESQ010001462.1 GCA_024229275.1 bacterium | reverse complement strand
CGCGCTCGTTTTGGTGGCTACGAGGGTAAGGTTGAAGTTATCGCAATGGTGCAGGATTTTGCCACAGAAGAACCACCGCTGATGCTAGAAACGGCGGAATCGAAACTCGGCGCCGAAGTAACGGTGGGCTACCGGACAACGGCGGACAGTAAGTTAGTGACGATTCGCGATCAGAAACAGCTAAAACGAGCAGACCTCGTTGTCTTTGTGCCCCTGGGGATTTCACTCAAGGCAACTACTGACCACGGAATGGTCGAGGTCAAGGGTGTGAAGAGCAACGTTCATGTGACAACGAATAGCGGCGACGTATGGATACGGGGAATTACCGGCGAGCTCGACGTATCGACTGTGAGCGGTCCGGTCCTCGCAGTGTTCAGGGAACGGGACGCCGAACGGGATCAATCCATAGTTACAGAAACCGGCGATGTGACGGTCTCCCTCAACAACGACGTCAACCTGAAGATAGTTGCTTCAACCAGTGGGCGAATCAGCACCGACTTCTCGATGAAGATTGATCACAAGCCTGGGGAGAGCCGAATCAAGCACGGAACGACGGTTATCGGAAAGGGCGCCGCCGCGCTGCGCCTCACCAGCGGTAACGGTCATATTCACCTGATTCGACGACCGCTGGCGAGAGAGGCCAAGGCAGGCTCGGAAGAATTCAGCAGCCAAACCACCACAACACCGCTGGAAACCAGTAGCCCATCCACCATCCCTGATTCTCCCGTCGCAGATCAAGACGGCTCGGAGCCGATTCACGTCGAATTGGGGCGCGCCACACTTCCTTTAAAAGCGGAGACTACAACTGGTGACATCACCGCGATTGTGGCAGAAGATGCGAATGTGACCATTCGACTTGCCACTTCTGGCAGGATTCGCGTCGATTTCTCAGTCGAGATCGAGTATCGTATAGCAGTGGAACCCGCCAAATATGGCCAGATAGTGATCGGAAGCGGTGAAACCATCATCGACTTAACGAGCCGGCAAGGTACGATCAGCGTGCTGAGCCAGCAGAGTGCGGACGCATCAAAGCTGAACGGGGGATCTCAATGAAAAGACTAACCATGCGTGAATTGAAGACAAACCTGAGGACACAGGAACTCGCAGTAGGAGTTCTAGTAGGACTGCTCGTATTGGCAGTTGCCTTTCCTGCTTCTGCAGAGGATGAAGGTCAGCAGATCCTTGCCCAGGGCGCGGAAGTTTATGGGCCGTATACTCCATATTTGACCCCGGCGTTGCGAGACATGCCACAGGCCATGGAATGGCGACCCGGCGACCCGATCAAGGAAATCCCTCGCCGGTTCTATCCAGTACCGGGCCGGGACGATTTCGTACCTGGCGAAGGCCAGCGCGACCCATTACTGGATCTCCAGAACAACGCGTTGAGGAGCCATGCACCTGTCGTAACAGTGGACCTCAACATGGACGGACTACCATTCGGCGGAGGGACCCCTCCGGACACTGTTGGTGACGTCGGACCAGACCACTACGTTCAATCCGTCAATGCTTCGAGAATAGCCGTCTACGACAAGACTGGAACTATGCTCCCAGGCTTTCCGATTGCGCTGGATTCCCTAGCACCCGGAGGTAGCTGTGCTAGCGGCGCCGGTGACCCCATCGTACTCTACGACTGGCTCGCCGATCGCTGGTTCCTCCAAGAGTTCACCTTCAGCAATGACATGTGTATTTACGTGTCCCAGACCAGCGATCCTACCGGGGCATACTACCTTTACCAGTTCACGGCGCCGAGCTTCCCTGACTACCCCCACTTCGGTGTCTGGCCCGATGCCTACTATGGCACCTCCAATGAAGATGGTAGCGGTGGTCCCCAGACCACATACGCATTTGAACGCACCAATATGCTCGCCGGCACTGCCGCCGCTATGCAGCGCCTCGCGGTAGTACCTCCGGTTTCCGGTTACGGCTTCCAGGCACTGACTCCGGCCGATCACGACGGTGATGCTGTACCTCCAGCTGGGGCGCCAGGAATCTTCATGCGCCAATACGACGACGAGGCACACGACGTCTCGCCGGTGCCGGCCGACGACTACCTCGAGATGTATGAAATGACAGTGGACTGGGCGACACCGGCAAATACGATAGTCACAGCTCTGGCGCCGATCACCATCACCGATTTCAACTCCTGGATGATTAACTACTCTACCTTCTACTCGGTTCCCCAACCCGGCACCGGTCAAAGACTCGACCCGATCCGCGAAGTGGTGCTGCAACGGCTTGCCTACCGCAATTTCGATTCCCACGAAGCCTTGGTCGGCAACTTTGCCACCAATCGCGACCCGGCGACTTCAGGAAGCAATGTCGAAGCAGGCAACCGCTGGTTCGAACTGCGCCGCACCGGCGGCCCCGCCGGCTCATGGATACTGCACCAGGAGGGGACCTTCGGAGGAGACACGAATTCCTCAACCGCTAACTTCTTCATGGGTTCGGTCGCCATGGATGGCCAGGGCAATATCGCCCTCGGCTACAGCAAGACAGACGTCGGCGGCTCACCAATCTACCCGAGCATCGGATTTACCGGACGCCTGACAACCGACGCACTCGGCACCATGGGGCCAGAGAATCTGACCGTTGCCGGTGTGCAGGCACAAACAAGCAGTGGGCGTTGGGGCGACTACGCCGCCATGAGCATTGACCCAGCTGACGACTGCACTTTTTGGTTTACCAACGAGTACATGCCTGGCAGCAGCTGGGGAACGCGCATCACCTCGTTCAGCTTTGCGGGGTGCTCGACCGGAATTTTTGAAGACGGCTTCGAATCTGGAGACATCTCCAATTGGTCGAGCAGTAAGCCATAGAGGATCGACAGCATCTGGTCTCTCGGAGGGGTGACTGATTCACTTTTGCCTGAGGGCGCCAATGAACACAAAGAACTCAAGGGAGGGGGACAACCCCCTCCCTTTGTTTGATCTTGAGCATTTCTACGCCGCGTTCG
>JAAESQ010001461.1 GCA_024229275.1 bacterium | reverse complement strand
TACGTCAACATAGCTGTTGCTGCAGCGCAATCACCAGGAGAATCCATTCTTGCGAAAGACACCATTCATGGCATTGATGGCCTCCCAATCTGCCTTCCTGTGTATCGCTCTCACTCATATGAGCTTCTGGTCGGTGCGATTTCTTACATTACAAAAATTCCAGCGATCTATTGTTTTCATTGGTTGGCCACTGCCTTTGCCGCAATGCTCATGCCTCTGGCCTACGCAAAACTGTTTCGCGAACTCACACCCAAATCGTGGTTGTGGGCAGTGTTATCGATTCTTGTGGTGCTCATCGCAGTTGGTGAGACTCATCGCTGGTTCGGCAACTTCACGCTTGTACGGATGTGGCAGGGAAAGGCTCTGTTTCTCTCGGTGTTTACACCGTTGACCATTGCCTATGGCCTACGGTTCGCACTCCGACCTCGAGGATCAACTTGGCTCCTTCTTGCCTCGGCTCAGATCAGCGCAATTGGCTGCACATCTTCTGCGCTATGGGCAATACCTATCGCTTCCGGCATGGCGCTATTGAGTGCGGTCCCACTCAACTGGATTGGGGCAAAGCGTCTGTTCTTGGGTGCACTTTCTTCTTCTTATGTCTTAATAGTTGCGCTCACACTCAAGCCAATCATGGCGAGTCATTTTTCACGGTCCTTTGAAAAAGCACGGGAGAATCTGGGCCATACAGCGATCGTTCAATTGGCCGATTTCGCTCCATGGTTCGTGGTTCCTGCAATAATTTGCATCATCCTTGTTCTCCTCAATCGGCGACCACAGTGGAAAGGCTATGCGTTCCTTCTATGTGCCATCGGCATCATCGGATCCGTTCCCTCGTGGTTGGCAACCACTTCAAATTGGGTAAGAGAAGGTGTTGGCTCTGGTGGGATTGAGCAGGTCGAGAGTGCAATCGTAACTGTCCTGGGCAACGGACGCCTTTGGACCGTCGGTGTCGCAGCACTCCTTGTTTCCTGGGGTTTCTGTACTAAAGGACTCGCTCAGCGCTTCGCAGCAATTTCGTGTTTGACTGCGGGGCTTTTTCAACTGAATCCGCTTGCCACCTATTTGATAGAAGCAAACATGACTGGACCGGCGTACTGGAGGGTGCTCTGGTCGGTTCCGATACCTGTTCTGATCTCTCTACTACTCCTCTCGCCGCTTACACTCGTTGGCTCAAAACGAGTTGAGATTGGTGCGCGCGTTCTCTTCGCCCTTCTGCTCATCGGTTTCGCAATCGGGATCCCACGCTACAGCGGTTTGAGTCATCACAACCGGAGCGTTTCCCTTGGCTGGCCGAGGCTTAAGGTAGAACAGCCGCAGTTCTACTGGGCGCAGCAACTGAATCAATGCACACCACCAGGTTCAATCGTCATTGCACCACCCGATGTCAGCGTCTGGATTCCAGTAGTTCGAGATCACCGATTTCCACTCGTCGTCCGAAACTACCTGGGATCTCACATCGAGATACTCGGTGAAGACGACGTCGAGAGAAGAATTCGGATGAGTCATTTTCTCAAAGGGCGCAAGACTAAGAAGCGGCGCTTGAATAAGTTCAAGCGGGGTCTTGAAGCATATGAAGTGGCCGGCATCTGTCTAAAGATCACGCCCGGCGCCGACAGGATTCGTTCGACTCTCGCAGAGAGCGGCTTTGAGTTCGTTCAAGGTGATAGCGATTTTGAAGTATGGGTTCGGCAGCGGGTGAACGATGCCTGAAGTTTGCAGCCTTTGGCCCTCTACGGCACCGTTTTTGACCACCTGCTAGCACTGCCCGATTCAAAACCATCACTAAAAACCAGAGGAGCTACCGCAGTAGTTCCAGATCGAGTGTATGAGCCTCGACCTGTTCCCCACAACACCCTAGCCCTGTCGGTTCCGGGAAGATCGTAAGCCACAACCCCTGCGTGAGCTGTCTGGACAAGGATCTCGAGATCCGCGTCATCATCGATATTCACCAGTGTGGGTGCCGCCAGCGCACCATCCCAATGGCTACTGCCCAATGCGTCGGGCAGCATGATCTTGTGGAGAACAGTACCGGTGGATCCAACAACATACAGGTGGCCGTTCGCGTTCCAATGCTTCTGCGACCACGATGTGAACAGAACCTCGGCAGTACCGTCGTTGTCGAGATCGGCCACTACGGGTTCGGAAGCCAAGCGGTAGAACCCTTCTGAGGGTTCGTAGACCGCTAGTGGCCAAGAGTCATGCTCAGTTCGATCAAGCCAAAAAGCGTGTACGTTGCCGGCGAAATCAGCGTAGATAATTTCTTTCTCGCCGTCGCCGTCGAGATCTGCAACTGCGGGGTTGTAGTTGGCGCCTTCGATGACGTTCCAGTCCAGAGAAAGCGGCAAACCCAGATCGGTCGGTACGATCGTCCAGTCGTACTCGGTTGTCACGAACCGCCCACGATCGGTCTGGAAAATGTAGACACCGGTGTACTTTGTTGTCTCCCCTCCCGTACAGTCATACACACGGCCCGTGGCCACTACTTCCAGTTCTCCATCACCATCCATGTCAGCTACGGTTGCCGGGCCGTCGGCAAAATTGGTGCGGTAGCTTTCGTCACGCTCACCATTACATCGACCCCAACCTCGAAGCTCAATGGCGTAGTCTTCCCATACTCCAACCAAACCCCAGGTCTTGCCTCCGTACACGGGATCAGCCATGACGTGACTCCCATTAGGGTTGTAAGCGCATATGTAGTGCACGTCGGACGGGACGATCACTTCGAGTTTGTCATCCGAGTCCAGGTTTGCCAGCGCAACGTTGTCATTGAACACTCCATACGCATAACCGCTCTCTCCGACCAACTGTGGCCAACCCGCTCGGAGACTACCTGTGTGCTCAAAAACCCAGGTGTTGGTTTTGCTGCCGACTGCTGCCGAGACCACGATCTCCATGCTGCCATCCTGATCTATGTCACCGGCCGCCAAGCCTCGCAACTCTGATATCGACGGTCTTTGCGGCCATCCACTTTCGAAATATCCGTCTGCGGTATAGACCGATGCCCAACCGGCACCATGCGAGGTAGCGATCTCGAGTGCTTCATCGCCGTCCACATCGGCGAGCACAATTCCAGGCCACGTCCGACCGACGTTGTCAGCACCGGGTTCATTGCGATCATGCCCGGAAGCCACTCGCCAATTGAGTGCTCCGGTGGCGCCATTCAGAGACACGATTGAGTATGCTGAGGCGATGACCTCGACACTCCCGTTACCATCAAGATCCGCAGCAGCCGGAGAGGAGTACCAACCAGTCTCGCACCACGACGAGTAGCAACCCCCGTTCTGCCACTTGAGAACCGGCGCTGCAACCTGAGCTTGCACGGACGCGGCACCCACAAGACACCCCACGAGGATCCATTCAGTCCTTTTCACGTCGGTTTCTCCAGTGTCAAAGATAGTCGCAGCAATATCTGGCCTCAAATGGCCTGCGTCACATCTCTCCCTGGGTTGAGTTGTCTGTCCGACTCGGCAAACAGCACGCCCAGCTCCAACTCGGCGATCGCCTAAGGCTTGTTACTCCTCCACCGGCCTCGTTTCCACTGATGAATCGTGTGGATCTTCGACCGGAAAATGGGACCTACTTGATTTCCCGACTGTCGAACAGTTCGTGATGCCAATAGACCTGGCCGCAATTCTTCGCATGGAGTTCTTTCGACTTCGAGGCGACAACTCGGACTTCCCGATAGACCGGAAAGTCGAAGCTGAAACTCTCCGGCTTCTTCGCATGACGAGATGCATCAAAAGCGTGTTGGTCTACCGGGGAGCACAGAGGATGAATGGCCTCATGATCACTGGACTCAATGGGATCGTACAGACCTATGGTGAAGCTTGCGCAATCTCCATTCTGTTGGAGGTCACGAAATATCCGATAGAGGTTCAGCGTCGTTACCGAAAATGTATGTCCCGTCCAGTCCGACCAGTAGCACTTGAGGTCACGCGCCATGAGTTCACCATCCGCGTCGAAATAGGGTTGGCGCAAGAAAACGAACTCAGTGGAGATGCGACATGCCTTTGTGATCATTGCCTCGGCTTGCCGATAACCTTGGAGGTGCTCAAGAAAATGAATCATGGTGACAAAGCGAACGATCGGCTGATCGGGGATCTTCAGGATGTCTACATTGAAAGCTTCGAAACCCGATTTACGAGCCTCCTCGATCTTTTTCGGATCAATATCGCATCCTATTCCAGTACATGCACCGAAGATGTCCGGCGCCTGTGAGAGGCTTTGCCCTGCGCCGCATCCAAAGTCGATGAAATCGACCTGTCGACTCTGGACATATTCGGCAAACTCCTTCTCGGAGTGAAATCCAATACTGTCAGAAGAGGAATGGCTCACTGGATCTCCCTGGAGGAAGCCGTTTGTTGATTGGATTGATGACGAAATCTCGGATGTCTGCAAAGGCGCGTGCCCAGTCCAACTTCGAAACTGTCTTAAGCCCACCTTCAACAATGGTCCTTCGATAGTCATCATCACGCAGCAACCGCACGATTCGGTCGGCGATCGGAGTGACTAATGAGTCCACCAGCGCTGAATTGTATCCATCACGGAGCAACCATAGATTGCTGGCGTTATGGTTTGTCACCGTAGCGCATCCAGAGGCCATGAACTCGATTGGCTGGTAGGACGGGTGGGCCGAAAACATAAAGACCAGTCCAACCTGAGAAGAACGATAAAGCTCGGTTACGGCTTCCATTGTTGGCAGAACGCCCCAATTCTCGATGATGCCGTTGATACCGTGGCTGCGGCTGTCGAATTCGGCACCCACCGAGATGATCTGCACATCATCGCGCATCTCTCGTTTAACCTCGGTCAGTGCTGAGATCCCAAGATTGAACGCGTTCCGCGGGTTTCCTGGACGGCCATAAAAGACGACCCGACTGACACCGTTCTCCTTCGTAGCGTTGTCATTCGCATGAAACAACTCATGGTCAATTCCAGGGGTGAAATAGCCTACGATGTCGCTATGACGCTGCACCATCTCGGCCACGCCCACCGTATTGGTGATTGCAAAGAAACCAAATCTGTAGGTCTGTTCAATGAGAGCAGAAGTGGTACCGGCGCGATAGAAACTTGGTTCGTAGTCTTGCGCGAAGTAGAACTTGCCCTTGCATTTGTTGTACTTCACCAACAGGTAGGCTGAAGTCCACAACGTGCAGAAGGCGATGTCGCTCTCAGGCAAGTCCTTTGGGTCCGAGTCATCAGCAACTTCAATCACACGAAAGTCGAGATCTGCAAACGAATCTCGAATCATCGTGTCGAGAGCGTCGAGGTCTATCTTCTTGCCGTACACAGCAATGATATTCGTCGTTCCCCAAGTGCGCGTGAAATCCTGTGCAACAGAGAAGATAGTCCTGATTCCACCGCGCAAAATGTGGGTGAAGTTCGGTAAAAACCACAAGGCTACGCGAGGCTCACCGCAGGGCTCTTCTGCGTATCTCGCTTGCACCTCCTGGTTGGCCTCCAATTGCTCAACCGAAACATCGAAGAAGGCTGGGCTGCCTAGGGGCCTGGGAGTGATTGTCCGCATCGTCTGGACCTGAGCGCGTGCAGACTCTACTTCCGCGATCGCCGCGTCCTGATTGCTTTCAAACCTCTTCCTCATTCTGACCAGAAATGGGTTCTTCTTTGTCGACTCGATTG
>JAAESQ010001460.1 GCA_024229275.1 bacterium | reverse complement strand
GTTCGTCCTGCATCTCCGTGTAGCCATCCCCTGTAGACAGAACTCGTTGTTACTTCTGTTTGCTCTCGAGGGTCTTTCGCAGCAGAGGAAGAACCGCACGGTCCTTTTCAGAGTTCACGAAGCTCTTTGTTTCAATTACCTTTGCCAAACCAAGGACGCGAATATCCCGTCCCTCGATGCGCCTGCTCCTCGAATGAGACAGCAGGCTCTCGTAGGTCTCGCCATCGCCAATCTCAGAGAGGACATCAAGCGGACCCAAATCGGTCAATAGAAGACTTGTATGAGCTGACGAAATCCGTCGAAGGTCGGCAACGATATGGCGTCCAGCAGGGTCGCGATAGCGCGAATTGATCGAATTTAATGCGTCAACGAGCCGCTGAAGGTTTTCCTCACTGCGCTCGCAGACGATGTCAAGATCTAGAGTCGCGATCGGTGCGCCTTCAACAATCGCAGCAACTCCACCAACGACAATGAAGTCTACGTGGTGTTCGGTCAGAACCCGCAAGAGATCCAGAAGCTTAGGAGGATTGCTCCGCATTCCTCAATGCCCACACGGTGTCGATCATGTCCTGCGCAGCTCGGAGTCGTTCTTCGGGAGTGAGTTCAAGCATCCAGCTGATAAGGCTGAGGTCTATGCCATCTTCCCCTGACGAAACAGTCGGCTCATCAGCCATTTGCTCGCGTTGGTCTTCGCTCACCACGTCACTCATGGCACCAGCCTATCATGTTCAAATGTAAGGTTTTCAAGGTTCAGCAGCCCGTGAAATATGGCTGAGGGGTTGGGCAAGTTGGTCAGTGGGAAATTGGTTGAGCGGTGGCCCCCTCTCAAGGGTCCGTTCGTGTTCAGGGACCCGATCTACCAGCAGTGGTTCAAGAATTCGTACGCCCCAGCTTGGAAGTCCCTCCAGCCGATGCGCACGTGAGGTTGGAACCACGAAGATCAACAAGCACACGAAGACAGCACAAAGAGGATGAAAGTTGAAACCGAGCGTCTCCCAAATGTAGGCGCCGGCTTCAGCCGGTGCGACCAGAAACGACGTGCTCGTAAGGGAATAAGACGCAGAGACGCAAAGGGGATGATGCAGGAGATTGTTGAGTTCTCCGATTGGTCGCCTCCTCAACTTCTTAGTGTCTTGGATCCTGGCACTGATGGCTCTGTCCCGACGGGCGCTTGGACAGGATCACTACATCTATTCCGGTTGCTTGGCACGTTTCAGCAAGTTACCGCAATCTACGCGTTTTGAGTTAGAGTCTGTCGCTGGAGGTTACCTCGATGGCGGAGCCTCGGATCGACACAAATGACGCCCTGAAGAGGATCTTCTCTGGAGAGGTCGTTCGCAGGAGTCTTATCATCGCGTTTGCCGTAGGGCCCATCCTCACCCTCATCAATCAATCGGAAGCGTGGATGAACCCTCAGCGCCTTGACGTTGGTAAGACGATCCTTACGTTCATCGTCCCCTACTTCGTTGCCACAATCGCTCAGATCAGGTCGATCGGATCTCAGGGGGATGCTAAGAACACGGACACCACACTGAATACGGACGGCTTGCTGAATGAACGCAGATTCATCGCATGCCTGAGACGATCGAGCGAGCTATCCAAAAAGGTGTTCAATGTGGCGTCGGCTGTCAACCAGGCATCCAGGGCCCGGGGCAGCTTCGCCAGAGAGGTCGCTGGAGAGGTGCAGGCTCTCACAGGAGAGGCGGCTAGCATTGCGAGCGAAACGCAAACGGCCCATCAGCGCATCGCGGACGTCAAGCGCCGTTTCCGCGTGGTCTTGGACCAGACTCACGGGTTCGCTGAGGCGATGCAGCAAGCGCATGAAGCGGGTGAGACAGCTTCGGCCACCGCAGACCAACTAGATGAAGATTTTGCACGCATCGAAGAGATGGCGGAACTCATTGTTGGTATAGCGGGCCAGACGCGTCTGCTCGCGCTCAACGCCACGATCGAAGCTGTGCGAGCTGGCGAAGCCGGTCGAGGCTTTGCTGTCGTGGCTGAAGAGGTCAAGGACCTCGCGCGGCGATCCCTTGACGCCGCTGACCGGATCAACGTGCTGACAAGCCGCATGTTCGACTCGGCGAACCACCTGCAGAAAGCTATCCTCGGGAGCAGCGCAAGCCTTCACGACGCCGCTGGGGCCAGCAATACCGGGCGTGCGGAGATCACGGACAACGTCGAGAGAATGGGGCTGGAGATCGATCACGTCGATGAACTCGTCGGTGCTATGGAAGCACGCGTTGCCAGCCAGGCAGAGCGGTTCGAGAGTGCAGCCAGGAACGTTGGCGAAATGGCTGAGCACACCGCCCAGGCCGTCGAAGGATCCTCACGAAACATGGAGATCGGCAAGGATCTAGTACAGAACATCGAAGAGATGACAACTACCCTCGGAACCTACGAGGACGACCCAACGACCAAAGAAGCATAGATGTCATCTCTCTTTTCTCCCCTGGGCGCACTGGGCACTGGGTGCTACGTTCACACTTGTTGATTTATCGGCTGCTGCGAGAGATCGCAGCGTCAAGAGTGTCCAGACTCTTCTTGAACTCAGGATCGATGGCCTGTCTGCGAAGACCGCGGTTGAGCCATTTGGGGACGGAACTGTGTCCCGACAAACTCCGCGGCCTCAAGGTTGTCGTCAAAGACAAACTCACCTCGAGCAACACGGCAATACACATGGTAGATCGCGCCTGGGACAAAAGACGGGAATGTCGTGGCATGGGACTCCTCCCGTGCGTGGACGGTGTAACCGAATTCTGCCAACAACCTGACAAATCATCACATGTGAACGTGGCACCTATGCTGACGATCTCAACGAATCCCTCAGCTTCGGCGCCATCGCCGGATTTTCCTTGTTTGTGCCATTGGGGTGCCGCGTGAGACTCCTATAAAACTCACGTCCCCCCCCCCGACACCCAATGGTGGCCCAACAACTGTTCCTTATGGCTCAGAAGGACTACAGATAGAGTGCTTCCATCACCTTCCTGAGTTCACTTTCCGGATTCGCCATCCCGTTGACATCCGGCAGATTCATGAACTCACGCAGATGATCCGGCGGACAGAAGCCTCCTGTGATTTCGGGATCCCCATCTTGACCTTTCTTGAATCGTCTACAGAAAACCTCAGCCACGAGTAGACACGCCTCAAAAACAGATTCTTTGTCAAGCACCAGAGAGAACTCTCGAGTTCCTCTTAACAACTTGTCTGCGGTCTTCTTTGCCGCGATCGCACCGATCTTCACAGACAGGAAGAGGATCCAGATCTTATACTCATCCCACTCAACTCCTTCATCCTTCTGATCAGTGAATGGCTTCCTGTACATATCTCTGAGTTCTTCCGCAGTATCTGGATGAAGAGAAAACACCAATGCTCCCGCGTCGATGTGTTCTAGGACAGAGTTCAGTGCATCTTCAACATTCCAATCAGCTCCCATACCAACCTCCCTTTTGAAATACCGCCTCTGGGCGGCTCATAAATTCATGCCACTATGCCCTCGCGGCAAGAGCCTGAGCGAGAAGCTCAAATCTATCGCCGATTGAGCTTGCGATATCGGCTTGGCAGATCTCGGGGCGAACAAGACAGATGTACTTCGGCGGGCAGTAGCCACCTTGCGCCCTAATGACGCCGGCTCCACCCTCGGGAATCGGGTTCCCACAGTCAACACCGGAGATCCAAAGTGCCGCAAACCACACGGCATCACTGTCCAGCACGTCAGGGGCCCGTTGACCTTTGATCGCGTGGACATACGACGTCATCATCGCTGCGTACCAACCGAGCTTGGACGCAAGCCTGAGGACAGTCACGCTGTCCTTGCTCCAGTCAACATGACTGCGACTCCGTTGTTCGCGAAACCCCTTCCCGTACATCTCCCTCACCATCGCCCGAGTCTTGCCGTCCAATTTGAATGGCTGTGCGCCTGTCTCGATACCAACAACAACCTCATCTAGAGCCTTCTCGACGTCCAAGTTCGTTCCCATTGCTTCCTCCTTGTAGCTTCTCTCATGGTCAATTGATTTGGTGCCTCCACATCAAGGCGCCTTTGACCAGAGAACGAACTTCAGTCAAGAATTGAACACTGCTCAATCACACATCTTTGTTTGCGCCCGCCTCAGAGCCTCGGACAGATCGTTCGCAGAGCGATACCTTGAGGCCACTTTCGGGGCGAGCCCACACATCACCACAGCCGCCAGCGGATCCGGGCAATCCGGGCGGGATTTTCTGAGATCAGGGATTTTGCCGGCTGCGATTCGATCCATGGCCTTGTCGATAGGATCGTCGCGCAATGGATGAAACCCGACAATAGCCTCCCAAAGAACCAGACACAGACTCCATAGATCCTGATCGATGGACGGTTCCGCCCCTGTAACTACCTCCGGAGAAAGATAAAACGGTGTCCCCACGACGTGATCAGTTCCTGTCAGGCGCTCAGCACCATCTTCGACACCTTGCCTTTCCGGCAACTCCAGACTGTCAAGGAAATGCGGTTGCGTACTCTCAACCAAATGAGCCAATCCGAAATCCAGCAGCTTTGGCTCGCCTTCTTCCGAAAACCCAATGTTTGCCGGCTTGACGTCCCGATGCAGCATTCCCTTCTGGTGGAGGGCACTCAGCGCGTCCGCCAGCTTGATGCCTATTTCCATCACATCATCGAAGCCAAGTTCACCCCTGGTCAACCGACTCGCCAACGTCCCTCCAGCCAGATATTCAACCACCAACACAGGGATGCCACGCCACGTCTCAGCACCGAATATCAACGCCAAATTGGGATGGACAAAACTGGCCATTGACCTCGCTTCTCGCCTCAGTCGCAGCAATGCATCCGATCGCAAGCGCGGAAGAGTCTTCAGCGCCACCGTGCGTTTAAGAGCGAGGTCCTCTGCGAGGTAAACGATTCCCATCCCCCCCGCACCGATCATCTTCTTGAGCTGGAACTTGCCGTTCAAAACAAAAGGAATCGCGGCAGGATCCAATTCGCCCCCACACGAACAGACCTCTGCCGGCGGAGCGCTCACCTGGCCGCAATCCCGGCACTCTCCGGCCACTATCTCAGCGTGCGACTCCGAGCCTCGCACGGATTCCGCGATTCGCGCCTCGGAGTTCTCGAGCGCCATCGACACCGCTGATCCGATCGCGCCGGCAAGGTGGACATCTCCCGACGGGTAGACCACACCGCTCCGTGACGGGCCGAACGCAACTACCGCCTTGCAAGCACCTTCCGAATCCCGAACTGGCACAACCAACCGAATATCTGCATCGGCAAGCCACAAGCGATCGGATTCAGGCAGCCAACGCAGCCACGTCTTTCGTTCACGTGCATCGATCGAAATCGGGTCTGGTGACGCTTCTGCTAACCGTACCAAAGCGCTTTCCTCGTGAAGACAACGGATGCTCTGGCTTGAGGATTCGAATCCTCTCCGATCGCCCTGCCGAATCAGCAGATGGCAAGACTCGCATCCCAGAAAGTCTCTTGCAAGAGGTGAAATTGTCTCCTCCAGCTCGGATGCATCCCGCACTATTGCCATTTCCCTTGTCAATGAGGTCATAGCTATACCCGGCTCGAGCTTCCTCCCCAGCAGAACACGATCTACGCCGGTGAGTAGACGGTTGCGATTGACTACAGCGAGGAGTCCGATTGCCCCGGCAGACAACAGCACTATCACTTCCGTCGATCCAAATAGCTCGGCAAGCGCCAGGTGCCGATCTCGCCACGCAAGCACCGCGGTTGCCGCCCAAGGGGCAACACACACCAGCCACAGCGCCCATCGTGTCAACGCAGCGCGCGCAGCACGATGGATGACCACGCGAATCCCCAACACTCGGCGAGCCACCGCTCCGTATGCGATCGTAAGTGGTACGGTGAATAGGAATCCATACACAATGAAGCTGCCGATGACCCGATTTCTCGGCACTCGCATAACCTCCGCCCATGGCGGGATCAACACCTCGGCCAGCACGGCAATGAACAACGGAAGCACTCCGACCGCAAAGGCGAAAACGAAGAACCGCACCCGCCGTCGTTCGTCCTCGTCCGCGTGCCGAGACCGAGCGAGTACGACGAGCGGCGCGGGAAGGGCCAGCGCGAACAGCATCAGCCAGAATCCGCCAGTCGTCGCCCGAATCACCCAAGCTGCGAATGCATCTGGGTACGAGATCGCCGGAATCACCCGCTCCAGGAGATTGAGCAGAAACAGCGTGGTACCCACGAGCAAACTCACGCGAGTCATTTGCACCAACCACGTACCCTTCCGACCAAGGTGCACGATTCGCGGATATTGTTGCGCGAACTGCCACAGGAAGAACGGCAGGAAACACTCGAGCAGAGCAGCCCAGATCCAAAGAACCAAGCCCGAGTCAGGAATGAGATCCACGACGCGCCCGATCTGAGGTTGCGCTGTTGCCGAGGCGATGCACAGAAGCACGCAAGCTAGCGGTGCCGTTCTCGAATCCCACCGGCCCGCAAGGGCAACAACAACCCCGCTCACACCGAATGTCACCGCCGCGATCGACAGAAGCCAACCCGGCACCGAGCCGACTGCAGACGGGCTTGAAGCAAAACCGATCAACGCCAGCGCAATCTGAAATCCGGCCAGCACCAACAACACCACCACGTCAAACCGAATCGCGGGCCTTACACGCGGGTGGCTAGCAGCCGAGCGCTGCAGCCCACCGATCTGATCGATGATCTTTAGGTTCGCGATGGCGCCGGAACTCTCACTGTCCGCGGACTCGCGATCGACCGACGTCCAGTCAATCAGCGCGCCGTCTGCGATTGCGCCGGCGAGTTCCGCAACCAAGCTATGAGGCCTAGCCAAGCTCCATCTCCGTTGCCAGTCGCTCCAAGGCCCGCCTCACCGCAACTCTGGCAGCACTCGGCGTTGGCTTGGACGTCACCAGGGCGAGCTGATCATAGGAGTAGTCGAGTTCAATCCGACCGACGATCAGTTCGCGATCGGCCTCGCTTACCCTTCCCAGCGCGTCTCGATAACGTCTGATGTTCTCTGCCGAAATTGCAGCTTCCAACGGTGATGTCTGATTGGCCGCGCGATCCACGCGCTCCTCTTGAGGAACTTCGACCTTGCCGGCACGCCGAATTTCGTCGAGGACTCGATTTCGGATCGCCTGTTTGAGATAAGCGCGAATAGCTCGCCGACGCCGTGGTTCGATCTTGTCGATTCTGCGAAATACGGCGCCGAAAGCCTCCTGCACGAGATCGTCGGTGTCCATCCTTGCGCGCGCCCACAATGGCAGGCGACCTCTGGCCCAGCGTGTCACGCTCGGTAACAGCCGAGCAAACAGTTGTTCAACTGCAGAATCCCGACCCTGCCTCGCCCTTAAGAGAAGCCGCAATGAAGTCGATGGGCCAGAGATTCCCTGTGTCGAGGAACCGTGGTCCACGGCCTGCACCGGCATTCTCTGCCCGTTCTGTTGATCGTCTTTCGTCATCTTCCAAAGCGCGCCCAAGAAACTTAAAGGATAGCCAGGTAACACCGATTTTAGCGGCCTGACCAGATTGGGTCAACGAATTGTGTTCAAGATCGGGCCTTCGTTCGTTTCCACATCAGGAACGCAGCACAGATCGATGGACCCAGGTGAGAGAAGCCGGTCGCACACGGCTCTCGACCCTGACGAACTGAGGAGGAAGAGGCATCTCGATCAACAACACTAACCAGCCCGGGTCGAACGCAGCGAGGGTCAATTCCTGGCAACTCGAACGGAAGTCCGCCCTAACGCTTCTTCCTCCCTCCGGGCATGACTTTGAAAAAGGAGATAAAGAACATGACCGCATTTATCAATCGAACCACCTCAGGCTATGGCGTCCAGGTCTATCAAGACCACAACGATCCCCAACAGTTCTTTTATGTCCCATTGCGTGCCGATGTCGTACTGGGAGATACTCTCCATGACTTTAAGGTCGACTACTGGGGAGTTGGGCCAGCTTACATGGTTGGCGGCGGCACAAACATCACCAGTCGATTCGGCGGGATCCTTGCTGGCCGAGCTAACGTAGACATCTCGCCTTACCAAAGGCGAAAAATCACGGCACAGATCGAAAATGAGTTCGGCGTCCAGAGTCCCCGGTTGGCACCACTTCGACTGCGGAGTGTGAAGGTAAATCCAGTTTTCGCAGACAATACTCTAGAAATTGGAGCTAACGGTGACTCTGACTGGCCGAACAGCTTTCAATTTGGTTCAGATTTTCAGTATTTGATTGGTACTGGGAATTCCCTATTCGCTAACTACGTGGCAGCCCAAGGTGAAGGATCGGAGCCAATCGCTAATCCAGCATTCGGCGTTAACATCGACGGAAAAGCAGAATTCAGGGGCGAACCATGGAAGTGTACAGTCACTTGTGACTTGTCTTCGGTATGGAGTGAGATCCGAAAGAAAATCTCTGGTTCAGCCAGATTTGGATGGTTCAAGATAGGCTCAGCTTCGTACAGTCAGATCATCAAAGAACTTGAGCGTAAGAAGGTCATCAGAATAGAGTTTGACTCCGGTTCTCTGGACCTCGAAAAATACGGTGCTCAGATCTTCGAGATGGGAAAAGCTGTTGCTGAAGCCATTAACACCGGTCAAGGCGGTGACTTCTTTAAGTTCCAGCCAAATCCTGATGAGGGAAAACTGTTTGGAATCCGACCGACTGGTTTTCTGTCGTCTTTGAGCCCGTGGTCCGTATCCATTAACGCAAGCTACAGCTCTGAGAGCTTCACACAAAGGATCTCCTTTGAGGAGAGGCTCAGTTACGTGGGCAACTTCGAGGCGTCTGTACCTAGCGCGATGCCTCTTGCTGTCATCTGCAATAACGCAACTAAGCAACACTACAACGACCTTGGCAGCGCCGAGCCATGTATTACGCCTGAAAAAGTTGAGATCCTGCAAGGCCGCTTAGCGAGCGCTGTCCGCATGAGAAATGAAAAACTGGACGAGATCATGAACCTTCTGAAGAGTGGGCAAATCACTGTAGATGTATACAACCTTCTCAAAGCAGAGATTGACTCACGTGTCTATGAGGACCTGAGTCCTAACAGTGCAGAGCTCATCACCGGAAATCCATTGTCTGCCGCGCTGCCAGGGGCACATTATGCGACCGGTGTGTGGGGTTCTGCATACAGGGATCACATCGGCAATGTTCTAGATGGGGACTAGTAAATGAACGCTCCCTCACTAAGAACCGCCCTAACACCGCCATGGAGATCGATCATCACTGTTGTTCTGATCGCGTCACTGTGCTCCTGTGCTCGGTACATCGTTCTAGACCGCCTCGATACGCTCGTTCTGGTCGGATTCGGGGAGCCAGTCACTTTTCTGCCCGATTGCATCAAGGCAGGTAACGAATACAGGCAAACTCTGAATAAAAGCGACAATTGCGGTGATCTGTCTTGGATCGTCAATCCTCAGGAGGAGGCACCGGTTTGGGTATGGGCTGCAAACTCAAGAGACTTCAACATTCCTCACGCTGGAAAGACAATTTCTTTCGAAATCGTTGATCGAGACGGGATTGTGGTTCCCGAATCCCATGCAACCATCCAACCCCATAGTGTTAGAACCGGGCTAAGCGGCAGGAACATGGAAAGCATACAAGTCGTAGGTGCTAGAAGCGGAGTGTACAGAATCAGGGCCTTGTACCAGGACAGGGGCGCACGGTCCTTCGCATACTCCCCCTATCTGATCGTGCAGACCCACCAACATGCGACTAAAGAATAGCCGTTGTGTTGTCTGGGCGACATTCAGAAACCCTCTGATCGATGCGAAGGAGAAGACTAGAAATCCTACTCGATGTGGCGCACTCGTCCCAGGTCTGGCGCCGCAGCACGATCCTACACGGTAGACTGAATGAAACACAGGTCGAACACACGCGCGGCGCCCGTGCGGAAGAACGGGCCGTCGTTGCTCAGAAGATGTAGATCTTCTGAAGAAGGAGCTTCACATGGGAACTGACGTGAATGAAAGAGTCAATCGCATCCTTGAAAGGACGAAGGAAAGAACCGAACGGCGAATGATGAAGCGAAACAAGATGGCGCCACGCGATCTAGCGGCCGACGCGGTGCCAAGAGCGCAAGAAAGAATCCTCGTGGCGGAGGGTGACTCCTGGTTCGACTACCCCGGCACTGATGTGCTCGAGGAGCTTGAAGAGGTGTACGACTACGAGGTGGTCTCCGTGGCTCATGCCGGAGACACGATCGAGTCCATGGCGTACCAGGACAAACAGTACGAGAAGCTCAGTCACAAGCTCGGAAAGCTTGCGGGCAAAGGCAAGAAGCCGATGGCGGTTCTACTCTCCGGCGGAGGCAACGACATCGCGGGCAAAGAGTTTGAGCTCCTGCTTAACCACGCGGGTTCAGGGCTCAGTACGCTGAACGAAGATATCGTTCGAGGGTTCATCGACGTCAGGCTCAAGACCGCCTGGATAGAACTCATCTCGATCGTCGGTGGTCTATGTGAGAACCACTTCGACCAGCGGGATATACCAATCGTCCTCCATGGCTACGGCTACGCCGTGCCGGACGGTCGTGGTTTCTGGGGCGGCTGGGGTCCACTCCCCGGACCGTGGTTGGAGCCCGGATTCGAGTGTAAGGGCTATGAAGTCTTGTCAGACAACACTTCTACGGTCCAAACTCTGATTGATCGCTTCAACACCATGGTCGAATCGTTGCCCGATGAACCGGAGTTCGAGCATGTTCACTATGTAGACGTGAGGCCTTTGCTCAGTAACAACCTCGCGAACTACAAAGACCACTGGGTGAATGAACTCCACCCTGAAGACGAGGGATTCGCACTAGTAGCCGACGAGATCCAAGAGACTCTACTAAATCTGTAGGGCGGCTTTCTACGAAGGCTAGGATCAACATCTGGCAGCGCTTACCGCCGACGACAGCCGCGATTGGAGTTCAACCCTTCCCACCAGGGTTAGGTCGATGTTGATCTTGTGCCGTGCGCCCGGTCTTGATGTGGCACCGGTTGGTCAGCCACCAATCCGATACTCAACCACCTTGGCGACAATCGTAGTCGTGGCAACAATTAGCGCCACCCAAATCGGCACGAGGTAGGTCCAGCGTTCGGCGAAGCGAATCTGTCTATCATGAAGGTCAACAGCCAGTTCCATCAGCTTGCCAACGAACTCTGGCGCCAGCACTCGTTTGTCAGTCGCCGGATCCTTGGGCGTCACATGTCTTGCGACCAGAGATACCTTGCTCTTTGCATCGAGATTGACTCGGAAAAACTCAGGATGGTCCCTGGCGACAGCGACCCAGGTATCTGCTGATTCTGGAGGACCCTGGAGCTCGCCCTGTAGGCCCCTCACCTTGTCCTCGGCTTTCCCGAGTTCGCTTCTATGCGTGGAGGGATCCAAGGCCAAAACCTGGATCAACGCCAGAACATCAGGCAGTCGACCCGACGAAAGATACTTCCTTTGATGCTTACTAGGTAGTCCGAACATTGAGACACCCCTTTCGTGGACCGAAACTCACCTTGATGTATACGCCACTAGCTGAATCCGACACAGGATATCAAAGAGCCAACATCAGCTGTCACCCTTGAACGCAGTGGCGCAGCTGAAACCGGCGCCCACAACATCCGCAAGACCCGTGATGATGGGGTTGTCTGAGCAAGCCGGCGAGTCGACTTGCCGTCAGGAACGTGAGTCTCCGAACCGCTAAGTCGCCACCACACCAGAGGGAGCTGCTCGAGAACGTCGGCAGATGTCCGAACTGTCGTACGTTCACCCGCTGATCCTGGAGAGGCACCGCGCCTTGCGGGCGCGAGTAACTCGCAGAGGTAGCAGAGGGGTTATTAGAGTCATCACAATTGTCTCGGGCTTGGCACCCAAATCTTTCAACCAGATAACGTCATGTAGGTAACTGGCAACTTTATGTATCTACGACGATAAACGCGTCGGTGGATCCGAGCATGTCGCCTTTGGCGGTTTGGAGGGTGACGACGAGGTGGTTGCTCCCGGCCTTCATGCCGAGGGCGTCCGGAGCGGAGCTCCATGTGCCGCGCTCGCCGTCTTCGGGGTCGAACGACCAGCGAACGACACCGGTCTGTGCGAGCTTGGTGGTTCGAGGATCCAGCGAAAAACCGGTTGTTGCCGGCGTCTTTCCGTTGACTGTGAGGGATAGCATCAGATCGCACTGAGTGAACCGGTTTTCTCCGTGTATCACAAACCTCAAATTGCGTATCACGTCACGGATCGTGTCGTTGAGCTTGGTCACGCGCGGAAGCTCCTCCCAGTCGACATGGACTCCGAACAGACTTCTGCGAATCCTTCCGATAGCCGCTGAAAGGTCGACACGATCGAACTTCAAGGAACCCGCAAATGCGTGCTCGAGCGCGGCCAGACTCAGCCCGAAACGACCGGGTTTTGTCGATGTGAGCTGTTCTGCCGCGACCTGTAACCAGTCGCCGACCTCGACTCTCATGGTGATTGGCACATCCCTCAGTATGGCTGAGATGTGATCACCGACCTGGACCAAATGGCGCTCTTCCGGCAGCGCAGCCTGTGACGCCGCGGAAGCGGTGCTCTCGAGGTTGATCTCTATGCGTTGACCGAGGAACTGGGTGAGATCGGGTATTGGTATGGTCACGTCGAACCCGGCGCCAGCGCTTGCGAATCCGCCGCGGCCATCGGGCAGAGTGTACGGCTCGAATAGACGCGGTTCGAGTAATCCACCGCTGTCGACCACGGCGAGAGCGGCCGCGCCGGTGGCGGGATCGACGTCAACAGCTGCCTCCGCGTTCCAGAACTCGAGCTCCTTGCCGTTTTCGAGGCGAAGAAAGGCCCGCAGCCCGGTTTTCGCGGTGCCCTGACCCGGCGCCGGGTCGACGATCATCGCCGCCGCATGAGCGATGATCGAACCGAGTGATGTTCCGGATACCCTCAGTCGCGAGCCGACGCCGGCTGCAGCATTAGCGGCTGCCGAACCAGTTGTAAACGAGGAGCAGGTGAAGAAGAGAGGAACGACACGGGTAGGCACGGTCGCGGTTCCTGAAGCGGCGCCGAATCCCTGCCAGCTGCTCGAGTTTGTTCCGGTGCTCGCCAGCGCATTGCCCTTCGCGGCGTCAGCGTTTGCGGACGCTCCGACGGCATCGGCATAGACGTAAACCCAGGCGACTCCGCTGGCCTCGCC
>JAAESQ010001459.1 GCA_024229275.1 bacterium | reverse complement strand
GGCTTGGGTCGCGAGGTCATCAGCGTCCAGGGTCAGTACCAGAGTGTCGGCGGTGGCACAATCGAACCAACCGGGATGCTCAGCCTCTTCCAAAGGGAAAGCCATGTAGTCGTCGCTGTCATAGAGGTCGAGGTAGTACAGCAAACCCCAATGGAAATAGGTGCCGATGATTGGCTCGCTGGGCGCACGGTGAGCGAGGATCACCTCAGTTAGCATGCGCTCCTGGCTCTTGAAGTCGAAACGGTAGTGAGTCTCGAGAGGGAGCACCGCCATTCCGGCGAATGCGATGGCTACGAGCGGCTGAAGACGGGGACGTAGCGCTTCGGAGCCGGCTGCTATGGCAAGTAGGAACAGAGGCAGTACGGCACAGCCGGTACGACCAACCACGTAGATCGCGTTGTTTGACAGCCAGCAGTAGCTCCACAGGCCGAGCAGGGGAATCACGATGGCCAATGTCAATCGGAGCTGAATTCGTGGAGAGTTGAATTTGTGGCAAATGACGAATCCAGCGACAACTAACGTCATCGCCACCAACAGCGCAATCCACGAGATGGGTAGGAGATCCACGACATGGTTTCGGATCGGTGCGAGTGAGCCATGGGTCATGGCTGCGAGGGAACGGGGTATCTGCCATGGAAACTCAGCATCCCAACTCGAGCGAGCCCAAGCATATGACGAATTGATACGTCCGAGCTGAGAAAGGACTGATCGCAGCCATGGGAGGTAGCCTACGGTTGTAAGAGCGGCGATGGTTGCCCAGGCTACAAGACGGGGCTTCGAAATCGTGGACGTGAACAGGCACGCGACGGTCAGCCCGGCAATTAGGAACGGCCCGATGTTGTGGGTGTAGAGGATCGCTAGGAAGAGTCCGACTTCGGCGAAGATGATGTGTCGCTTCGGATGCTGGTCTGAGAGTTTCGATCCCAGCATGAAGGCGAGAGTTACCAGAACCATGAGCAGCGAGTAGTTCCTGGCCTCCTGGCTGTAGTGCACCGCCATCGGACTGACTGCAAATAGGAAGGCGGCCTGTAAACCAACTCGTGTCGTCACCAGAGATCGTCCCGCGACGTAGAGCAGCCACACCGTGAGTACGCCGAACAACGCCGATGGTAACCGCAGCGCCCTTTCAGAAGATCCCAAGGCCGAGAGAACAGGCTTGATGAGCATGAAGTAGGCGGGTGCGTGATTGTCCTCGGCGGTAGAACGGATGAGTTCTGCTGCGGGCAGACGGGCACAGGCGAAAGTGTGTGCCTCGTCGGACCACAGACCTTC
>JAAESQ010001458.1 GCA_024229275.1 bacterium | reverse complement strand
TTGGCCTTTTTGGCAGGACGGGCAGCGGCAAGAGCACCCTGCTTCGACTCGTTGCGAGACACTACAACCCACCACCAGGATCGGTCCTTGTCGACGGCAAAGACGTTACCTGTCTCGATTTGGATGCTTGGCGGGAGCGACTTGCGATGGTTCCGCAGCGGCCGTTCCTGTTCTCGGAGTCGGTTGCGGAAAATGTGGGCTTGGATGAGCCTCCGAGTCCGGAGCGAATCGATCGAGCTCTTGCGATGGCCGCGTTCAATACCGACCTTGAGGTGTTGCCGCACGGACTCCACACCGTAGTTGGAGAGCGTGGAATTATGCTCTCTGGTGGGCAGCGGCAGCGCGTGGCGTTGGCGCGGGGACTTTATCGGCAAGGTGATCTGCTGATCCTCGACGATGTGCTCTCTGCGGTGGACCACGAGACAGAGGCCGAACTCGTCGCGACGATTGCAGACCTTGCTCGGCAACCACAGAAACTGACTGTTTTTATCGCCAGCCATCGCTTGTCCGCTTTGCAGTATGCCGACTTAATCCTGGTTCTTGAGCGCGGACGGATCGTAGATCAGGGGAGTCATCGCGAGTTGATCTCGCGCAAAGGCGTCTATCGTGATACGTGGGATGCGCAGCGTCGTCGTGACGCTGTCGGTGGTGCTGGTGAGGTGGCTTCATGAATGGCGAGCAAGGCCTCATCAAACGCTTGTGGCCGTTTCTAAAGCCCGACTCTTGGGCTTTTGGACTTGCTGTTGTCCTGACACCTGCTGCTGCCTTGCTCAGCTTGGTACAGCCTTATCTACTCAAGAGAGCCATCGACGATCACGTCGTTGCCGGCATATCTGATGGTTTGCTGGCCCTTTCCCTCCTCTATCTCGGTGCAGTGCTGCTGAACTACGCGCTCGTAGGTGTGTACGTCATGGCCCTTGCCTGGGGAGGGCAGCGGACCATCGTAAGAATGCGATCGGCGATCTATCGTCACATCCTGCGGCTTAAACAGAGCTATCTCGACCGGCAGCCTGCAGGGCAGTTGTTGACACGGGCGACCTCAGACGTCGATGCCCTTGGGGAAGCGTTCAGCTCGGGTCTGATCACAGTTCTTCTCGACGTGTTGATGATTTTTGGAACTCTCGGCGCGATGCTGTGGCTCGACGCGGGGCTGACTCTCATACTTCTGGTGCTGTCGCCTCTGCTTCTTGCGGTCCTCGAGTTCATTCGGAGACGCTTGCGAGTGATCTACCTTGAGGTTCGCGAGGCATTGGCCGCAGTGAATGCCTTTCTCGCTGAGCGAGTTGACGGAGTGGAGGTTGTTCAGCTCTTTCGTCATGAAGCCGTTGCCGAGCGCCAATTCGATCAACACAACAGTCGCTTTCGGAAAGCAACGACACGCTCCAACATATACGACTCTCTGATGTTTGCGCTCGTCGATGGAGCATCAGCAATCTGCGTTGCTGTCATGCTGTGGTTTGGATCCGGAATGGTTGGCGATCTCGGAATCAAGCTTCCCTTCGAGGCTCAGATGAGCGCAGGTCTGCTGGTTGCGTTCATTGAGTACCTCGATCGGTTGTTCCGACCGCTGCGTGAGTTGTCGGCAAAAGTCGCGGTTCTGCAGCGTGGAGCAGCAGCCCTGGAGAAAATTCTCTCTCTGCTGGACACGAAAGAGACGGTCAAGGAAACCGGTGAGGCGGTCGGAGAGGTTAAGGGGCACATTGTCCTGCGAAACCTCCATTTCTCGTACCGCGCAGACCTCCCTGATGTGTTGCGGGGGATCGACCTCGAGATCAACCCCGGAGAGGTCGTCGCGATCGTCGGTGCGACAGGTTCGGGCAAGACGACTCTGACGCGCTTGCTCGACACTTCATACTTCGGCTACGACGGATCGATCACGCTGGATGGCAGAGAGCTGGCGTCTCTCGATCCGGTGTCTGTTCGAGCAGTTATCGCTGGAGTGCGACAGGATACGCAGCTCTTCTCCGAATCGCTCCGCTTCAACGTGACACTCGGAAGTCCAGTGGTTGATGACGGTCAGTCTCAGTGGGCAACCAATCTGGTGCATGCGGACGGCGTTGTCGAGCGCCTTGGATGGGAGCATAGGTTGAGAGAGCGTGGTGCGGATCTATCGGTGGGAGAGGGACAGCTGATCACCTTCGCGCGAGCCATGGCCCACGATCCAGCTGTCGTCATTCTGGACGAGGCAACTGCCAGCATCGACACAATGACAGAACAGCTCATCCAGAATGCTTTGGCTCGAATTTTCGAACGCAAGACAGTCATCGTCATCGCGCACAGGCTTTCCACGGTAGAGCGAGCTGATCGAATTGTGGTCATGGAACGTGGAACCATTGCCGAGCAGGGAAATCATACCGAACTGATGGCCCTGAACGGCCGATACGCACGACTAGTGCGAGCGGGTGAGGCCCTGTTGGTGGCGTGAAGGACTATGCGGGGCGAACGGGGCGAACACATGCGGCGGCTTTTGAGGGCAGCGGAGCTGTGTTAGCTCAGTAGTAGAAACGCCGACAGGCTTACCACGCCGAACGCTGCGAGTATGGCCAAACTCCACCGACCGACGGTACGGTTGCCGAAAGATGCGGCGTAAATGCCTTTCATAAGGTTGTTGACGGACGCAGCCACGACAATCGCTAGCGCACCTGTGCTCAAATCGAGCCCGTTACCAACGGTCTGGGATATGCCCAGAATAAACGGGTCCACGTCGGCTGCTCCCATAATTGCTGCCAAGACGAGGACGCCGGCCTCGCCAAACCTCGTTGAAACTACTCGAGTGGCGACCAGAATGACGGCGAATATACCTGCGAATGTCAATGCCGCAGTGAGTTCAAGCGGATTGCCACGTCCGTTGATACCTCCCTCGAGTGGCTCCTCGTTCATCTTGAGTTTGCCAAGGAGTGATGCAGCTCCGCCGAGGAGAATTGCTGCTCCGCCGAGGGTCCAAAACAGAGCTGCAAGTCGGTGAGCCAAGAGTGGTGCGAAGAGCAGGACCAGAATCCAAAGTCGAATGTACATGACGCCTGTTGCAGCGACGATAGCGCCGATATGGCCGAAGCTGGCTCTATCCTCCGAACAGGAACTCTTCGCCAGGACGACAGTGGTAACCGTTGACGAGTAGGCACCTCCGAGAATTCCCGCCGCAAAAAGGCCTCGGTGCGGTCCCATCCACAATCGCAAGAGATAGGATGCGTAGGAAACTCCGGAAACGGCAACCACGACCAGCCAGATGTCGAATGGATCGATATTGAGGGGCGTGAATGAGTGGTTCGGAACGATCGGTAGAATAACTCCTGCGAGTAGAAGGAAACGCAGCAGGATCCTCATTTCGCGTCTCGGTAAGCGAGCAGCGAGCAGTTCAAGACGCTTCTTCTCCTGTAGTAGAACCACAGCCACGACTCCACATGCAATCGACAACCAGCACAGGTGGGCGGCCGTGCTGGCTCCAAGTGTGAACGTCATGAGGGCGGCGACCTCTGTGGTCACACCCGGTTCTCCTTGAGCAACGTTCGACCAATGCGATAGAGCCAAGAGTAGACCGAGTACAACTAGACCGAAGGCGAATGGAAGGGGAGTTTCGGGGAATGCGCGGGTGAGTAGAAATCCCGAGAGGCCAATCAGTGGAAAAGTGCGTACGCCACCGATTCCATCCGGCTCGTGCTCCTCGCGTTCCAGACCGATCAGAAGGCTTATCGCCAGGGTGAGCACAAAACCGAACAGTTCGCCGGGCAGCTGTGAGACAAGCGTATCCATGCCCCTATTCTAACGGTTGACACATCGGTGGTTGGAGGGTGGAGTGTGAAGCCCTTTGGCCCTGCTCAAACTGAACTGGGATCTCAAAATCTATCTCAATATTGCAAGGGTTGAAGAGGCAGGTAATCAGAGATCGAGAGTGAATAATCTTTGTGTGGATAGTGGAAGTCTTGGGGAGGGAATGAGTTACAATAACCGTTCCGATGCGGTAGGATACCCATCCGGGAGGAGGCCTCAGGCTGGGATGATGACCCTCGAACAGGTCGAAATCCACCGTCAAGCACGCGTCATCATGATCGATGGTGGGCAGGGGGTACGCTCACACCTCAATACCCTCGGAATCCACATCGGTGATTGGATCCGTGTTGTCCAACGGGCACCTTTCCGTGGACCTGTGTTGATTGAGATTCATGGCAGTCGAGTTGCTTTGGGGCGTGGGGTTGCAACCAAAGTGCGTGTCGATTTCGAAGGCTTCATGGAAAGCTTGGCCGATGTCGATGTGGATAAGCCAATCGGGCCGGTATGAAGTTCGTTCTCGCGGGGCAGCCCAACTCGGGGAAAAGCACAATCTTCAATGCAGTCGCCGGCTATAGGTCAGCGACGGCTAACCTGCCTGGATCCTCGGTTTCCTACACCATGAGTCGAG
>JAAESQ010001457.1 GCA_024229275.1 bacterium | reverse complement strand
TGAGATCGTTGGTGAACTTCTCGTAGCTGTACGTCTCCTGCCACGGCCCTTGGGGCCGGTAGCCCATCATGAGCGCAAGCTCACGATGGGCGCGGACCAGTTGTTCGATGGTCATCATTTGCGGTGCTTCCTTGCGATTAAGATCGAGGCGGCAACGACTGCGACGTAGAACGCGATGAGGTAGGCGTCGGTCATTCAAACACCTGCCTCAGCATGGAACGAGTGCGGCGAACAACGCGGTCGGTGACATCTGTGAAGTGGTCCGTGCAGCTGGGCACGGAGTTGATGGCGCAAGTGCTGGGAGCGCCACAAACGACACACTTGCCGATTGTGGCGCACTCCCCAGTGCAGTCGTCGCTGGTCATCCTGCCACAGGGGCAGGGGAAGTCAGCTGGCTTTTTTCGCAACCTTCGCTCCCTTCTTCTTGGCGGTTTGCTTCTTCGTGGGGAACTTCTTCACGGCCTCGCGCTTGAGCTTGGCAACGTCGATGCCGACAGCCTTCGCACGGATGAGCAGCTCGTCCTTCTTGCCGTTGCCTTCCCATGGTGCGTCGAGCGAGTGGCCGACACAGAGGACGTTGATGAACTGGCGCACCTGTGGGCCGGTCATCTCCTCGATGCGCTCCCGCGCAGTCGTCTCGGTGTCCCAGCCGTTGTAC
>JAAESQ010001456.1 GCA_024229275.1 bacterium | reverse complement strand
CTTCGTCGAGATCGCAGAGTATCTCTCCCAAGGTAGTGCGCAGGGTAGGAGAATAGTTTCTTCATTTTCATTTGGTCCTCCTTTGTTTAATAAAAATTTGAGAGTATATCAATTTTATCCAAGTCCGCCGAGCGAGTCTTGCCATAAGACGACACTCGGTCGACAGCGGACCCTTCTTGTCTCGGCTTGGCGGTGATTCGAGTCTAGAGACAGCGAGGGCTTGGCTGCTGTTGGGGCTACCCTGTCGAGGGTCGGCCAAAGGGGGCACTATGCCACGGCCTCACAGCAGTAGGAGACGGTACTCGGAGGGGGAGGTACCGGCGAAGCGGCGGAAGGCGCGGTTGAAATTCGCCTGATCGGAGTAGCCCAGCTGGTACGCGATGTCGAGGAGCTCGACATACGGATCACATAAGAGGTCGGCTGCGACCAGGAAGCGAGCCTGGTCGACAACCCGCTTGAATGTCAGTCCATTCTTTTTCAGGCGTCGCTGGAGGGCACGCACGCCCATGCCCGCGACATCGGCGATTTCTTCGATACGGGGATGTCCGAAAGACAAGTATGAACGTACAATCTGACGCAGCGTCTCGGGAAACTCGCTGGACGGCGCCTCGGAAAACAGCTTGCTGGCATTGAGCGGTAAAGTCGATGACCGTTCACCAGGGAAGCTTCGTGCGAAAAGAGATCGCGGTATCAGAAAACCGGAAACCCCTTGCCACTCACAAATGGCGGCGTTGCCGAATTCACTCAACCGAGCCATGGATGGAAGCGATTCGGCTTCCAGGTAGATCTTCTCTGGCGCCCAATCTGGCCCGGCGCCCAGGCGAACGGTCTGGATCATGTAGTGAAGGGCGCCCAACTCCATCTGCTGCCGACCGGCACGATCCGCCGCTTGTACCCGTTTACGGAGCCACCAGAGTCCCTCGCCATCTTCAACGCTCCAAAAACGGTCAATACTGCTCATCTGCGCGTACAGTCTGTTAAATGTCTTGACCGCCTCGTAGACCGTCAGGGATTGGCCAAGTT
>JAAESQ010001455.1 GCA_024229275.1 bacterium | reverse complement strand
GACCAGAAGAAAGCGAGGCTCCCCCCAGCCCAGCAGCCACGTACCGAGCGGTACACCGACTGCAAGACCGATACAGATCCGCGTCACACCCTTCCAGGCGATTTCACTCCACGATGACCGAACAATCCATAGTTCGGCGGGAAAGTTAACAAGTAATAAGATGACGACAACATCGCGGAGTTCGGGCACAACCAAAGCAAGAATGCCGACCGCAATCAGCCCAGAGCCGAACCCGAACAGCACGTAAACGAATTCTGCGAACGCCAGCACTCCCATCGTCAGGAGGAGCACTGACGCTGAAGGAAAGACTATCTCCAGCATGCGGTCAGATCATCGCCAGGAGTTGTTCCACCGTCTTTTCGATACCTTCAGCCGCGGCCGAGATTGTGCCGGCCAGCATGTAAGCTGGGCTGGTAATGAGCTTGCGCTGCTGGTCGACGACGAACTCGTCAACTGGACATCCGACGTGCAACGCGCCCATCTTCTCGATAGCTGCTGCGGTATCGGCGTCGTTTCCGATCGTAACCTGGGCAGCCTCTGCTCCGAGAACTCTGGCAAGAAGCGCAGGCGCGATACAGACAGCGGCAATCGGTTTGGCTTGCTGATACGTTTCGCGTACTAGACGTGCGACATCTGCATTGACCTCACAGTCGGCACCTTTGACTGCAAAATCGCAGAGGTTCTTGGCCGCTCCGAAACCGCCAGGCAGCATGAGACCGTCGATGTCTGACGCCGAAACTTGGGCAACGTCTTTGATGGCGCCCCTGGCGATTCGCGCTGATTCGACGAGCACGTTGCGATGTTCTCTCTCGGCCACCTCGCCCGAGAGATGATTGACGACATGCATCTGCGGAACATCTGGAGCGCAGATCACAACCTCTGCGCCGTGACGGTCGAGGGCCAGTAGGGTGATCACCGATTCGTGAATCTCCGCGCCATCGTAGACGCCACAACCTGATAACACGACTCCAATCTTCTTGCCCATAGCGACCTCCTTTGCGCCATGATTCTAACCCGGACTCTTCGGCGGGAGGGAAGGGGTGGGGGTGGAGGAGGAGGGCTTTACGGGACGAACGGGACGATCGGCTATAAGGGATGAACGGCTATACGGGGCGAACGGGTCAACGGCTATGCGGCGGAGAAACGAATGGCGCGACGCGAGTGCCTGCGTTGAAATGCCCACGCTACCGAATTGCACGTGAGTCTGAACCACGAAGATCACGAAGATCGCTAAGACAGCACGAAGGAAGGAATTTGGGCGGTTCTTCGAACCTCTGAAGAGGGCGAAGTAACGGCTATATGGGACGACAGATAAAGACGGCTCTTCGAGCCGTGAATGAACAGTCTCAGGGGCAAATACCCTCAGCGATTCGAAGAATCGCCCCATTCTCTTCTTTGCGTTTTCTTTGTGTGCTTCGTGTTCTTCGTGGTTCAAAAACTCACGTAAGTTTTGGCGGGTTGGGCATTTCAACATAGGCACTCGCGCCGCGGCATCTGCTGGTCTGCCGTATAGCCGTTCGTCCCGTTCGTCCCGTATACCCGATGTCCCGATCCTCCCCTCAATGCTACCCTCGAATACGTGGAAGCGAATGGTCGTGACTACTACCTGAACCTCGACTTCGATCTCAGCCTGAGACCTCACTGGAAGGCACCCTCATCCGGCGAGATGTCGAAATTGATCGCCGAGATGGGCTTGCATTGTTGGCTTGTTGGGGCAAAACGGCAGGATTGTGTTCGTTCTGTTGCTGAGCCCGAAGCGGACCTTCTGCCGCACCTCGAACATCATGGCATTGAGGCGCCGACAATAGGTAGGCTCGCAGAGATCCGCCCTGATGCTGACTTTGTGCCGATGGGATGGAGCGGCGAGGCAGCGCAGCTTAATCAGCGCTTGCATGCTCCTCGTGAGCACCCCGATCTCGAGGTTGTTCGTCGCGTGAATGGGCGCAGGTTCTCGTTGTCGCTCGAACGTGAACTCTTTGGCGCCGACTCTGACTATCAAGAGTTCGACAATATCGACGATCTCGCACAGGCGATTTCTCTGCGCAGGCGTCCTGCCGGCTGGATCGTTAAGGGCGAATTCGGCAACGCCGGCCTCGCGAGTCGACGCGTCAGGGAAGCAGAACTCTCAGATGCCGATCACCGAGTGGTGGTGAAGCTCATCCTGGACTGTGGGACTGTCGTTGTAGAACCGTGGTTGCAGCGGACGTGCGATTTGTGTTGTACGTACAACGTTGATCATTCCGGCGCAATGCGTGAGTTCAACGTGCATGAAGTCGTCAACACCGCGGATGGGGCCTTCATTGGGGCGCTATTCGATCGGCAGAACCCGGTGATTCTCGCTTGGAGAGATGAACTTCGAGACGCGGCGTCTTCGGTTTCTCTGCGGCTCTCGAAAGCGGGGTATTTTGGGCCGGTGTGCCACGATGCGCTAGTGTACCTGGACGATCGACATGAGTTGCTCCGGCCGCTCGTCGACCTCAACGCCAGAAGTCATGTCTCTGCGGGGATTCTCCGCCAATGGCGCCTTTGGGATCAAACAGGTGCGGTCTATTGGCGGTCATTCCAGCGCAGCCGGCTTGATCTCCCGAACAGCCTAGCAGGGGTCATCAGAGCGCTTGGAGAGAATGCCTACCATCGACGAGCTGAAAACGGGATATTGCCAACCACAGGACTCACGTATCTGTTTGGAGACCGTAAACTAGAAGTGAGGAGGTTCGGAGTCCTGTTTCGTCATCATTCACGTGCCGGGGTTTTTGAACTCGAACGGCGCTTTCGAGGACAGTTCGAAAGATGACGCTGTGTCTTCCGGTCATCGTCGGCCCGACCGCAAGCGGCAAGACGCAGCTCGGGGTGCAGCTTGCGCACCACATCGGCGCGGAAATCATCTCTGCGGACTCGCGCCAGGTCTATATTGGGTTGGACATTGGCACGGGGAAGGACCTCCACGAGTACACAGCCGTCGACCCTACGGTTCGCCATCACCTGATTGATGTCGTCGAACCGCACGAGGTGTACTCGCTGTTCGACTATCAACAGTCGTGCTTTGCGTTGATTCGGAAGAAAGCGTGCGCACAGAGTGATCTCGACGGACAGATTCCATTCGTGCTCGTCGGTGGTTCCGGACTGTATGTTGAAGCGGTAGTTCGCGACTATCGCATCGCTGACGTGCCAGCCAATCCCGTCCTGAGGGAATTGCTCTCCCGCGAACCACACGAAGCGCTTGTGGACTGGCTGAGGACGGAGTCTCCTCATCTTGTCGACAGTACAGATCTGAGCAGTACGAAGCGGGTCATCAGGGCGCTCGAGATCGCGGCAGCGGAGCGTGATGGACCTGTAACCTATAGCGAGCCCCTCGGTTTGAATGTAGTTTTCCGTGTGTTTGGAGTCAGGATTGACCGAGGAGACCTTGCTGCACGTATCGAGGAGCGTCTCGCGTCGCGGATGGCCGACGGCCTTGTGGAGGAAGTGAGTGGGCTCATAGAAAGCGGTGTGGATCCCGATCGGTTGGAGATGCTGGGCATGGAGTATCGTCAGGTCGCAGCCCATCTTCTCGGGGATAAGAGTTATGAGCAAATGCTTGCCGATCTGTGCGCTGATATCCGCCATCTCGCCAAAAGGCAGGAGACCTATTTCCGGGGTATGGAGAAACGCGGTACACCGATTGAGTGGATCGGCCCTGGCGACCTGGAATCGCTTCTGAACGCCCTCGGTCGCGCCTGAACCCGAGGGTTTCGTGCAGAATAGAGTGGCCTGACCCCTATCCTCAGCACTATCTTCCTAGTCAAGAGTGTGCTTCATCCAACGGAGGTGCTGCCATGGACGGTGTAGTCAGTGGAAGTCATGGACATGAGGTCGAGTTTCAGATGCGGTTTCGCGAGATTCTTGACCGTGTGGCGGAAGAAGGCCATCTGCTGAGCACAGTCGAGAAATCGATTGGCCCCTATTTGACGCTGTCGAGACAACCGTTCTCGGGTGGAGCTACTGTTGCCCAAGGTGTTGGTGAGCGACTTGGGTGGAGCGTTCTTGATCGGGAAATCGTAGACATACTGGCGCAGGATCTCAAGGTTTCGCCGCAACTACTCAATCTCGTCGATGAAACAAAAAGCAACTGGTTTCGTGACGACGTGTTGAGTCTGCTCGAATCTCGTCTTGTCGAACAGGATGAATATGTTGCGATGGTTGGCCGAGTCGTGCAGCTTGCAGCATGCGACGGAAGAGTCGTCATCGTCGGGCGCGGAGCCAACTTCCTCCTTCCTCCACAGGGAGGTCTCCGAGTTCGCGTGATCGCCCCCAAGGCAGATCGGCTGACCACACTGTGCGAGATTCAAGGAGTCGACAGAGCCGAAGGGTTGACAAACTTAGCTGCGCTCGATGCCGCCCGAGCTGGATTTCTCAATCGGCATTTTGGGCTGGTTTCCGGTGGTGTGCATGGTTATGACTTGGTAATTGATACGAGCTGCTTTGGGACCGAGGGGTGTGTAGAGATAATAGTGGCCGCCTGCGAACAGCTTGAACTCCCGTCGTCAATGCATTGAACAGCCCCTCCGCCGCGCCCCTGCTGGGACTGGACGCCAACAGACAACGTGCCGATTGAGCCTCCTGCAAAACTCTCAGTCATGTCATTCAGAGGAACGAAGCGACGAAGAATCTTCCGCCGGGGTTTAGCAATCCGACGATGGCTAGTAGCCAGCATATTGCTGATTTGAAAGGGAGATCTTTCGACTCCGCTTCGCTGTGCTCAAGATGACAAATCCGGTGGACGTGGGCACGGGCGTGATGCTCGGCGAGTTTTGCAAGCGGTTCACTTGAGTGGAGTTGGTAATGAAATCCAGGTTTGTCGTGTGATGCATCACAGCAGGAATCGAGAACAGGCTATAATCTTCTCAGTATGGGGAAGCTTCGCCGCCACGCCCTTCTGATCGGAACCGACCCTCGTGACGAGTGGACGGCAACGGCGTTTGATCATCGCCGCGACGTGATGGCGCACGTTACACCTCACGCTATCTCCGCTCTGAGGTTGGCCGAGTCCCTCCGTTTCGATCTCGTGTTGGTGAGCGATTTTATGCAAGATCTCGAACTCGAGGAGTTCCTGACCGCAGCGCGTCGAGAAGATTGCGGATGCCGGCAGGCCGGCATTGTCGTCGTGATCGAGGATACAAGAACACCGACGGCGCAGGACCTTTTGGCTTTAGGTGCCAACCGGGTAATTGTCCGAAGTCGCGCACCGGAGCTGCTAGCTTCCACCATTAATGACCTGATGGCGGTTTCCCCCCGCGCTCCTGTCCGGACTCCTGTACAGCTCTACGGGAACGATGGAGTTCAGCAGAATCAGGCAGTTCTGGAGAACATATCCATGTCCGGCATGCTGGTGACCGAGACGGAGTTGTATCCCGAAGGAACCAGCTTTGGATTTCAGGTCGCCCTGCGAGAGTCTCTACCTGAGATCCAAGGGACTGCTCGAGTCGTACGCCACACCAGACCTGAAAAAGAGGAGGTCTCCGGTTTTGGCGCAACCTTTGAAGCGCTCGAGGGAGCGGGCAACGAGATCCTTGCCAGTTTCATGCTCTTCGCAGTAGCGTAATCGATTCTCACCCCATATCAGAAATCAATATCGCCAGTTCCCTAACCGTACTCGTGTTCGCTGGAACGTGCCTCACAGCCGATACGCGCGTGAGATTTGAACCACGAAGGACACAAAGCTCACGAAGACAACAGAAACAGAAAAGAAGATAGAGGATAGAAGGTGGACGAGAATGACGCGTCACTCCCGACCGTGTGCCTTTCGCATACCATAGGAACCAGGGGTGCGCGAAAGTCGCACGCCTTCACTTTGGCGAAGCTCGCGTGTTGACGGTTCGAAGAACCGTCCCTTTCTTCTCCTTAGCGATCTTCGTGATCTTCGTGGTTCAAAACTCACGTGCCTATCGGCGCAGCATCATGATTGATCGAAGGTAATGTGATTGGATTCCAGCAGCCCTGCCGTTCGCCCCGCATAGTCGTTTGTCCTGTCTTCCCGTCTGTCCCGTACAGCCGTCTCCCCGAGCTGTGAGAAACACAGGGCAGCTGAATCGCGTATCCTTTAGCCAGAGGAAAGTTTTTTTGGCGTTTAAACCGGAATGGACGGGCACGCATCGTAGTCAGTATGGAGGCGATTGAACGTGCACCGGGTGGACCCTCGAGATCGGCGCTACTGGCCGGAATGAGTGGTTCTTTCTCTACCGAGGAACCTCTCGTTGCACGAGCCCAGGCTGGAGAGATAGAAGCCTTCGAAGAACTCTATCAAATCCACATCGGGCGTGTGTACGGCCTCTGCGTTCGGATGTGTGGTGGTGATCGCGCCGTCGCCGAAGAGCTGGCGCAAGAGGCATTCATACGAGCTTGGCAGAAGTTGGGTTCATTCGAGGGGCGCAGTGCCTTCGGGACGTGGCTCCATCGCCTCACGGCAAATGTGGTGCTCGGTCATCTTCGCAGACAACAGAGTTGGTTTGAACGCTCCGGACAATCTTTAGAAGAGCTCGTTACCGGTCCGGCGACCCGGGCTGGGACCTCGGAACTTGCACTTGACCTAGAGAAAGCGATCGCCGGGCTTCCACCGAGGGCCCGGACGGTGTTCGTTCTTCATGATGTGGAGGGATTTCGACATCATGAGATTTCACAGTTGGCGGATATGGCGGTTGGGACATCGAAGGCTCAACTCCATCGCGCCCGTAAGCTCCTTCGGGAGGTGTTGACATGATTCAATGTAAGGATCTACTGAGCTGCCTCGATGGGATGATCGACGGTGAGTTCTCTGGTGATCGTCTCGCCGATATCGAGAAGCATCTCGAGTCGTGTGAGACGTGTCGGCGTGAGCATAGCGAACTCACGTTGTTGATCGAAAAGGCAGCAACGCTTCCCTCTTCGATTGAGCCGAAGACCGATCTCTGGCCGGACGTGGAAGCACGCATTCGCACAGGGGCTGAGGTTGTTTCCGTTGATTTCCGCAGGCGAGGTCGAACTGTGTTGCTGGCTGCAGCTGCAGTCCTCGTCGGATTTTCGATCGCAGCTCTCGTGTTTACTCTTGGAGGACGAGCGGTGTCGGTCGGCACAGTGGCACAGGATCAGTTCCTCAACCCTTCGGATGAATACGTCGGGGCGAGCATAGGCGAGGCCTACGCCTCGATTCAGGGAGAGCGAGAGAGAGTCCGTGCGCAACTGCTTGAAGTTCTCGCAGCACGAGGAGACGAGATAGCTCCAACGACCCGCCAAACAGTCGTCGAAAACCTGAAGGTGATCGACGAGGCGTTCGGACGCATAGTCACTGCTCTTGAGGATGATCCCAATAGCCCGGAACTCAACCAGATGCTCCTGGCTGCCTATTACAGCGAACTCGGGATGCTGCGTCAGATCTCGAATTTGCCAGCCGCGGCACTTTGAGCTGATGCGGAGGTCGAAATGAAGACGAAATTTGTTCTGACGATCGTGGTTTTGATGGCTGCGCTGCCGCTATTGGCAAGCGAGAGAATAGATGAAAGCTATCCGGCATCTGCCACAGGTGATGTCCTCATCTCGAACATCTCGGGCAGCGTAAAGGTCACTGGCTGGGATCGCAACGAGGTCGAAATTGCCGGAACCCTGGGCGATGGTACCGAGCGACTCGAAGTCGACCGTGATGATGATCGCATCCGTATCGTAGTCCGCGTTCCGCGTCGTTCGCACAATGTGGAGGAATCACATCTGACGATCTCTGTGCCGAGACGAAGCTCGCTCGAAGTCGAAACTGTAAGTGCTCGAAGCGGAGTCTCTGGCGTCGAGGGAGAACTCGACTTCACCTCGGTGAGTGGCAATGTGTCCATTAGTGGCCGACCATCGGCGCTGTCGGTTTCGTCCGTCAGCGGTCGGGTTAAGGTCGAGTTTGCGCCTGAGGACAGCGAGATCTCGGCCGTGAGTGGAAGTATTGAGGTCTTCGATTGCAGTGGAGCGCTCGAGGTGGCTTCGATCAGTGGAGATATCGTTGTACACAGTGGAGAACTCGACAGCCTCGATGCGGCCACAACTTCGGGATCCGTTCACTGTGAAGCGAAACCATCGGGCAGAGGTAGTTTCGAGTTCGACACGATGAGCGGCAATGTTGTGCTCGTAGTTCCTCGGTCGATTTCGGCTGATTTCGAGCTGTCGACGTTTAGTGGCCATATCAAGAATCAGATCGGCCCCAAACCAACCCGAACGAGCAAGTACGCTCCGGGGGAGAAAGCCGAGTTTTCGACAGGAAGCGGAGGCGCCCAAATCTCGATGAGCAGTTTCAGCGGCTCTGTGAAGCTTCTGGTCCAATAGAGCCGGCCAGAGCAAACAATCAACCTCCATCCCCCCACACGGGGATACCGAGGACGCGCGAAAGCGCGTCCTCTTGCTTTTGGTAGCGCGAACAGCATCGAGGTATGATGAACGCAGGAACCTAAGGAAGTTTGAGGAAGAAAGATTCTCGGGAGGTGTCGTGATGCGGCAGCACCTTGTGATGACGGTGACCGGGCGAGACCGTACAGGCCTCGTAGAAGAAGTGACGGGACTTCTGAGCGAATATGGAGGAAACGTTGAAGCCGGACGAATGGCCAAGCTTGGCGGAGAATTCGTCATGCTTCTTCTGGTGACGATCCCTGCCAAGAACCTTGCCGCACTCCAGAATGCGGTCGTCGCATTTGGTAATGAGAACCAGGACGACCAAATCGAGGTCCAAGTGCGTACAACCGAAGCGACGACCGGGAAAGAGGGGTTGGGTACCGTGTGCGGTCTGACCGTAATGGGTGCCGATCACGCCGGGATCATTCGCGACATCGCGAATGATCTTGCTGGTCGTAGCGTCAACATTGTCACAATGGACACAGATGTGAGTGCAGCGCCGATGAGTGGGACGACGCTTTTCACCATGTCAGCTGTGCTGACTTTGCCCTCCGGCCTAGATATCGTGGAGTTCAGGGAATCGATGGATCAACTTGGAGCTGATGTCGGGGTGGAGATTTCAGTGCTGTCTCACTCCGCGGAGTGATGGGGTGAAGAGTTAGGGGACGTGTGCCACTACCTATAGGTCACGAAGTGCCACCACCTCTCGGTCAGAGCGTCGATGATGCAATTTCACTTACGCTTCGACTGTGGAGGTCGTGATGAAAAAAAACACTAGCTCCGCGTCAGCGCAGATCGCTAGTCAAAGCGGTTCGTGGCGGTGGCAGTCAGCGTCAGGTAGCACGCGAGTTTGGCGTCGCAGTTTCGACGGTTCAGTACTGGTTGACGAGGTCTGGCGGACGGCGACTTGATCGTGTGGATTGGACGGATCAGCCGTCGAGACCCCGTCACACGACGAGGACGAGCTCCGAGATTGAGGACGCGGTTCTTCGTGTTCGTAAGGACCTTCGCGAATCCAGTGTGTTGGGTGAGTACAGCGCTAGAGCGATTGAGGTCGAGCTCAAACGCCAGGGGTTCGAAGCGGTGCCCTCCGTACGTACGATCGGGCGCATTTTCAAGCGCAGAGGCGCGCTGGACAGAGGCCGCAGGATTCGTCGGAAACCGCCACCGAAGGGATGGTATTTGCCGCCTGTCGCACGGCGAGAAGTGGAGCTCGACAGCTTTGACGTGGTTGAGGGACTGATCATCCAAGGTGGGATTGATGTCCAAGTTCTCAATGGGATTTCGTTACATGGCCGGCTTGTTGTGAGTTGGCCCATGTCATCGATTACCGCCAAGGTGACAGTCGAAAAGCTCGCACTACACTGGCAAGAGTCTGGACTGCCTGGGTACGTTCAATTCGACAATGACACACGTTTTCAGGGTGCACATCAGCACAGAGACTCCTTCAGCCGGGTCATGCGCCTTTGTATGAGTTTGGGAGTCATCCCGGTGTTTGCACCTGTGCGCGAATACGGCTTCCAAGCCGCAGTGGAAAGCTACAACGGCCTGTGGCAAACCAAAGTCTGGTCTCGCTTTCATCACGATGATCTTGCGCATTTGCAGGATCGCTCTGATCGCTACGTGCGAGCCCATCGCGCGAAGACATCCGACAATCGAAGGGGCGAACCCGTTCGTGCAGCGTTTCCGAACTCCTGGAAGCTTGATCTTCAGGCGCCTCTCCGTGGAAAGGTCGTATACCTCCGACGGACTAATGGGGCCGGAAGGGTTTTCTTGCTGGGCCGGCAGTTCGTTGTCAGCGATCTCTGGCTATACCGACTGGTGCGCTGTGACGTCGATCTCGATGAACGACAGATCGATTTCTTCACCCTCAGACGAGCACATCCGGAAAGCCACGAACTCATCAATACCGTCCAATACATTCCGCCATCAAGACCCTTCCACGGGTGAGCGGCGCAATCTATAACTAGCATCCAGACCAACCGCCTATGGATTTGTGGAAAGCTGGCTTCACCACCTTCCCACAAGCTCCACAGGCACGACGACGAGCACCCTACTTATTGTTCGTAAGTGTTGACCGAGAGGTGGTGACACTCGGTCACACCACAACATCACAGTGACCGAGAGGTGGTGACACTTACGCAGTTAGGTGTGAAGGGTGAAGAGAGAGGGGCGAGGAGTGAAGATAGACGATAGATGTGGGGCAGGCTCGGTCGAAGCGGCAGTTGCAAGGAAGGTGAGGAGTGAGGAGACCGGAAGGATGGGTAGTGGACTCAACCTGTACTGCGACGAAGGTGGTTATTTGAAGAAAGCACTTGACACCGCCCAGAGTTGAATCCAGCGTTAGTCGCTTCACGCTTCACGCTTCACGCTTCACGCTTCACGCTTCACGCTTCACGCTTCACGCTTCACGCTTCACGCTTCACGCTTCACGCTTCACGCTTCACGCTTCACGCTTCACGCTT
>JAAESQ010001454.1 GCA_024229275.1 bacterium | reverse complement strand
TCTCGTTTCGATCGATGGACGGCTCGGGCCACTAGGACCTCACAGTTGTCTGGCGTGAGAACGGGCGCCAGTTTGTCGATGCCGCTCAAGTGAAGGCGCCCATCGGCAAGCATCTCGAGCAGCACCGGATGTTTTCGGGATGCTCGCGCCACTCTCATCCGGAGAAGGGCTTCGTACTCCGACATGTGCAAGACGCTGGTACTGTAACTGTAAAGAGACGACGAGGTGCGAGCATAGAGTCGCCGAAGATCCACCTCGGCGAGGTGGGCAATGAGCTCCGCCTCGACGTGACGGCTGTTTTTCAAAAGCTCCGGCACGCGGCGGAGAAGAGCATCATCGGACATCGATTTGAGTTCGAGTGTGTTTCTCATGGTTCTAATATACACCCGACTTTTTAGGCCGGTTGAGTTACCGTATAGGGACCGACCATCGACTGGAATGCCTTCGAAGCCTCGCTGGCTGTTTTGGGTCGTCGTGAGCCACTGTGTCACTTCTCAGATGTGCTTTCGTACACACCAGCGGAATCTTTTCAATATGCTCGCAGAAGT
>JAAESQ010001453.1 GCA_024229275.1 bacterium | reverse complement strand
GGTGTGGTACAAATTGCGAACAGCCTGGGCATCGAGGTTGTAGCAGAAGGAGTCGAGAACGACGCTCAGCTCGAGATCCTGAAGAACCTCGGATGCGCAGTCTTTCAAGGCTTCCTTTTAGGGCGACCTCAGCCGCTCGAGGACCTCGAAGCCAGACTCGGCGAGTAACTTCCAAGGCGGTGTCGGACGGCGACTAAACCTCACGCGATCCTCGAGAGGATGGCTCGGATCGAGGAACAAAGCAGAAAAACGTGCCAGACACCCGGGTATTCGCGTTTCCTCTCAGAAGGATCGCTCATTGACCAAGGATCGACCGGCATCGCATTGACAACACAGAGGACACCGTTGAACAGGAGATCGCGGAGATTTCTTGTCCCTCTCTGTTTCCTCTGCGTGCTCCTGTTCAAATCCTCAAGGACCTCGAACATCGGTTGAAGTGGTCATTTGCGAGCGCCACCATCGGTGCCAATCCCCAAGACCATCGAACCCAAACCCAACGCCAAGGTCACCCAAACGACCAATGCTCCCATCGTGCCCCCCGAGCGTTGCCAGGCACGGTTTCTCGATAGCGCGAGGCACACCAAGCCTAAGCGATTCTGGGAACGAGAAACCAGAGCCAGGCACGCGCCGCCGATCGCGCCATTCTCCAACCGCCCTCCATCCCCCCCTCCGTTACCTCCTGTTCAAAACCTCACGGGCCTCACCTTTACGATGACGATGGCCGTCACGAGTGCCACAAGGGTCCCAAGAACAAGAGAAAAGAGGCGGTTCTTTGAACCGCCCCTTCATTTCCTCTTTGTGCTGTCTTAGCGTTCTTCGTGTTCTTCGTGTTCTTCGTGGTTCAAAAATCCCTCACGTGCGCCACACCATTCGATGACGATGACGATCACGAGGGCGATGACGATTCGGAACGCCCCGCTCAGTTGAGCGTTCTAGTTAGGCTCTTTACCCCAAGTAGTCCCAGGCGCTTCAACCGAGTAGTAAACCTTGATCTGCTCGACTTCCTCAAAGATCCTCGGCACGACCTGGACTTCCATCCCGATCTCGACCTTGTCCTGACCGATGGTCTCCCCCACCCATGCCAACAACCGTCCGCCTTCCACGAGGTCGATCACAGCAACGGTGTAGGGAATTTCATCTTCAAACCCGGTCGGAGCGGCATCGATGCGAGAGAAGGTATAGACCGTTCCCTTGCCGGAGATCTCGCGATACTCGAACTCATCGCTCATGCACTCGGCGCAGTCGGCGCGAGGTGGGAAAGCGGTCGCCCCGCACCCTTTGCATTTGGAGCCCATGAGACGACCACCTTTAAGGAAGACGGCGAAGTCCGACACTTTGGTGAACTGGACGAAACTAACCTTGCCAAACCAGCTGAACATTTCTCAGTCCCTCCTGAACAGGTTGACGAAGGTGTACTGGCCGATACCGCCCACGTTGTGGGTGATGCCGACATCTGCATTCGGCACCTGGCGCTCGCCGCCGTTGCCGCGCAACTGGCTGATGATCTCGTAGGCCATCGAAACGCCGGTGGCGCCGATCGGATGACCCTTGGCCTTGAGGCCGCCATCGGTGTTCACCGCGACGTCGCCGCCGATATACGAGCGCTTCTCCTCGATGAACTTTCCGCCTTCGCCCTTGGCGCAGAAGCCAAGGTCTTCGTAGGCCATGATCTCTGCGATGGTGAAGCAGTCGTGGACCTCGGCGCACTTGATGTCTTTGGCGGTCACACCGGCCATCTCGTAGGCCTGGCGTGATGCCTCCTGCGCCGACGGCAGCCCGGTGAGTTCGGGGCGCCGCAGCACAGACATACTGGAAGTTGCCGCGCCGACACCGTCGAGCCAGACGACCTCGTCGCTGGCCGCTTTGGCGCGTTCTTCAGAGGCGAGGATCAGGCACGCGGCGCCGTCGGCGTTGGCGCAGCAGTCGTAGACGCAGAATGGTGAGGCCACCGGATCGGAGGCCATCGCCTTCTCGATGGTGATCTCTTTCTGGAACAGCGCATTGGGATTCATCGCTCCGTAGTGATGGTTTTTGACCGCCACTTGCAGCAGCTGTTCCCGCTTGGTGCCAAAGTCGTGCATGTGTCGCGTAGCGAACATGGCGTAGTAGGCGGGGAAGGTCGTGCCGAAGACGGACTCCCACTGGACCTCACCGACCCGGCCCATGAGGGCGAGGATCTCGGCGGTCTCCATTTCGGTCATCTTCTGGCAGCCGATCACCGCGACGCAGTCGTGCAGGCCGGACTGAATCGCCATGTATGCGGTGCGAATCGCGGCGCTGCCCGAGGCGCAAGCCACCTCGGTGAGCCACGTCGGTTTCGGGTTGAGGTTGAGGTACTCCTGCACCACACCGGCGACGGAGCGCTGCTTGTGGTACTCGGGTACGGCGGCGATGACTGTGGCATCGAGGGCGTCGCGGTCGATGGCGGCATCGCTCATCGCGGCACGAAAGGCCTCGAAAGCCAGCTCCTGAACGGTCGCGTCGCTTCGTCTGCCGAAACGTCCGTGGCCGATGCCTATCACTCCTACTCGTGTCATTGAATCCTCCAGGTTGAAAACAGAGACAGTGACTGTGACAGTGGCAGCAACGGTGACAGTGACCACATCGGTGACGGAATCTGTCTCTGTCTCTGTCTCTGTCTCTGATACCGCTTCATCAGATGTACTGGCCGCCGTCGATCTTGATGACCTCTCCGGTGATGTGCCTTGCTCGATCGGAGCACAGGAAGGCCACCAGGTCGGAGACATCCTCGGGTGTAGCGAAACGGCCCACAACTGTTTCCGCGAGAGCGGCGTTTTTGAACTCAGGTGGAATCTTGTCCATCATGTCGGT
>JAAESQ010001452.1 GCA_024229275.1 bacterium | reverse complement strand
TGCGCGCAACTGCCCGTAATCGATACACCACTAAGCCAGGCGCACCGCCTGCTGCGGCGAGAGCACGGCGGGTACGCCGTCCCTAGTCCGATCCGCTCCGGGTCCGCCAGCAACATCGGGCAGGTCCCGACCAGAACACCGGACGTGATCTCACCAGGAATTTCGGAGTACCCCGGTTAGTCTGGTAACCTACAGAGATACAGAGCATGTGGTAGGCGAACTGCAACTCCCTTTTTCGCCGTACTCGTTCAACCGTAAGGAGGCCACCCGTGTCAAAGTCCGAGCTGATCACCGCTTTGCTCCATCAGAGCCACCTGGGTCACCGCGATGTGGAGCGTGCGGTCAGCACCTTACTCGATCACATGAGCCAGACGCTGGCCCACGGGGAGCGCGTCGAGATCCGGGGCTTCGGTAGCTTCAGCCTGAACTACCACCCACCGCGTACCGGACGCAACCCGGCCACGGGAGACGAGGTGGTCGTCCCAGCCAAGTACGTTCCCCATTTCCGGCCGGGTAAAGAACTGCGAGAGCGCGTAAAGGCAACGTAGACCAGCGTCCACCAGGTTTCTCAGCATCTGTTCCTTCCCCACAGACAGCCTGTTAACCACTGTGAAAATATCCGAGATGATCTTCGAATTTGCCCAGGATTTCATCGCGACCGGGGAGTCGATGGAACAAAAGCAAAGTCGGTTGAACGCTGCCTGCACCGCATGGAATATCGCCAACTTACCCAAGTATGAGCGTCGCAAGGCGCTGGAGCGTTACCTGCAAAGCTACAAGGTACAGAACCCCGGTGCGCAGGACTCCAGTTTTCTCCGCAAGGACATGGAACACTTGATCAAACAGAAGAACCGACTGTTTCCACAGGTCAAAAAGCCCATCATGCACGCGGAGATCCGAGGCGAAGGCGATCGCTTCAGCATCTCCGCCGTGTCGATGCGAACGGAGTAGGCCCGATGAGCAACCGAACTTGCAGTGCCTGCGGAGCCAATGTTTCCCCCTACGACGGCGTCTCTGTCGGGTACAAGGAGGGGACAAAGTTTATGTGCTCCAGGTGTTACAACGAGTCCATCGCTGAGCACATGGGACTCGACTACGAGCACATCTCTTTCGATCCGCTGACCATCCAAGACCTCGATGGAAAGCCCCACACCTTTCAGTTCCGCCCCCATATCTTCGGCGACCAACTGTCTCTTGAGGCCTTCGAAGCAGGACCAGACGAGGGCTACGAGTTCTCTGTGATCGCCGACGCTGAACAGGACCTGTTTGTCACCTTCCAGAGGCTCTTTGAGCGTATCCGACGGGAGCTTGGTCGCAGGCACATCGAGCCCGAAGGCAGCGGCTATCGAATCACCCAGGATGATGTGGTGCGCGGGCAGATCACCGACGACCCCGACAGCGTCGAGCAGATGCCCCTGCTGATCATCGACGGCAAATCCATCACCTGGGAGGAGCTGGGCCGCATGGTGGCCCCGAACGCGGGATTTCGCTTCAAGCTCGAGATCTTCGACCACAGCGAAGAGACGTGAGGGTCTTCCTGACCGGCGTCGGTTGTGTCGGCAAGACCACCGTTGGTCTTCGTCTCGCCGAACTCATGGGCCGCAGTTTTTTCGATCTCGATACGGAGATCGAGCAGTTCTTCGGAATGTCCATCGAACAGCTTCATCAGAAGTATTGGATGCCGCACGACTTCCGTAAAGAAGCCTCCAAGGCGCTCTCGAATATCTTGGATAAACCGGAAAGTCAGCAGGCCGTCATCGCCTTGCCGCCGAGCGGACTGATGGGCGGCTATCTGGCCGTCATCAAGAAAACCCAGGGACTGAAGGTCGCATTGCTGGACACGCCGGAACGGATCTTGGATCGCATCGTATTCTACGATGTGGAGTCCAGGCCGAT
>JAAESQ010001451.1 GCA_024229275.1 bacterium | reverse complement strand
GTGTGGCAAGGACTTAGATTTCGAACAGAGCCCCCGGAACTGATCGCGTTTCCGTAAGTGCTTGCGGGTTAAGCGTTTACGTCTCTCGACTCGTCCGAAAACCGCCCCGCCCGATCGTCACACGACAACATTAGGTCTCGCCGCGGGGGAATTCAGGCGCAGAGCGATCCGCTGTTCGGCGACAACTACTTCTCCCCTTTAGCGACAATTAGGATTCCGGTCTGGTTTTGTTCGACTACTTCTTCGCCGACTTGGTTTTCTTTCCGGCTTGGCTCGTGTCGGGTTTCTTTGCGTTTTCGAGACGATAGCTGGACACATTCAGTTCCAGGATCACACTGTGATGCACCAGCCGATCGATGGCTGCTGCCGTGGTCATCGCGTCTTTGAAGATCTGTTCCCATTTGCTGAACGGCAGATTGCTCGTGAGCATTACGCTGCCGCGTTCGTAGCGTTCGGCCAGAAGCGTGAACAGCACTTCCATCTCGTCGCGGCTTTGCTGTACGTAGCCCAAATCGTCGATGATCAGGCCGTCGAATCGCAACAGCCGTTTGATCAACTTGGCCAAGCGCAAGTCCCGTTTGGCAACCAGCAGATCTTGTACCAGGAGACTGCAAGTGGTAAACAAGATCGAACGGCCCTGATGGACCAGTTGCTCGCCCAACGCACAAAGACAATGGCTCTTCCCCGAACCGGGTTTCCCAAAAAGGAGCAGGTTCTCTCGCCGGTCGAGGAACGAGCCATCTCGCAAGCTCTCCAGCTGCCGGGTCACCTGCAGCGGAAGCCGTGTCCACTTGAAGTTGTGCCACGTCTTCGATGACGGCAGCCGCGACTGACGCATCAGACGCGCGATCCGGCTTTCCCGTCGAGCCTGGCATTCCAAGTCCGTCAACTCCGACAAGTATTCCGTGTGGTTCAGCGGTTCGGCAACCGCTCGCTCCGCCTGGCTCTCGAAGTGTTCCCGGAACATCGGCAGGCGTAGTTCCCGAAACTGCTCCGTCAGGTGCGAGTTCAGTTTCGGGCCGCTTCTTGTCGGCGGTCGCCGCTTGCGACTGCCCGGGCTCGTCGTGGTTGTACTCATGGTTATCGACCTCCATGTCGGG
>JAAESQ010001450.1 GCA_024229275.1 bacterium | reverse complement strand
CTCGACTGCTGTGACGTCCCTGACACCAGGATGTAAACAATGCCCTCAGGATCGCCAGTAGTAATGGGTACAGTCATCGCGGTGAGAACATCGTTGTAGGAACCCCAACGAATGAGAAGGCCCTCGTTGAGCGCATACTCCGGTGGACAGTCCACCTCCCCTATCGGCGGTGCCAGTAGAGTTTTCGGCAGTTCGATGGGTGGCATGGCGAGCTCTGCGGCGGTGGCATACCGCGGCAACGGATTCGCTTCATCATCGACAATGGCATCAAGCACATTCTGTGGCACGATGATCGGTTCGTCGGCAGCGACGACAAACGCAACAGTGACAAGCAAGAAGACGCAGAGTAGCGGTCTTTTCATCTGTCCTCCAACAAGGCCCGAGCGTAACACGAAGCGTTCTACGTCATGGGATCGTCTGCGTTTTCGCGACCTGGAAACTCACCACCGAGAAATATCGCCACTTTCGAAACCGTCGCTGAAGATGACGCTATTCGAGCGGTTGAGGTACATCTGGTTGCCGACATCGTTGTCCCAATTGGTGACCACGATGTCCAGATCCTTCGAAATCCGGTAGGACACAACGAGAGTGTCCAACGGCGTAGTTCTGACCGTGAGCCATCCTGAATCCCTACTGAACATGAAGTGTTCGGGAGTAAGAGCGATGCCATCCAGGATCACTTCATCGATCTCAATAATTGGCTGGTGTCCCAGATCGAAGAGGCGTCCTCCATCGACAGCAGCTGTATAGGTTCGGTTCTGGACGCCGTCATTGTCCACATCCACCAACAGGATCTTCTCCACCACAGTTGACTGTTCGGAGGTCCATGAGGCCACTGTGCTCAGCCCACTGCCAGTGTTGAAGAAGATTTCCAAGCTCTCCCACCAGCCACCGGAGACAGCATCCAAGAATCCATCATCATTCACATCCCCTATCGCCACGGCCGAACCGTAGCCCACGAATGTACTCCAGTCATAGGTACTGGCGATCCCACCACCGGGAATGCCGCTGTACTGGCGCAACAAACCACTTCCGCCGATTTGGGTATTGTCCGTAATCAGCAGGTCACCAGCACCATCGCCATTCAGGTCACCACAAGCCGCCATGATTGCATCCTGAGACGCAGCGTCTGTGGTGTGCCACGACGCTGTTGTCTCCAGCGATCCCCCGAGATTGCTATAGATCGAGGTCTGCGAAAGACTGGCCACGCCAACCAAATCGAGCCACCCATCGCCGTCGGCATCTATCCAAAGCACACCCTGAAGGTGGTCATTGTCATCTGAGACCCATGTCGCAGTAGAGGGCAGCAGGCCATCCTGGTTTACGTACACGTAGTTGTTGTAGTGATTCTGCGGCGAGTAGGCCCAGCCAGTTGCCAAGGCCAGATCAGGACGTCCGTCATTGTTGACATCACCGAACGCACACGCAAACGCGTTGCCGACCTCGTTCGACTGCCAGTCGGGGGTTGCTGACAAGGTGCCTGCGTTATTCAGGTAGAGCTTGACCATATTGTCGACGCTATCGCCGGAGCCCAATACTGCGACAGCCACGTCGGGCCAACCGTCACCGTTCACATCGGCCACATCCAGATGACCGTTGTAGGCCGTGTCAGAAGAGGACCAGTCCGGAACCGAAGGGAAGCTTCCATCTCCCTGGTTGTAATAGACAGTCACTGGTTCGATAGCCATATCGTTACCGTTGGCCACCACCAGATCTACCCAGCCGTCCAGGTTCAAATCCACTACCGCACCGCCCGTACTCACCGGGGTGTCCGTCGACGTCCAGTCAGGCTGGGTAGGAAAGATGGTCTGAGCAAAACCAGGAAGCGCGATCACAATGACAAGGGCAAGAGCAACGAGGATACGTTTCGGGTCATTCATATCGAACTCACCATATCTCAGAACTGCCATATCAAGGAGCAACACAGCCGTACCTCTGTGTGCGTCGTGAATCCCCATCTCTGATTACCGGGAGGTCCTGTAAGATTATTCTCGAATTTGCACCGACGGAGAACACATCATGAAAACAGATCCAGTCCCGCGTTCGCTCGGGCTCGCACCCATGACTTTGCTGGCGCTCGGAATTCTGCTTTCGGCTGCTACGCCCACTAACGCGCAGATAGTACGGCGTACATACACCGATACCCTCGAGGTTCGTTCGCTCAACCTGGAAGTCGTGGTTTCCGACCGGGACGGACAACGAACACCCGGCCTAGGACAGACCGATTTCACCCTCTACGTGGATGACCAGCCGGTGCCCATCGAGTACTTCACTGAGGTCCGAGGGGGCGCTTACGTGGATACCGTAGACCGCTACGCCGACGCCGGTGTGGTTGCGGGGGAACCATCAGGAACCAGCTTCTTGCTGTTCATTGATGAGTTCTTTTCTATTGATAGAGACAAACAACAGGTCCTGAAAGCGCTCAAGGAGCGTGTGCAAAGCGCCACGACTTGGTCTCCACACGATCGTGTAGCCATTGTTTCTTGGGACGGCAAAGGAATCTCCGTACTCACCGACTGGACCAACGACAAGCCGGCGGTGCTCACTGCTATCGATCAAGCCATCGCACGACCCGGGCACGGATCCAGCCGGCAACAAGAGCGGAAGCAGTACGGCGTGACTTTCGATCCCTCTGACTTCGCAGCGTCCTCAACTTCAGGAAGTGCCGAGCGCTATCGTCTCGGTACGCAGGAACGCGTCTACGCCGAACTCTTGGTGAATCAAATCGAAGGTACTGCTGGTGCTGCAGCAGCAGCCATGCGCGGGCTCGATGTAATCCCCGGCCGTAAGGCTCTGTTGCTGCTGTCAGGGGGGTGGCCAATGAACGTAGACGACTGGGTAGCACAGAGCCCTTCCCGATCGATTCAAGAAAGTCAGATTCCGACAGGCGCTGCCCTTTTCCAACCTCTCGCAGAGACCGCTAATCTTCTGGGTTACAGCATCTATGGCGTCGATATGCCTGGATTCATGCAGTTGCGAGGCTCGGACGCATCACTGGCTTCCGGTCGGGGTGCGGCGTATGGAAGCGTCGCGTATTTTCTGGAAGACGAGCTGCATAGCTCCCTCCGATTTCTTTCCGCCGAGACCGGCGGGTTGCCTTTGATCGACGGCCACCGCATCAGTGCTTTAGGCGAAGTCAGAAAGGATGCAGAATCCTTCTACTGGCTTGGATTCACTCCACATTGGAATCGGGATGACGAGCGCCACAACATCCGTGTTGAAGTGGACCATCCCAACGTCTTTCTCCGCACTCGCTCTGGATACCTCGACCTGGCGCCACGAACCCAGGTTTCGATGGCAGTGAATAGTTCTCTGCTCTTTGGCATGGGGCGAAAGTCTGCCGAACTCCAGATGAATATCGGCGAGGTGGAACCAGCCGGTGATGGGTTGTTCTATGTCGACATTGAGATGTCGATTCCGCTCGCGACCTTAACTGTCCAGCAATCCGAGACCGGGTATGACGCTGAAGCCTCACTCTTTGTCGCCGCTTTGGATGCTTCCGGAGGGCGCAGCGAAATTCCAGCCACTCCGCTTTTATTATCCAGTCCGACGCCTTTCCCATCAAAGGGTCTCGTCGCCCACACGGTGACGTTGAAACTGCGCGAGAATACCGAGCGAGTCTCCATGGCTCTCTACGACGTATTCGGTGGGAAAACCTATACCAACTCCATTACAAAGGATGAGAGAGAAGGCTCCAAACCATAACTTGGTGAGGATGCGTCCAGAAAAGAGTGGCCCTCTGTTGAACACAGACTTACGAGCGAACACAGGAGACGGCCAGAAGCTTGCCATCAAACCGCAAAAAACGCGGCCACTGAGTCACAGGTACGGCCGCACCCGTATCGAAACAAATGCCGCGCTTCCCTGGCTAGCCTGAAGTCGCTGAACGCATTGCTGGTCGAACCCTGCACGTGGAATCGACACACCCGAATCGGCGATTCCGTCCTTCGTACCATGCGATTGCCAAGTCGAGATCCTGTTCGTCAAAATCGGGCCAATGGACCAGTGTGAAGTAGAGTTCTGAGTACGCGCACTGCCACAGCAAAAAGTTGGACAACCGCTGTTCTCCTCCGGTCCGAATCACCAGATCTGGCGGCGGTGTTCCATAAGAGTCCAACCTTCTCTCGAAGATCTCCTCATCAACAGCCTCTGCACTCAGCAAACCGAGTCTGATATCGCGGACGATCTGCTTCGTTGCCCTCAGGATTTCATCTCGCCCTCCGTAGGACAGAGCGAGCGTCAATCTCATCCCGTCAAGACCGCGGGTCTCGTTCTCGACACGACTGAGCCGTTTGGCTAGCGTTGCAGGTAACGCATCCACATTGCCTACACTTCGCAGCTCGATGCGCTGTCTCACCAATTGATCCAATTCAGCTTCGAGATAGGAATCCAACAGGGCCATCAAGCTCCCAACTTCGAGCGCCGGTCGAGTCCAGTTTTCGGTAGAAAAAGCAAACAGCGTCAGGTGCGGAATACCTCGCCTTCGACAGTGTTCAACCGCGCTCCGAACAGCGCTGACTCCAGCTCGATGCCCCTCGATCCTGAGCATCCTCCGCTCACGCGCCCAGCGTCCATTGCCGTCCATGATGATCGCCAGATGACGAATGCTTCTTTCACTCATGTCCACCTCCAAGAGCCTGCGCACACGGCGAACTCGATTGCGTCCACAGTGGTTTGTCGGTCAGGCGTGATCGACTCTTCAAATGACGCCACCGAGAAGCCAGAATCAGAGGTCGCCACACGGCCCGGACGAGCCGGCGACGAATCAAAGGTCCCCATAACCAGTTTGAGCGTTTGTACAAAATCGTCATTGCGAAATAGGCGCTCGCTGCACCGGCCGTACGAGGTCGACGATGCCAGATAGAGTTGAAAGAGAAGGTCCTTGCGTAGCACCTTGCATAGCCGCTCTCGAGTTCCTCGGGATCCATGTGTCGCGACCTGAAGACTGCATGCGCGGTGTCATAGAGTTCCCACCGACAATGCAGCAACCGCCCTTCCGATTCGAGCCGGCGAAACAGCGGCGTGCCTGGATATGGCGTCAAGATCTGAAAGGTCGCACACTCCAACCGATGCTCATCAATCCAGTCAGACAGTAGGTCGAACGCGTCGCTTCGGTCATGGTCAAAGCCAAGCACAAAACTGCCGTTGACCTGGATCCCGTTGTCTTGCAGCAGACGAGTGCGCCATCCGAATTGATCGGGGTGCGGTGAACGCTTCGACTCGAGTTGCAGATTGGCTGCATTGATCGACTCGAATCCGATAAAGACCCCGGTGCAACCTGACAAGGCCATTTCCCGGATCAATCCAGAATCATCGGTCACATCAAGGGATACTGCTGCACTCCAGATGATTCTGAGGGGAGCCAGAGCGCGACACAACTCTCGTAGATAATCCCGATTTGAGCCCAGGTTGTTGTCGAGAAAAACGACGTACGGTTCGCCGCTTTCTTCGATCTGGCGAACAACGCTTTCGACCGACACGACTTGGCGCGGCATGTCGACACCTTCGGTGGACAACAGACAGAAGGCGCAGCGGTTGTGGCATCCTCGACTCGCGATCAGGCTCGCACTGGTGAGAAAGCTCTCCTCGGGCAGGACGTCTCTTCGCGGTGCCGGAAGCTTGCTGAAGTGGGGATCACGGTATGAACCAACGTATCGACGTTTCAACGTCCCCGCCCTCGCGTCCTTGAGAACCTTCGGCCAAACCGAGATCCCCTCTCCGACCACGACTGCATCACAATGCCGCTGAACTTCGGATGGACACGTGGTCGCGTGGAGGCCACCGATGATCACGATCGATCCCTTTTTCCGGTACCACGCTGCAAGTTCAAAAGCGCGGTGTGCGAACGTCAGATGGACCGTGATCCCTACGATCTCCGGAACTGGATCGTTCGGAGGAGGTCCTTGCAGTAGGTTTTCGTCCCATAGAGAGACTCCCCACGGCGATGGTGTCGCTGCAGCAATCGATGTCAATGCAAGTGACGGAGTCAAAACGTGTTTGCCGAAGCTACCGTAGGGATCTTTCGGATAGAAGGGATTGACGAGCAGAACAGTGCCACGCTGGGGTCGCATTCCTTGCACTGCTTTCGGCAAGATTGGGGCACGATAAAAAGAAACATCGGTTGAGTCAGGCGATTGATGGTCATAGCTCGAGATCTTCGTCATGTTCATAGACTGAAGCGAGAGTGTGGACACCGCGTGGCAAAGTTCGTCAGATCCTCGAGTCGGAGGTGGCTCTTTCATGGCATTGAATCTCCGGTGACGCCTCGATTGACAAATCGGACATCGACGTCCTAATATTCGTGCATGCTGTCGCGGAGTTCCGAATACGCGGTTCGCGCGCTATCCCTTCTTGCCGATCGAGGCGAGGATGCGTGCCTACACAGCCGTGAGATCGCGACCGAACTCAACCTCCCACCACAATTCCTGACGAAGATCCTGCGACGGCTGACAGCAACCAACCTGGTCACCAGTCAGAGGGGCCGCAGCGGCGGATTCCGACTCAATCGACCGGCCAGCGAGATTTCATTGCTTGCCGTCGTTTCACCATTCGAGCCAACAAATGATGGGTTTGAGTGCCTGCTCGGCCAGGTGAATTGCACCGACCATGAGGCCTGCCCTCTCCACGGCTCTTGGATCGAGATTCGTGCTTCGCTGCACGACCTGCTGAAGCGCACAACCCTTGCAGATGTTGCTGGACGTGCGATCCGGACCCCGACCCATGAGAGACTCAATATTTCAACGGGGGCTTGTGAATGAGCACGCGGATGGACAGCTTCTCCTACGACGACGCCATCGTGCGCAAGTTTACCCTGGTGACGTTCATCTGGGGTGTAGTGGGCATGCTGGTTGGAATCCTTGTGGCGCTCGAACTAGCAGCGCCCTATTTCAACTTTGAGCACCCCTGGCTGAGCTTCGGCCGGCTGCGGCCACTGCACACCAACGCGGTCATCTTTGCCTTCGCAGGAAACGCCGTTTTCGCCGGTGTCTACTATTCAATACAGCGTCTCCTCAAGGCACGGCTCTTCTCAGGTTTTCTGAGCGCTTTCCACTTCTGGGGATGGCAATTGATCATCGTTGCCGCAGCCGTTTCCCTGCCTCTCGGCATCACCCAAGGCAAGGAGTACGCGGAACTCGAATGGCCGATCGATATCGCCATCGCTGTGGTGTGGGTCGCGTTCTCGATCAACGTATTCGGCACAATTGCCAAACGGCGAGAGCGCCACCTCTATGTTGCGATTTGGTTCTACATCGCGACACTGATCACGATCGGTGTCCTCCACATCTTCAACAGCCTGGTAGTACCGACTGGTCTATTCAAGAGCTATTCGATCTACGCTGGAGTACAGGATGCTTTCATGCAGTGGTGGTACGGCCACAACGCAGTCGGCTTCCTGCTCACCACGCCCTTTCTCGGAATCATGTACTACTTCATGCCAAAGGCGGCGAATCGTCCCGTCTTCTCCTATCGGCTGTCGATCCTCCATTTTTGGACGTTGGTTTTTATCTATATCTGGGCCGGACCTCATCACCTTCACTACACGGCCCTGCCCGCCTGGGCATCGACCCTCGGCATGCTGTTCTCGGTGATGCTATGGATGCCGTCATGGGGCGGCATGCTCAACGGTCTGCTCACTCTGCGTGGCGCTTGGCACAAAGTTGCAGAAGATCCGGTACTGAAGTTCTTCGTCGTCGCGGTGACTTTCTACGGCATGTCAACTTTCGAAGGACCTCTGCTGTCAATCAAAGGTGTAAACCTCCTGTCCCACTACACCGACTGGACTATCGCTCACGTCCATTCCGGCGCCCTTGGATGGGTTGGATTCATTGTTTTCGGCATGGTCTATTGGCTACTGCCGCGATTGTTTCAGACTGAACTCTGGAGCCGCAAACTTGCCGAGGCGCATTTCTGGGTCGGCACCATCGGTATCCTGCTCTATATCGTTTCGATCTATGCTGCCGGCCTGACACAGGGCCTGATGTGGCTCGCTTTCGACGACGACGGCTATCTCAAATATGCCGATTTTGTAGAAACCTCGGTGCGTCTGATCCCGATGTATTGGGTACGCGTTATCGGCGGAGTGGCATACCTCGCCGGAGCACTCATGCTCGGTGTCAACATGTTCATGACTTGGCGCCGCCGACCGAACACCTACGACGTCCCGGTGGCCCAAGCATCACCTCTGCGTCCAAATTACGCTGAGCCAGAGCCCGCCCCCACCCCGCTCCAGGCCAGCGGCACTCATGTAGCAAACATCGCCTACACCGTTGAGAAATTCGCCCTCACGGGATGGCACAGAAGATGGGAGCGACTGCCAGTCAAGTTCACGGTGATGGTGACCCTTGCGATAGTGATTGCTTCGCTCTTCGAGATCATTCCTACATTTCTGATTCGGTCCAACGTGCCTACCATCGCGACTGTCACACCGTACACGCCGCTTGAACTCGCCGGCCGTGACATCTACCTCGCGGAGGGCTGCTACAACTGCCACTCGCAGATGGTGCGGCCAATCCGCGCAGAGACAGAACGTTACGGCGAGTATTCCAAACCAGGTGAGTTCGTTTATGACCATCCATTTCAGTGGGGATCGCGCCGGATCGGGCCCGACCTTCATCGCGTCGGCGGCAAGTATCCAAATCTCTGGCATGTGCGCCACATGGACGATCCTCGATCGATCACACTCGGATCGATCATGCCGGCATACCCATGGCTGCTGACCGATGAAATCGATCTCAACGAGATCCCTGCCACGGTTCGTGCGCATCGCACTCTCGGCGTCCCATACAGCGCCGACGAGATCGAGAACGCGGCAGCATTGGCTCAGGAGCAGGCGCAAGAAATTGCGACCGCGGTAGTTAACGAGGGAGGTCCGGAAGGACTCGAAGACAAACAGATCATTGCACTACTGGCCTACTTGCAGCGTCTCGGAACCGACATTGCCCTGCCGCCACCTGAAGAAGCTTCAGCCCAGGAAGATGGAGACCAAGTTCCACCCGACACCGAAGCTTTGAATCAGGAGGCACCATGAGGCTCTCGGACATCATGAGTGCAGCTGGACTCGCCTCATGGGCAGAGTTGGGTCTGGTGATCAGCTTTGCAGCCTTTCTCGCCATCTTCATCTATGTCTTTGTCGTCCGCTCTCGCCAGAGCTGGGACGAGATCAGGCAACTCCCGCTGGAGACCGACACCGGCATGGTCAAAGACAACAACTACGAAACGGCATCGCCGACCGGAGGTGAGCGATGAGCAACGCCACCCATCCCAACAGTTCTGACACATCCGAGGACCGTCTCCTGGACCATCGTTATGACGGCATTCAGGAGTACGACAACCCACTCCCTCGCTGGTGGGTTGCCATTTTCTGGGTCACCATTGTGTTTTCACCCTTATACATTCTTCACTACCACTTTGGCGCCGGCTCGCTGGAAATTGAGAGCTACGATTCCGAGATGATCGCGTTCTTTGATCGACAGGCGCAAGAGCTCCTAGCCCTGGGCGAGGTCACGGATGAGACCATTGACGACCTCATGACCAACGAGAGCATGATTTCGGGAGCAAAAAAGATCTACCAAGCCCGCTGTGCGACCTGTCACGGCGTCTTTGCTGAAGGCGGCATCGGCCCGAATCTGACCGATGGGAACTGGATACACGGCGGCAATCCGACCGACATATACCAGACGATTAGCGAAGGTGTCCCTGAGAAAGGCATGCTGTCATGGAAGCGCCAGCTTCGGCCGGCTGAACTCCTCGGTATGGCTGCCTATGTCGGCACGCTACAGGGAACTGACCCTCCTGACGCGAAGGCGCCGGAAGGGGTCCCTTTCACCCGAACCGTTCCGGACGTGGAAGCGGATTTGAGCGAGGACGCTCCAACCGAATCGACCGAGTCTTAGGATGAAGTAGTGGCCTCGCTGAACGCACCCGAAGCCCGAGAACAGGTTCTGTCGACGTTGAACCGAGACGGTTCTCGGCGCTGGATACGGCCCAAGCCAGCACCTGGGCGCTTTCACCGCCGCCGATTGATCTTTGCATGGTCACTGATTTTCATCTTCAATCTCATGCCGATTCTCAAGCTCAATGGCAAGCCCTTGATGCTCCTCGATGTCCCCAAGCGTGAGTTCACTTTCTTCGGTACTACCTTTCTACCGACCGACACTTTTCTGCTCATGCTGCTGTTGTTCTCCATCTTTGTCGGCATATTTCTAGTGACCGCGATCTGGGGCCGGGTATGGTGTGGTTGGGCATGTCCTCAAACGGTCTATATGGAGTATCTGTTTCGGCCTCTCGAACGGTGGTTGGAAGGAGGACGTCAGCGCCAGTTACAGCTCGACACCGAGGGGCCCGACCTGCGTCGTGGGTTGAAATACCTGTTCTTCTTCGTTCTCGCTCTGTTCCTGGCGAACACGTTCCTCGCGTATTTCGTCGGTTGGAGTAGCTTGCTTGAGTGGATGACACAGTCACCGGCGAGGCATCCTATGCCCTTTGCCGTAGTCTTGGGAACGACCCTACTGGTCTTTTTGGACTTCACCTGGTTTCGCGAGCAGACCTGCATCATTGCGTGTCCCTATGGACGATTCCAATCGGTATTGCTCGATCGCCGATCTCTGATCGTCGGCTACGACGAGCATCGCGGAGAGCCACGCGCCAAACAGCGCAAGGGACGCTCGCCGGATGCTGGCGACTGCATCGAGTGTCTCCGTTGTGTGGACACCTGCCCAACGGGCATCGACATCCGGGCTGGCCTGCAGATGGAGTGCATCGCTTGTACTCAGTGTATTGATGCTTGTGACACGGTAATGGAAAGAACCGGGCGCCCTCGTGGGTTGATTCGCTATACGTCTCAACAGGAACTCACAGGCGAGAAATCTTCCTTCTTGCGCCCGCGTGTTGTCATCTATTGTTTGATCTTGGTTGCAATGTTTAGCACCTTGGCCTTCTCGCTGGCAGGAAAGAGTTCCGCGGACGTCACATTACTGAGAGGCCTTGGCGCTCCCTTCAGTGAACTCCAGAACGGCCAGATCTCAAACCAGATCCGACTCAAGATCGCCAACCGCAGCGACGAAACCCGTTCGTATCACTTCAGCCTTGAGGGATCGAGTGATCTCCAGCTCATTGCCCCTGAGAACCCTCTCGTTGTCAGCGCGGGCGATACTCAACTCACCGCTGCATTCATAACTGCCCCCCGCACTGCTTTCAGGGACGGTGAGATCGCTATTTCACTGCACATTTCTGACGCGACCGAATTCGAACGCGTCCTGAGTTACAGACTTCTTGGTCCTCACCGTGCGGGGTCACCGTGAACAAAAACTCTCGTTGGCCAATCATCATCTGCGCGGCGCTCGCGTTGCATGTCGTCGCATGGCTCGCTGTGGCGTATCTGGCTGTCAGCGATCCATCATTTGCGGTCGAAGAGGACTATTACCAGAAGGCTATTGATTGGGACGAGAAGATGGCTCAGGACAAGACCAACCGTAGCCTCGGCTGGATGTGTGAGATCCACGTCGAGTCACAATCGCCCGGCATGGCAACTCTCAGTGTCCATCTTTTGGATGACGTCAGATCTCCTGTGGTAGGAGCCACTGTCGAAGCTCAGACCTTTCCAGTCGCCCGATCTTCCCACTTGTTACAGAGCTCTCTCACAGAGAACGGCGACGGGCGATACGAAGCACCCCTCGCGATGGAGCGGCCGGGAAGGTGGGAGGTTCGACTCATCGCTCAACGAAACGGCTCGACCTTCACTCACGCTGAAGTGCTCTATTTCACACCCACTCCACGAATACCGAGAGACACCAACCCGTGATCACCATTCTCTTGACTGTCTT
>JAAESQ010001449.1 GCA_024229275.1 bacterium | reverse complement strand
GCATGCCTTGAGCGGTGTGAACTTGTCCTTGCCTGAGCGTTGCATGGAGGAAGCCGTTGCCCAAGCGATGACCTTCGCGAGTGCTGTCGTAATCGCCTTGCACCGAGAAGCTGGCGACCAACGGATGGTAAACCGTATCGCGATAGTAACCGTTGTAACTGCTGCCTTGTTGCTTGCCGTGAACCGTGATCGGAAAGCTGTCAACGTCGATGGTGGCTCGCATCACGGCGTGATCGCCCGCCGTGCCCGTACTGCGCAAGTGGCGATGCGTCCAATCGAAGAGGCTGTGGCGAAGCGCCTCGCGGTTTCCAGAAGAGTCGGCCAGCCAATCGATCAGTCGCGACTGTGTGGGCTGACTGGCGAGTCGCTGCTGGAGCACTTCTTCGCCCGGTCGATCCCAAGTGGCCATCCGCATGGCCGGATCGTGCGCGAGACGGTCGAGGTCATCCTGGTTCTCGCTCCCCAATGCGAGGGCATAAATCCGTTCTCGCAGCAGCTCTGTGGCCGTGTAACGAATCTTCTCGGGATGGCGAGGATCGTTGATCTGTTCAGCCAGCGATTCGACGAGCCCCAGTCGATGATCGGCCTCCCGAAGCAGCACGGCTCCAGCATGCGAAGTTACCCTCTGCTCGGATGTTTGGACTTTGACGGCCCGGTTGAATTCCGGTTCGAATAGAGTATCCTGACCTTCACCCATTGCGTGATCCTTCCGCGTTG
>JAAESQ010001448.1 GCA_024229275.1 bacterium | reverse complement strand
GAGGTCTCCGTGTTCATGCATCGTCGGATTCGGAGCGAGTTTAGCAGTACGGTCGCGGAGCTGACGAGCATCAGCAACACAGCGACCAACGAACGAGCTTGCCGGAGGCGGCCTGAAGGGGTCGGAGGTATAGCTGAAAAAACGGAAAAAACGTGCCAGGCACCTGGGTATTCGTGCTTCCTCTCAGAAGGATCCCTCATTGACCAAGGATCGACCGGCATCGCATTGACAACACAGAGAACACTGTTGAACAGGAGCACATAAGAATTGGCGGAGAAACTTTGTCCCTCTCTGCGTCCTCCTGTTCAAAAACTCACGTACGCCACAACATACAAAGAGCATGGCCTTATTGAGGCGCCATTGGTGAAATCAAGGCTCCGCTTTGACCCTGGTTCCGTGGGGGCGGGCCATAAATGACCCGCCTTCGTTGGGAAAGGGAATTCCCGGCGACCTTCAGTTGTGATCGCCCCACACATCGGCAGCAGCGTTGGGGACGGGCGAAGAGTCTGATAACTCTTGAGACGGAAAGGTGCCAGATGGGCACCTTTTAATAACTCAGATGGTTAACCAATCCGGCCCGCGGCTTCCAGCGTGTCGGCCACCTCGCCCATGCCGAGGTGCTCCAACCTGGCTCTGGTCGGTCGTCCAGTGCCGAGGTTCCAACCACGCAGCGCGTAGTACCGGTTCTTGAGGGCCTCCCATTGCGTTCTGTCGAGCGGCTCCGGCAGCACCTCGTCACCGGCGCCGGAGATCTGATCAAACCAGAAGTGGTTGAGGGTGTCGTCTGCCCGGAGCCGGTTCTCCCGCAGCACCATGACTGCCCGGCGCAGATTCCAAATTCTCTCACCCGCCTCCCACAGCTCATCCGCACTCGTTTCCACCCCCGTGACAGCCGACAGGAGGCGACTCTCAAAGATTCGGACGTCCATGGCAGGCGGATGATAGAAGAGGTCCGGCATGCTTGCATACTCACAGATAGGCAGCGAGTTCTTCACGCATTGATGGTGCTGCACCCAGATGGTCGAACGCTCCGAATCCTGATAGACCATTCTGCGTTGTCCAATGAAATGGCCACCGGGCAGACCGAAGTGGGCGGCAACCTCCGGATTCCAGCCGAAAACGGACGTGTAGTCGTGGCAAGAGTTGAAAGGATCCCTCGTGTCTGTGGCCCAGTGCAGCGCCGATGCCACGCCTTCTATGTGATGGTTGTGATAGCCGAAAGCCGGGTAGTCGGTGTGGTAAAGGCGGGCCGCACTCGGCCCGAGCTGCTTCGCGGCGCGGGCCAGACCCTGGGAAAAGGGGCTCGTCCCATCGGCAATACCACCTAGCAGCTCCTGGAGGAACTGGTGATGCACCGCTTTGCCACCATACTCGGGGTGGTTACTCCAATCCAGCATCGGGATCGACGTCAAGCCGACGTCCGTTTTGCTGAAGAGGCCTTGCTCGACTCCGGTCACCAGGAAGATCATCATCCCGAGCAGCTCTCGGTTGTTGATGCCCAGCCTCTGCGACATGATGTTGCCGTCCCACATGCCTTCCGCGCTGTTACCGCTGAACCACCCGTACCAGCACTCGGTGCACATCTGGACGCCCTTGCCGGTGCCCGGCACATCGTAGAAACCCTGACACTGGAAAGGACACCCGTAACACCCTGAGAACTTCTTGAGGTACCTGCTCACCATAGTGGTTTCGATCGGGCCATCGACCAAGGGGTACCGTCCCCATGTCTGATGCGGTCCCGCCTTCCACTCGCCGGACCTGTGCCGTTGGCTGAGAAGATCCAAAAGCTCGTCGGGCCTGGCGACCCCGGTTGTGCCGGTACCCCGGACAACAATCGCCTTCAGGCTCTTCGATCCCATCACTGCCCCGTAGCCACCCTGTCCAGCGCAGCTGGCGGTCTCGTTGAGGATCACTGCGATGCGAGACAGGTTCTCTCCGGCCGGGCCGATCGTCAGCACCGACGCTCCGGGGTAGCGGGCCATCAGCACTTGCTGGGTTTCAAAGGTGTCCGAGCCCCAGAGATCGTCAGCGCTCTTGATCTCCACATTCTCGTCTTCTATCGACAGGTACACAGGATTGTCGGCCTTTCCCACGACTACGATGCCGTCGTATCCGGCATACTTAAGTTCGGACGGGAACTTGCCCCCGAATCCGGAATAGGCATGCAGTTCCTGCGGGTATGCTTGCGGCGCAATGCCGCCGACCTCGGCTCGGTTGAACGGCCCACTGACGCCGGTGAGCGGACCCACCGAGATAATCAGAGGACTGTCGGGTTCGAAGGCGCCCACACTGGGGCTCCCCAACTCCCAGAACACCTTGGTATTGAGCCCGACCCCGCCGATATACTTATGAGGTTCGAAGTCAGATGTGGGCACCCTGTCAACTCGACTGTTGGAAAGGTCCACCCACAGAAGTTCGCCGGTCCAACCGTACGTAGGCGTCATCTTCAGTGCCCTTTCTATCGTTCGTCGTGCTTCTCAGAGAACTCGAGACAAAGGATTCCAAGGTTGCTTGGGGGCTCGCCGACGCTTGAGGCGAGGGATACGAACGGTAGGCGGTTCCTCAAGCAGACACGTCAGTGCATGCATGTTGCAGTACTCGACGCATATCGGCCCTTCATCCCTCTCCATACACCGATCGCAGTTGAAGGCAACTCTCTTCTCCGGGTGCAGCTTGGTACGCGGAGGGTCGTAATAGCACGCGCCAATGCATCTCCCGCAGCCGATGCACTCATCTTCGTTGACATGCACGATTCCGGTGGCGGCATCGATCAGCCGGGCAGCGTCTTTCAAAGGGCACGCGAAGTAGCACTCTGGATATCGACACTGCTTGCAGACGTTGAGACTGAAGTCGTAGCTGAAGGGATCACGGACAAGGTCTGATCGAGACAGGGCCGGGCCCGCCTCGCCTTCGTGGTACAGGGAGCACATCAAACCGCACACCCCGCAGCCCACACACCTGTCCGGATCATGGTGAAGGACCCTACATTCGAAGGCATCGCTCCCGTGCGCGATCGACGGGGGGTACACCGCCAGGGTCGAAACGGTTCCGGCGATAGCGACACCGGCCCCGGTAATGAACTCTCTTCGTCCGATTCCGCCAGGTTCTTTCGTCTCTCGTGCCACTGTGTTTTCCCTCCCCTCCGGGAAAGGTCTCGAGTCAGGGACAGGGGATAGATATATTCCAACTAAGAGCTTACCACCGGTGCGTCTGTGAAGATCCTGAACCGGTGAGCCACCATCTGATCTCCCGTTGAATCCTGAGCCCTATGTTTATTAGAGTGCATATGCCTTCGATATCCTTCGCGAGAAGCAGTCGTCCTATTACGGTGCCGGTGTGTCCTCTAGAAGACCCGATACAGTCGAATCTTGATCAGCAGGTATAACCGTCGCCTGCCAATTCTCAATGCATGAGTTTCAGTTCACCTTCCTCAACGTGTACTGCAAATCCCATGCAGCCTTCTGAGCCCACAGTCCTACGTCCTCCCACGGCCTTCCTCGCCCAAACGGAATGTTGCTACGCTGCCCGAAGCGAGCTTGGATCACACCGGTCTCTGAGTCGATCACATCGAACAAGATCGTGGCCTCGTCAAGTCTCGGTATTCCTTTCTGGGTGGTGACATCCAGCAAGGCTATTTGGAGAATAAGCGTGCTCGGACTCGATTCCTGGGCAGTCTCAAATCCTGTGCGTTCCAATTCGCTCACCACGGCCACAGACACGACATCTTGGAGTTTTTGTAGGTCTTCCTCGCCAAACTCCGGCCTTTGAACGACACTTCCGGTGCGACGCATTGGCTGACTTCGATCTTCCGAGAGATGAAGCAACGCGGCCGTCGGAACGATCTTCGAATACTGCGAGAGATCGGCGCCCGGGCGCACCCAGGTTTCGGCAAAGCGACTATTCGATTTGACCAAATCATCGTAACCGGTGATTTCGGGTTCCGAAGCAGCCTTTAAAGAAGAAGGAAGAGCCATCGCCAGCACCACCAACCCAAGAACAGTAAAACGACTCACCGTGTACCTCCATGAGAGTTCTCTTCAGCAACAGAAGCAAGGTTCATGCCGCGCATTCCTGAGTACCAAGTATTACTGTGTCGAACAGGGTACGGTGAAGCTGCAAAGTGATAAGCGGCGCCTCAGGACGCCGATTCGTTCAGCAACCAACCTACCCTTATCTCGAGTGCCTCCGGGAATTCCTACCAACTTGCCTTTTGCGGAGGTATGTCAATGTAGAGGCTTGGCACCTATGCAGGCACCCAAAAGGTAACTAAATGCGACGGGCGCATCGTCGCCTCCTCGTCAGTGCATGAAGTTCTGTCCACAACCGTTGCCGTTGCCGGCGCCGCAGTTGGAGATCCCTCCGAGATCGTTGCCATACCCAGCGCAGTTCATGACGTTGTTGCCACCACTCGCCCTAAGATCGATTCCCCAGCCTTCATTGTCCGATACCGAAACGCCGATCACGGCGCATCCAAACTCCGCGTCAACACCATGAGAATCATTTCTGAAGGCCGATCCGCCGGCCATAGAGGTGAGATTCAACCGGAATCCTTCCCTAAAGTTGTCGTTCGACGTGCAGTTCTGAACTGTCCCTACGTCAACGTAGATGCCGAAGTCGTTTTCTCTCGCCTGCACATTGATGACCGAACAGTGGTAGCATCGCAGACTCATACCCAGGCTACTACTCTCTATGGTGTTGTTGTGTACTACGACGTCCTTCACGGAACCGTTATGGAATAGCAGGCCTATATGGCAATGGCTGGCCGTCAGATCGCTGAATCGGAGACCCCTGGACGCTGAATCCTCCAGGAATATCCCGTAGTCAAACCCGGTAACGGTTCCGTTTCGGATTGTTATGTTGTTCCGACTATTCCCGTAGATTCCGTGGCCAGCCGAAGCCTTCCCCGGACCGCGAACCACATGCCCACCGAGATCGAGGGTCACATTGTCCACGTCAATCTGGATTCCGTTGACTCCGGCAGCGGTCACATGGAGGTCGGCGGTGAGCACATAGCTCCCCGGTGTGTCGATGACGATGGGGAAGCTCGTCGTGGGCCCGATCTCGGTGAGTCCCTGGTCGGCAGTTGCGAAACCAGCGACCACGAGGGCGATCATGGTTACGATAACGGTGCGTTTCATTGTGAACTCCATTCACGGTTTGGTCGACGACCACTGACTTGTGTTGCCGGATTCGAAACCATCGGCGAACAGGGCCAATTCGACGTGGATCGCATCGAGATCGAGACCAGGCACATCCAGTCCGGCAGCCGATCCGTCGAAGAT
>JAAESQ010001447.1 GCA_024229275.1 bacterium | reverse complement strand
GATTCCGTATCCGCTATGATTATCTCTTTACACAGTCTTGTCCGGCAACTAGGATCCTTTGGGTCTTTTGAGATAGCGATAACTGGAATTCCACGGTGACTAAGGGCCCGCGTCAAAATAACTTCATAGTATTGGGTGCATTCCTCTGGTATGCGGTCGCTGCGTAGATTTGCCTACGGAAAGGGAAATCATTCGAAAACGGTGACCAGAGGGGGTTTCGGACGAATTTCCTGAAGAGGTGCGAGGCTTGACAATGTGGATCTATTATAGGAGTATTGTTCCTTACATAGAATACTTCTCCGATTATGAGATCCGAACACTTCCACGCCGAAGACCTCGCTCGCCTGCTCAAGCGACACCAGACCGCCACCCTCAGCGAGCTTAAACAAGCACTGGGAACAGAAGTCGATTCGACGCTGTTCCGTAAGCTCAAGGAGCTGAACTATCGCACCAGCTACTCGCACCGAGGGAGCTACTACACGCTGGATGAGATCGCCCGTTTCGATGACCAGGGGCTTTGGTCGTTTCGATCCGTATGGTTCTCGAAGCACGGAACACTCGTCTCCACTGTCGCAGCCATGGTGGAGGAGTCCGACGCCGGGTACTACGCAAACGAGCTTGAAAATGTTCTCCACGTGTCCGTAAAAGTCTCGTTGCTGAAGCTGGTGCGGGACGAACGGCTCGCCCGCGAGAGCGTTCTGGATCGCTACCTCTACCTGTCGTCGCACGCAGCTACTCGCAAGCAGCAGCTCGTAGCCCGCCAGGTTCATCAGGCTGAACCCTCCATGCTGGGTCTGGGTGCTGGAATCCGCGTGCTGCCGGAAGAGATCAAGGCGGCGATCGTGCTCTTTTACACCTTGCTGGACGAAAAGCAGAGACGCCTGTATGCGGGGCTCGAAGCCATGAAGTGCGGCCACGGCGGGGACCAGCGGATTGCTGCCCTGGTGGGAATGGACCCGGGCACGGTAGCCAGAGGACGCAGGGAACTGCTTGCCGGAGACGTCGGGATCGGCCGCGTTCGCCGGCTGGGTAGCGGACGCGAGTCG
>JAAESQ010001446.1 GCA_024229275.1 bacterium | reverse complement strand
CCAGCTTGCCGGCACTGTAATAGGACCTCCACGTAGATCCTGTGAGCTTGAACCAGTAGTCAATCTTGCCGACTCTGAGGAAGACCTTATGAATCAAATTGACCTGGTAGTCGGCCGCAAACTTGCCGAGTTCGAAGCAGAGCGTGAGATCACCATTGCCAAAGAGACGGTCAATAGACTCAAAAACTCCAACCAGATCTGTCAGAGGGTAGCGAGCAGATGCAAGAATGATCCCTTTAGCAATCGAAGGGTTGCTGTCGACGAGCTCGCTCTTGAGCTTCTCGACTCCTTCCTGACCGTAGTTCGCTTCGACGAAGGCTATGGCCGCGGCAAGAGTTGTCCCCTTACCTGTGACAACGTCAGCGGCTGGTAGATTTCGTTGCATCTCTATATCTATTCAACCACAACCCGGTTGTGGATTCCCAAAACTCATTCCAGTGGAGCTCAACGGAGATCCTCTGCAATGAGTTGACGAACTCGGGGAAGAGCATCGACGCCCCGGGCATATCTCAAGCGGAGGATGGCGAGGTGAAGCCCGGTGATCTCATAAATTCGATATAGCATCCGTGAGTTCGCGGAGAGTATGTTCGGGGTGGGTGAGCAGGGTTCGACCGAGACACACCTCGAAGCACCGGGCAGTCTCCACCAGGGACTTGAAGACCTGCAGCAGATTGTGCTGCTCCTCGGCGTAGCGGGGACTGAGGAAGTGTGAAGAGGTGCCCTCCAGTACCAACCCCAGCATTTCTGCGCTGTTCAAGCTCCTGAACCGAGGACGAACCCGACGTCGGTCTCGCCTCACGGAAAACACCACCTCCGGTGGGGCAGAATCGGCAAAAGCACCGGGGCAACTCGTTCGCTCTACCGTCCAGCGGCAATCGTTCTCGGACGCCATCCGCCTAGCCGCCTCGACCACTCTGTCCGAAGCTACGCCAAGCGAGGGTTGTCGAATCAACAGGCTGCTTCGAAAAGGGTGAGCCATGACTCGCCCGCAGCTGCTCAGTCGCAGCAGTACGCTGTCGTCCGATACGATTCGAGCGCCAGCAGCCTGCCAGGCCAGAGCTAGGGTGGTCTTGCCTGCGCCCGACGGACCCAGGATCAGTACTCCACGTCCGCCGATGTTGAGAGCAGCAGCGTGCAAGGTGGCGACACCCTGAAGCGCAAGGAAGTGCTGAATCGCAGCCTCCAAGGGGTCCTCAACACCTGGCTGGGGTCTGCTGATCACCTGTTGTCTATAAACCCGGGCCAGAGTTCGACCCGGTGTCAGGTGAGCCTGCCCCAATGGCGTCAGAACTCGATCCTCTTCGGGGCCGCAGATGATCTGGACACCATGCGCTTGAGTTCGGCCCGGCCCTCGCGAACGGGATAGACGTTCGGGCAATCGCTGCTCCTCAACAGAGTAGACAACCGACGACTCATTTTCCTGGTCAACGTTCAACTGGGCGCACCAGCTCTCGGAGAAGGCCTGCGCCAGAGCGGTCGGCATGCCTGTCAGTCTGACGGCCCCTGGTAGCCAGTTAAAAGTCAGCAGCAGGGGTTTCCCGCATTGCCCCGGATCATCCAGTTCGACTTGCATTTCCCTTGCCATCCTGCGACGCGGTCGCGTCGACCCAGAGCCCATTATCCTCGATCATCTAACCTCGCGCCACGGCTCGTGAGTCGTATGTCGCAGTGCTTACTGATCAGAGCCGCTCGATCCTCCCAGAATTCCGAGATCTACTGTCGCAAGCGCGTATACTCGCGACATGGGTTCTGTTCTGGCGATCATCGGCGACAGAAAAGACTCCGGACTCAAGAAACAGCTGCTCAGGATGGCTGACCGCTCACCGCATCGTGGCACGATCCTGAGCCATGCCGAGGACGGCATCGTCATGGCCGTGCAGGCTCGCGGGAACGATGCCTCTCTGGCATCGGTCAACCAGCACGTGGTCGCCTTTCACGGATATGTCGGAAACTGGCACCGACTCGGGCTTCCGGACAGCCTGGGGTCGGCGGCCGAACGCATCGCCCAGGCCTACGATCGCCTTGGGGAGAGCCTGCTGCCCAAGTTGCGAGGCGAGTTTGCTCTGTTGATCTACGACCGATCGCAACAGATCTTGTTGGCGGCACGCGATCCGGTGGGTTGTCGTCCGCTTTTCTTTCAACGCAGCCACGACCGGCTCTTTCTGGCCTCTGAGATCAGGCAGGTGCTAGCCGGCTCAGACTCGCCCAGGGAGCTGAACAGGCAGACGCTGATCAGCTACCTCGTACACCAGCCACCCGCCGACCTGGGCACGCTGTTCAGGGGAGTGCAATTCATCGCACCCGGTGAAGTCTTCCGATTTGGCTGCCTCGACGCGACCTGTGAACGTCAGACCTATTGGTCCTTAGAGCCCGACTCAGCACTGGCCGGCCTCACGCCTGAAGAATGGGTACACGAACTGGCCCGTCGGCTCCAGGCGGCTGTCGCTCGGAGTCTGCCCGAGGAGCCTTTCGGAGTTTCCCTGAGTGGCGGTCTGGATTCCTCGGCCGTCTGGGCATCCATAAGCAAACTGGCCTCCGAGGGCGACAAGCGGGCCGCAATGGGTCGGCCGTTCTCGCTGATCTTCCCGGGCCTGGACTGCGACGAGAGCCACCACATCAGCCGCCTCCTGACGGCCACCAACGCGGACGGTCTAGTGATCGACGCCTCACGGATCCGTGG
>JAAESQ010001445.1 GCA_024229275.1 bacterium | reverse complement strand
GGGGGGGGGGGGGGGGGGGGGGGGGGGGGGGGGGGGGGGGGGGGGGGGGGGGGGGGGGGGGGGGTGGGGGTCGGGGTCGGGGTCGGCAAACGATCGCGTCTTCATTCCTCCCTGTCAAGGATCGTTCTGTTCACTACCCAAGGTGAGGTCCCGCTGTCCGTGTGGCCGACTCTGCATTCTGAACCTGTATCTGTATCTGCCTCTGAATCTGATTCTGTCTCTGTCTCGGAGTCGGAGTCGGCAGAGGCCCAGACCGCGGTGGTCAGGAGTGGGTCGATCACCAGAGGGTAGGTCGCGCGCTCATCCTCGATGACGAAATGCAAACGCCCCCCGGAGCCCGGCGCCGGGCCCAGCCGCGCTCCAAGGGTCCTGCCATCGGGGTCGAGGACCTTGAGGTGGTGATAATGCAGGACCGCCAGGGGGCTGCCCGGGCGTATCAGCACGACCCCACGCTCACCCGGCTCGGGCAGGGCCAGCAGGTTGCCGCACATCTCGCGCTCGTCATCTAGCCTTTCTCTCTCCTCTGTTACCTTGCTCCCTGGCAACGATGTAGGAATCTGGCATAGTTACCCCTTCTGCATTATCCCACATTGACCATTTCCCACCCCTGCAATATCATATGTAAATGGAGGTCCTCATGACTGTTGAAAAGATCTTGCGACCGGATTCCAAGGGACGAATTTGCCTGGGACAGCTTGCACGAGGTGTGAGCAGCTTTCATCTGACCGTTGATGAAGGGCATCGTATTGTGCTCGTTCCTTACTCGGAAATCCCGTTACGGGAAAAGTGGCTGTTCAATAACCAAGATGCCTTGGCATCAGTGAAACGAGGTCTGGAAGCTTCAGAACCTGGTCAACTATCGTCTCGCGGCATTTTCTCTCAGTTCGCCGATGAGGTCGATGATTGATGCGCTTCAAGCTCCTTTTCACGGACGAAGCCAACGAGAACATGACAGCTTTGGAGGAAGATGCAGGGCTTGAGAAACGCCTCAAAGCGGTCCGCAAGGCGTTTGCCTTTCTCGAATCGGATCCAAGGCATCCCAGTCTCAACACGCACAAATTTTCCTCATTGGTCGGCCCCGATGGCCAGGAGGTTTTTGAAGCATACGCCGAAAGCAAAACACCTGCCGCATATCGGATATTCTGGATCTACGGACCAGAAAAACGAGAGATCACGATCATCGCCATCACTCCTCATCCGTAGGCCCACGACCTCTGGCGTCATCTGTTCAGCACTTTCGGATGCAGGAGACGCCACGTCATCGCACGTACTTGGTCGAACAGCTCGACTGCTTTCTCGTCTTGTGAGAGATCGACCACTCCGGCACTACTGAGCAGACGGAGAAACGTATCTACCTCCATCGCTGAACCATAGGCAATTCGCCAATGATTGAAACGATCTCTCCCGAATCGCCCCTGTCCTTCACTCAGGTTCGCGGGAACCGAGTTCGCCGCACGGATCGCCTGATCAGCAAGAGACTTGAATGGTGCGGGAACTCTTCTCACTAGTGCCAAGGTCCTCGATGCTGCTTCGAGGGCAACTGTATAAGCAATCAGGTCTGTTCTGGATTGCGAGTCATGCATGATCACCTCCGGGTCGTTCATGACTCCCCCACCAGTCAGCATTTCGGCCGGTGTCAAGGGTCGGAACGATCGGCGCTTGCGCCGGCTTGCCCTTGACTCCTGCTGGAATGCCGACTACTCGCCCCCACTCATGAACGACCCGGTGTGACCATGCTCCGGAGCTAAAATCGACTGGTTGCTCAGAGCCTCTCCCTGCAGCCGACTCTGAGGTCTGAATCTGGTTCTGCATCTGTATCTGAAGCCTGAATCTGTCTCTGTCTTCTGAATCAGCTATCGCCACCTCAGCGCCATATTCGATGACGATGACGATGACGAAGGCGATGGCCGGCGCCAGTGCCAGTCCTGCTCTCTCATTCGAAGCCAAAGCGCTCCTACAACCCAGAGCCCGCCTCTGCCTCTGATTCTGTGTCTGTTTCTGAAATCTGCCTCTGACTCTGACTCTGACTCTGCCTCTGTCACGGTCCCTTCGAGTGCCAGCAGTCCGGCTTCGCCTCTGGCTACGCCGTGACAGTCTTCGTCTCCTCCTATTGTCGGAGACGAAGACTGCGCTAACATCTCCCCATGGCTTCCACATCCGGCACACCAGCGGCCGTCCCAAACGTCGGCTCACACGGGCACGGCTTCGGCACGGCACCCGTATTCCTCGCCTCGATCAGTACCATCCTCGGCGCTGTTCTCTTCTTGCGCTTTGGCTACGCCGTTGGGCACACTGGACTGCTTGGCTCTCTGCTGATCATCCTGCTCGGTCATATGGTGACCATTCCGACATCGATGGCCATCGCCGAAATCGCCACCAATCGCCGAGTCGAGGGCGGCGGCGAGTACTTCATCATCTCGCGTTCTTTCGGCACCACGATCGGTGCGTCCATCGGCACGGCGCTCTATTTGTCCCAAGCCATTTCAGTTGCCTTCTACGCCATCGCTTTTGCCGAGGCGTTTCAACCGCTGGCACCGTGGTTCGAGGACCTGACCGGTCTTGCCTTCGATCCCCGCATGGTCTCACTGCCGGGGATCCTCATCCTCCTCACACTCATCGTCTTTCGAGGCGCCAACATCGGTGTCACGGCCCTGTGGATCATCGCAGGCGTCCTCGCAATAACACTCGTACTGTTCTTTGTAGGCCCATCGATTGAGGGCACTTCGACGGACGGCATTCGCCTACTCGACCGCACCCAGAATCCTGACCCATTCTTCCTCGTCTTTGCCATTGTTTTCCCCGCGTTTACAGGGATGACGGCGGGAGTCGGCCTTTCCGGCGACCTCGCCAACCCAAGGCGGTCTATTCCACTGGGTACTATGATCGCGACGTCGATTGGAATGCTCACCTACGTAGCTATCGTATTCAAACTCACCGCCAGTGCGCCTCCCAACATACTCGGCTCAGACCAGTTAGTGATGAGTCGAATTGCACTGTGGGGGCCGATTGTCCCGATTGGCCTTGCCTGTGCAACGGTCTCATCGGCCATCGGCTCCATCCTCGTCGCACCGCGCACGCTGCAAGCCCTTGCCAACGACGAAGTAGTACCTTGGCGTTCGATCACTAGCTTTTTCTCAAGGGGGCACGGCGATGCGAACGAACCACGCAATGCCACACTGATCACAGCGGTTTTAGCCGTTACTTTCGTGGCACTTGGTGATGTCAACTTCGTAGCTCGAATCATATCGATGTTCTTCATGGTGACCTACGGTTCACTATGTGCCATCAGTTTTCTCGAGCATTTCGCCGCACGACCGAGCTATCGCCCGACCTTTCGATCGAAGTGGTACATCAGCCTGTTTGGCGCGATCATGTGCGGCTTGCTGATGTTCCAAATGGACCCTGTCTACGCCGCGCTTTCACTCCTCGCGATGGCCGGAATCTACCTCGGCATCAGGGCCTCGAGAAAGGACCAGGGAGACGACCTGGGCGCCATCTTCAGAGCCGGAATGATCCAGGCGACGCGGCATATGCAGGTGCGCCTCCAAACCAGCCTGCCGGCACGCACGAGTGAGGCTTGGCGACCCAGCGTCATCATGGTCAACCGTCGCACATTTGAGCGCAAATCTCCCCTCATGCTGCTGAACTGGATCTGCTATCGCCATGCGGTCGGAACCTATCTACACTATCTGAAAGGACCTCTTGATCCCGAACACTATGCCGAAAGCAGAATCGCCTTGGATCGCTTGATTGACCTCGCACAGGCCAACAAGAGCACCGTTTATGTAGATACAATCGTCAGCCCATCGATGCGTTCAGCATTGGCGCAGAGTCTTCAGGTCCCCGGAATCTCGGGCATGGAGAACAACACCGCAATGTTCGAGTTCTCGCTCAATGACGGTGCGGAGACTCGCAAAGAAGTCCTCGACGGCTGCCAGCTAACTTCCACCAGCGAGATGGACATCCTGGTGCTGCGCCACAGCGAACGCTTCTTCGGGAATCATCGTTCGATTCACATCTGGATCACGTGGCACGACAACGACAACGCTAACCTTATGATTCTTCTGGCCTACATGCTGCTCGGTCACCCAGAGTGGAGCAAGGCCGAAATCGAGATTCATGCCGCTGTGCCGGAAGACTCGGCTGCTGAGGCGACTGCCACTCTTGAAGACGCGGTCACCACCGGTCGCATACCAGTGAGTCCACGCAATCTCAAGATCTTCCCCACAGATCGCAGCATCAAGTTTGCCAAACTTGTGGAGGAACACTCCATGGACGCAGACCTCGTCATTCTTGGATTCACCATGAAGCGGCTCGCGGGAAAAGGGGTTGAACTTCTGCAGCGTCACCCTGAACTCGGCGACGTGCTGTTTGTTTGCGCGCACGAACAAGTGACGATCGACTAAGCAAGCGCCAAGATTCAGGATTCAAGATGCACGTCCCGAATCGCGGCTTCTCGGATTCTGACCGCATCGTCGCTGGTTATCGGAGAAGCCATTTCATCTATCATCGACACAGCGTTGTAGCCGTCGGCCCGCACAGGCCTTGTCCGGTCTTGCCGTATATCCATTCGTCCCGTCCGTCCCGTACAACCTCTTCACCGACAGGCACGTGAGGGTTTGAACCACAAAGATCACGAAGCACACGAAGGAGAAAGCAAAGAAGAGATATATGGCGGCTCTTCGAGCCGCTGAGGATAGATGGTTGTTTGTCAGGCAACCACTCAGTGACCGGTGATGCCTCCCTGCTGTCCTGCGGTTCGAAGAACCGCCCCTACTATCTTTGTGCTGTCTTAGCGATCTTGTGCTCTTTGTGGTTCAAAAATGTCTTCCTGCCCCCCCGCATAGCCGTCCGTCCCGTCCGTCCCGCATAGCCTCCTTCCTTCCTGGCGTCTCCTCCTCT
>JAAESQ010001444.1 GCA_024229275.1 bacterium | reverse complement strand
CGCGCTGGAAGTCCATCTCGTCGTAGAGCTTGGCGATGGTCTCGTCGGTGGGGTAGCCGTTCTCGAAATCATGGGTGAATTCGAGCTTGCCGATTCTTGTTTCAACCGTCTGTTGTGCCATCACCGTCGACGATATCGCGAGCATCAGTGCGAAGACGGTGACGTGCTTCAAAATGTTAAAAGATTTCATTTCCGTTCCTCCATTATGAATACGTTTAATTGAATACGTTTAATTCGATACCTTTACTTGACCTTGACCACGTCATCCGGCTTCACTTCGCCTTCTCGAAATCAGGCAGTACCCAGCTGCCATCGAAGAATGGTTTGGTGGGCGAGTAAAGCCGGAAGTAGGAGAACCAGCCCTGACCGGGAATGGTCTTGATCCAGTTCTTTTCCTTGCCCTTGGGCGCATCCGGTCCGATGTAGATGCTGACAGAGCCATCGGCATTCTTGTCGTAACCCTGGACAGAACCGACCGTCGGCTTCTTCTGGTCCGTATCGATGAGCGTCCGCATGTTCACGTCATAGATGGTGGCCGACCAGAAGGTCTCCGCTGGCGGTTTCGCGGGCACGTTCAGCACGTAGTTGGTTCCGCCATCGAGCCAGTCGCCATCCTTGTCTTTGTAGGCTCCCAGGTAGACCTGTGTCTTGCCGGGCTTATACGAGTGCATTGCTTGGTTGTTGAGGACAGCCTCATATAGCCAGGCTGATCTACCGTCGATCTGGTCGTAGAACTCGGTGCGCTGGTCAGGATTGGCCGTAGTTGCGACCTCCCAGTGCGACCCCTTGCTATAAAAGGCCTGCGGCATACGGCGTGCGCCCTGGATGGCCTTCGTCATCATCTCGCCGACCTTCGCCCCCTCAGTCAACAGCTTGGTCTGTCGCGCGTCGGGTTTGAATGGCTTGCCTTTTTCCATACCAAGAGAGGCCAGATACGCCATGAAAAATCGGTCGCGCTCAGCGACAGGCTCGCGGTCGATAGCTGCGGCCAATGCCTTCCAGTAATCCATGCCTCGAGGTTGTGCGGAGAAGTGAGGCTTATCCGCATATACGATGCGGATCGCCGGTGAATTCTTCCTCTTGCTGAAGGGATAGATCTTGATCTTCTTGGTCGTCGCCAACTTCGCCTTGTCGGTCTTGTCAAACAACCGCAACGCGATGAAGAAGTTGTTGTGTGGCGCCTTCAAAACGGTGAAGCCGTCACTGCCTTCTGGGACCTTGGTGCCCGGCGGGATGAACAGGTACTTACCCGGTTTGGTCATGGCGGCAATCTCCATCCACCACATGTCATGCGCGGCACCACGGGCGTTGATCCCGTCTGGAAGCTCGACTACCACCGGGCCATCGGTCCCCATATCAGCCCAGGCCGTGGCGTAGAAGGTATCGTTGTTGGCCGTCAGATAGCCGTGCCTGCGATGGAAGGTGTCCAGGATCACGATAGAACCCGTACTGGCTTCGAAGATATCGGTATACATGTGTCTCATTTGCGCCTGGGAGACGAACGGGATCGCCCAGATGTACGTCTGCACCGCGCGCTGGAAATCCATTTCGTCATAGAGCTTCGTCACCGTCTCGTCGGTGGGATAGCCGTTCTTCCAGTCGTGGGTGAATTCGAGCTTACCGATTCTTGTATCCACCGTCTGTTCTGCCATCGCCGTCGACGCGATCACGAGCATCAGCCCGATGATGGTGACGCGCTTCAAAATGTTAAGAAATTTCATGACTGTTCTCCTTTATCGTTTATCGTTTCTTGTGAATT
>JAAESQ010001443.1 GCA_024229275.1 bacterium | reverse complement strand
TTTGGCCAGGCTCTTCCTCACTACCATCGCGCTTCATCGCTTGGGTGGCCTCATCCTCAATGTCCACGTCCGGGTTGACCATCTCCTTCTCCTGCACGGACGGGACATCCTCCTGCTCCATGTGTGCCTTAAAGGCCTTGCGCTCCTCGGCCAACTCCATGTTGGCCTTCCTCTTGCGACAGCGCAAAGTGTGCTGTCCAGACGGAATGTCTGAGCACGCTGGACATCCGCTTGTCGGACTCCATCTTGGTCGAGTTGCCGGGCGCTCTCCTTCATCCTCAGGTTCATGAACCGGTCGAGCATGAGCCACCCGAGGTCGCGGAACCTCAACTGTGGCTCCTCCGCTGAAGACGATTACGTCGTCCGCGGTCGCCGGTTTTGCCCAGAGCTTCAAGATCTTGAGCGCCTGCGTGTAGTCGTTCTGGGTCACCTCATTCGGGATGAGTGCACGGCAAGAACGACCACACAGAATGCGGCCATCGCCAACGGCAACCAGGTGGTCGCCTGCCTCAGGCCGTCGCCCCATCCAGACGCCTGCGATCCAGCGCGCGTCCATTTTGGGCATTTCCAGCGCTGCCGGCTGCCTGACGAGAACAGGCTGGCCCCATTGGAACAGCTTCCCACGGTAGCTGTGTCCCATCTGGTCCTCGAAGGGCGTCAGGCCATTCGCGCGGACCTGATACCTGTTGTAGAGGAAGTTGGTGTGGATAACCAAGAGGTTGAACGCCAATGACGTCGCATTGAGCTCGATGTTGAGCCGCTCCAACAGCGACATACGCAGCGTTCGAATCATGCCGCCGAGCGTCTGCGCGTATCGCTCTGCGCCTCCAAGCGAACTCGATGATTTCACCGGGGTGGTCTCGATGCGCATCACGCTCGGGTACTCAACCTTGGTCAACTCCTTCGGTCCCCTCCTGGTTGCGACAGCTTCTACCACCGCTTTGATCGATGGTTCGCCATCTGATCGGAAGCACACGTAGTTCGTGAGCCCTGCCTCACGCAACCACGCTAGGATGTCGTCCACGACGGCGGTATCCTTTGCTCCCTTCGTTCTGACTGCGCTCGCGAACGCGTAGCCAGCACGTCTCGTGATCGCGATCAGGACCGGCACCAGCTTCTCCTCGTCGCCCGAGCGCATGAACGCGTAGTCGAACTGCACAACGTCCGGGCCGTCGTTCATCTTGAGCTTCCCGTGCGCCTCGTCCTTGGCGCGTGCCTTGACGCAAATGGCGCACCATTTGGCGAAAGGCAAATGCGTCAAGCAATGCCTTGCCTGCTCGAGCTCGCTCGGTGCTGTCGCGAGTGGTTCACCATTCGCTAGCCGAGCATGTTCACGTAGAGGT
>JAAESQ010001442.1 GCA_024229275.1 bacterium | reverse complement strand
TTGCTGAGGATCAATCAAAAGATCCGTAGCCAGAAACCCTGTCGATTTCGTCCTTTATTTGTTCACATCATACCACAGGATTTGCGACTCTTTCTCGATTTTGTAAATGGCCGCCAGATTCGGGTCATGAAACGAGTGAAGTTGTCACGGTATCTCGGGCACTCACAGAATCTTCGAAGATTTTGGCGGCGATCGGCATTCACAGAAGGAAGCCACGGATGACGGAGATGAACTGGTCCCACTGAGTGATGCTGGGGGAGTGAACGTCACTCTGGAATGTGTGTACTGTGGCCCGAGGATAAAGCAGCTTGAGGGCGTCTCGATAGCGGGCTGGGATGGTAGTGTCTTCGCTTGACTCGATAATGAGTACTTCGCCCTTCCAGCCCTCGAGATCCCCGGGGAGGAAGCGGCGCGTACCGTGGTAGTCGGCAGCGAGTCGAACCAGGGACAGCAGATCCGCGCGGCCGAAGCTGTGACGGAAGTGCTCGTCAATCCACTCGCGCACTTCGCCCCGATGCTTCCAGGTTGGTGAGAACATGCGTACGAATTGGGGCTTTATGGCGGCGATGAGCGGACGGTAGGGAGCCAGTGCCAGAATGGGGCGCACCAGGCGGAAGGCCCATCCGGCCAGCGGGATCGGCGTGGAGGTGTTGGATAGGACCATCGCCTGCACTCGGTCTGGGTAAGCCCGCAAAAGACACTGCGCCAGCGCACCACCCAGGGATGGGCCCACGACCTTCACGGCCGTTCGCGCTTCCCGGATCAGAATATGATCAAAGGCACCGACCAACTTGTCGATATCTGCTCCGGCGGGATATCGGGGTGCGACGACACGAAAGTCTCTTGCGAGAGCCTGAAACAATCGTAAGGGGCGGAAGTTAAAGCCTCCGCCCAGGAGTAGCACTACCGAGTCGCCTTCGCCGCTCATTTCGTAGGAGTAGATCCGTCCTTGATGCTCTACTTGACGGATCTTGAGGCTTTGTTCAAACAGGCGCAAAGATGCGTGTGTTGGCAGGATCAGGGATTCATTCGGTTCTTGGGTGTCACATATCACTTTGTCACATTAGCAGGCTGACAAGGAACCAAGGTCCCAAGATCCTAAGAAGTTAAGCTGGCGCCCAATTGGAGAACTCAACAATCTCCTGCATTATCACGGGAGTGGGGGAGTCCCTTTCAGTAGTTGGGCTACTCAGCATTTCTCAGATCCCGATGAGCCAGCATTTAATTGACTCATTTGATTCCAGGTGCGCGAAACTACTCCCCATCCAGTGTCAGGTGCATATTTGTACAATTACGGAAACCAGCCGCATTCAGACTAAGCATCAAGATTCGAATATTGAGAATAGGCCAACGAGGCCTCGAGCAGGCTCGGTGGTAGGGTGTATGCCCATCTTCCCTTCGAGAGATTTCTTGGCTGAAGCCGGAAATATATGGCCTTTGGACCTCTTGTTGAGCTAGGATCGTTCAACTTCGGAGGGAGGAGCCTCGCATGAAATTGACCACTTGTTCCGCAATCCTGCTAATCGGTGCACTCGCGAGTACGGCTGCCGCGCAAGACGAGACCCGCTACATCGGTGAGCGAATGTTCACCCGAGATGGAGCCTACTGGGTTCAGCACGACCCGGACGGGAACCAGTACGACGTTCAGCCTGATGTCATCACGGTCAAATTTCGGGACGAATTGACGTTGGTGGCCCAATCTGTACTCCATGATCGACTCGACGCTGAGGTGCTCCGTAGTGCAGTCACTGGATTCATTGACGTTCGAATCGACTCCAACAAGGATGTCTTCGAGGCGATCGACGAATACATGGCCAGCGGATTGATCGAGATCGCCGAACCCAATACCTTCGGTCGCTATCTCGCGATTCCGGACGATCCTTCTTACGGAAGCCAGTGGCAGTGGCCAATCGTCGATGCCGAGGAAGCGTGGGATCTGAACACCGGTGATCCATCGATAATCGTAGCCGTTCTCGATTCGGGTACGGAATTCAGTCACGAAGATCTCGGCATGGGAGCGGATGCGTATCAAAATGTCTGGCTCAACGCCGGAGAAGACGCTTGGTCGAGTCCTAACGATCCGACCACGGGAAATGGTGTGGACGATGATTTGAACGGTTATGTCGATGACTGGAAGGGCTACGATTTCAGTAGCGGCAACAACGACAGCGAAGGTTCCTACTTCCACGGTACAGCGGTGGCTGGAATGATTGCCGCCAAGTCAAATAATGGAGTGGGCATCGCGAGTGTTGCAGGCGGTTGGAACAACGCTGGTGTGAGCATCATGATCGCGGGTGTCGGTGACACTGCACCAGACGGTAGTGTGATCGATGATGCCACCCTTTATGCGATCGACAAGGGCGCCCATATCGTTCAGCTCAGCCTGACCGTCGGCCAGAGTTCAGCAATCGACGCTGCGTTTGACCTAGCCTACAACACGGAGAATATGACAATCATCTGCGCCTCGGGAAACGATGGGACCGATAGTGTTGGCTATCCGAGTTCCAATGTGAACGTGATCGCGGTAGGTTCGACGACATCCAGTGATTTGAGATCGAGCTTCTCGAACCACGGCCCTGATGTCGAGGTTTCGGCACCTGGCTCAAGCATCTACACACTTGACCTGAATGACGGCTATGGGAGCACTAGTGGAACCTCTTTCGCTGCTCCATTGACGTCGGGTGTCGCGGCTCTCATGCTCTCGACCAATCCCGACCTCACCAATGTACAGATTCGCCAGCTTCTCAAAGATACGGCGGACAAAGTCGGTGGTTACGACTACAACTGGGATCCAGCCATGCCTGGTCATTCCTACGAGCTGGGTTATGGTCGGGTCAATGCCGATCAAGCCATTCAGGCGGCCGCCTCTTACGGTTTCATCTTCGAGGATGGATTTGAGTCGGGTGACGTTAGTAGCTGGAGTAGCTACAAACCATTACCCTGACTCGGTTGCGGGACGGCATGAGAAGTTAAGAGTGAATAGTGAAAAGTTGAGGGTTGGCGGATTGGGAAACCGTTATTGAAGACTGTTGGTCTTTTGAACCATCGCATGACAGATTGAGTCCCTGAATACGAACGGATCCTTGCTACATAAACTGACATGGATTCCTCGCCCAAGATCTGAAGAAGTTGAGGAGACGCACAACCGGAGAACGCAACAAACAGCAGCATCATCGCGGCGTTGGGGGATCGTTTCTCAGCAGTAGGTTTGTTCAGCAGCTCTCAGATTCCGATGAGCCAGGAATTGATTGGCTTCGCGCGTGACTGGCCTCCGAATCGATGGGGGTCATCGGCTTACAACTGAAGATGAATGTCTCACAGCAGGTTGTCCAGCACGGCCTTGCGGTAGGCGTCGACACTCTCGTAGCGTGTCAGTTTTCCGGCGGCCGCTTCCCTCGGCACGACCGGGACACCGGCCGATCCAGCAATCTTTCGAACAAGCTCCTTGAAGGCATCCATAGGTTTGAGATCAGAACGCTCGAGAACTCGCCGTGGGTCAAACTTCAAACTCTCCATTCGAACAACACAACGAGGCTGATCAGGAGTCGGTGCAAGTACAAGATCGATGAGCAGATACGGCTTGGGAGATTGCATGATGGCTGCTACCGCGACGGCGGAAATCGAGCTGAAAGGAAGCATCTCTGTGTTCGCTCCGGAGAAGGACACGGAGTCGTCTGTCAGGCTCATCGGTTGCATGTTTTGAATGAGCGGTTGTAACGCCGTCGGCGGCGCCGGTTCAACGTGTACTTCCTGAATCTGAGGCTGCGGCGGAGGAGGGGTGGACATCCCTGATTGGGCGCCCTGGTTCTGAAGATTTGCATCAGCCATTCGCTGCTCCCAGTACTGACGGTCCTCGTCGGTCGGTGCGAGGTCCGCAACTCGCCCCATTGCCTTTACCGCAAGGAGTCCTGCATCCGGGTCTTCGGCGAGATTCACGAAAACTTCCATAGCAGATGCCCCGTCGCACTTCTGCAGGGCAGTTCCCAGCTTGAAGCGAATAGGAGCAGGACCGGGCTGGCCTGTGCGGCTGAGCAGCTCTCTCCAGTGCATCAATGCAAGGCCGGAATCACCTTGTCTAAGCTCTTCTTCGATAGCCTTAATAAGGTTACCGGCACCTTCTTTGGGCTTCCCGTCGAGGAGAGTCGCCTTCCATATACCGAGATGAGCGTCCTGATGATTGGGTTCATCCTGGAGCACTTGCTCAAAAGCTTCGCGCGCCAAAATCGGGTTGCCGGCCTGAATTGCCTTCATGCCGTCTTCCAGGGATGAGTGCGTGCTCACAGTGCTGAGGGGCTCATTATGTTCCGGTCTGAATCGCTCCTCGAATCGAGTGAGTTTGAGGGCATATGCAACAGCTGCCCCGAAAGCAAATCCGCCGATATGGGCCCAGTACGCGACTCCTCCCTCGGTACCGACTATCAGAACTGAGATGAGCTGGAGGGTGATCCAAATGAGGAGCATGATCCACGCTCGTGCTCTGAACGTACCGGTGACAATGAAGAACACCCAATAGACGAAGCGGATCTTCACATCTGAGAACCTGATGATGAATGCGCCCATAAGTCCGGCAACTGCACCTGAAGCTCCGATAAGCGGGACGGTGGACCCGGGTTGGGCTCCGACGTGGATGAGGGCTGCCGCGATTCCGGAAAGGGCATAGAAGACTGGGAACAACCAGCGTCCCAAGGCCCTTTCGAGCAAGGGCGCTGTGACCCAGAGCCAGAGCATGTTTCCGATCAGATGCATCCAGCCACCGTGCATGAACATGCTCTTGAAGATTGCGAGTGCGTTGACGCGGGACGGGATCAGCCCTGTACTGAAATAGGGGTTGGACATATATACAGCAACAAACTCCTCGACAAGTGCGTTGAGCTGCTGTTGTTGCGCTGTCCTCAGGGGCGCTGCGCCGGGTGGAATGACCTCCTGCAGGGACGCGATCATCAATGCAAGGTCTACCTGTTCGTCTTCACCAATCGCATCTTCGATGAACTCGGGAGGGAGGTCCAAATAGGGATGCTCGTGCCAGTAATTAATGACCGTTTCGAGCTTCTCGAAGGTTTGCCTTGAGACACGCCGACCTTCCATTCCGACGATGAGGAACGTGACCAGGTTGGCAATTATGATGGCAATGGTTATCCAGGGTAGGCGTTTCAGAGAGGGCAGCTCGGTTCCGATTGGCATGATCATCGGACTTCCTCCTTGCTCGGGGAGGTGTCGACAGATCTTGCGCATCGGAATCCAACGTTGAACATGTGGCGAGATGGTGGGTACCACGAACGGCTCGATACTCGTAGTAACGAGTCCCTGGCCAGCCAGGAGCCTCCGCGAATCACTTTTAGCCCGGCGTACATCCCACTTCCGTCGGATGACTGGTTCGTACGGTAGTCGGGGGTGTAGCTGTCTGCACACCACTCCCAGACGTTTCCAGCCATGTCGAAGAATCCCCATTGGTTCGCATCGAAGGAGCACACGGGGCTCGTGCGCTGCCAACGGTCACGGCCCTTGATTCCCGCGAAATTGGCCGACTCATGATCGAGATGAGAACCCGAGGGGTAGCGATTCTCCGAGCTGCCGGAGCGTGCAGCGTATTCCCACTCCGACTCGGTGGGCAGGCGACCACCGATCCAGGCACAGTAGTCCCGCGCGTTTTTCCACGACACGTTGACAACCGGGTGATGGCTGCCCTGAGGGAAATCAGGTCGTGGTGGAGGTACGTGTCCAGTAGCCGTGGCGAACGCGCGATACTGGGCTAAGGTCACTTCAGTGGCGTCGAGCAAGAACGGTACTATCTTCGCAAAATGGGCTGGCCGTTCATCGGTTTTACACTCATTGTCGCCGTCGGTGCAGCCCTTCAAATACCTTCCGCCGGCGATGCTGATCATTCCTTTGCCGGCAACGGCTCTGAACAGGTCATGCATACGCCGGCTCAGGGCCCTCATGATATCCGGGGCTTCTTCCAAGTCCGAGTGGGCCGCGGAGAGCATTTGCAGAGTGGCAATCCTTCGCTCGATGAGACTGATCGAAGAGTTACCAAGTGAAGTGCCCCCCGGGGATCTATTCTCGACACGCTCGAGCTGCTCAATCAACGCCTGTGTTTCGCCGATCGTCGCTCTTAACTTGGATTCCACGAGTCCTTCCACCGCTTGCCGGCGAAGCTCGGTGACTGCAGGGTCGTCGACTAGCGACAGCGTGTCGTAGCACAATCCGATGGCCGCAGAATAGTCTTCTTCTTCGAGCGCTGCTTCGGCTTTGTGACGTCGGTCGGTAACTGCGGCGCGAACTGTACGATCGCGCGGATTGGCCTCGAGCAACGTTCGGAGCCAGCTTTCTGCGCCTGCCCAGTCGCCGATGCCGAGGAAGTGGTTCGCGCGCTCTCGGGCGTGCGCTAACCGGTCAGAGGCGCTGTTCTTTGGGCCTTGTTGAGAGGTGTCAACTTTGTCAGCGAGGGATTCTCGCTTTTGCGGACCGAGTTTTTTGGTAACGCGACCCAATCGGGGTCGTGGAAGACCCGGAAGTCGTTGCTCGAAAAGAGCTTCGGCACCAGGTTCGAAATTCCAACCGCCCTTGAGGCTGAGGATGCGCACGATGCAGGTCGACTCGCGAACATTTATGACTTCGAACTTGCCGATGTTGTAGTTGGTCGTTACACCCTGCAAAACCCTTGATTTCACGAATACACCGCGCATGCCCACGCGGACTCCATGGACGGATCCGACGGACAACAACCAGCCCTTCTGCTCCTGGCCTGTGATCGTCCCCTGGCAAAGGGCTGTCAAAGGCGTGATCAGAATTATGAACGCCACTAGTACACATCGGACTGACGCTGCAGCGAGATGTTCGGAAAACAACGAAAATCCCCTCATGGTTCCAATCTGCCTCATTTTGAGATTGCCGTTTAACGGCATACTGTTCAAAAGAGTATACATCGGCTTCACCTACCCCCGGGTAAAGCCGGAGGCGTGGATTAGTGAGCCGCTCAAAGCGGTATTGATTTGGGTGCCTTTGGGTACTAGACCCGAGATGAGTGTGATATCTCGCGTGCTCCCTTAGCAATTTCTGTGTGTGCCTGCTCAGACGCCACCACTTCTTGTCGGCCAGAACATGAACTAGAGCAGATTCGCGGTAGGCAACCGGGAACTCGAACGGATGAAATCTGTCAGCCTCGCGCTTGCTAGGCCACAAAGAAGCCACGGCTCTGGCGGGGACCCATCATCCAGTCCCTCTGGACGTGTTATCGTTCCATCAAGCACAAGGACAACAG
>JAAESQ010001441.1 GCA_024229275.1 bacterium | reverse complement strand
TTCGATCACATCCATAGCCCTATTCTACTCCAAGGGAACTGAAGTCCGACCTCAAATCGTGGATAAACATCGACCGATCCGCTTGCCAGCCTAACGCCTGAGTTCAGCGGCGCGAGCGGTTCGGCGTTTACGCCGAAGCTGGCGGCTACAGTGCCGACGGCCTTCAGGCCGGCGATATGCAATGTAGTCGCCAGCAGCTCGTGTCCGCTGCAACGAAATACTAGGCATAACTACTTAATTTGGCGTATTTTAATGAGTTCCCGGACGCTCTCTTTCGTTTGTTCCGAGAACGCCTCAAACTCCTCATCCTCGACAATCTTGGCTTGAACCCAGCCCGTGAGGTTTCTCAGTGCTCTCGACCGGCGCCAGTCGTTAAACAGGAATGCTATCTGGCTATCTTGATCGTCGATAAACCGATAGACGCTCAGGTACGTCTTGTGTGGATCGTTCCCTGCGTCGCCTCTGGCGATTCGTTTCTGGATCCCTTCTAGGGTCTTCGTACATAACCGGGTGAGCGCTTTGTCACGGATCGCGCGGAGCTTCTTCCAGTCAGATTCTGGAAACGACTTCATTCAATAATTCCTATCTCGAGAATACCGCAAACCGAAGGTTGCCTAACGCCTGAGTTCAGCGGCGCGAGCGGTCCGGCGTTTACGCCGGAGCTGGCGACTACATTGCCGGCGGCCCTTGGGCCGACGATCTGCAATGTAATCGACAGCAGCTCGTGTCCGCTGCAACGAAATGTTAGGCATGCAACTCCTTATTGCAGAAGTGCTTGAAGTTTCCCGAGAACCTCCACAACAGTAGAGCTTGGAGCTTCACCATCGACCTCGGCTTGCCTTGCGCGCCAGTCTAGACTTTTAACTTGGTCCGAAAGAATCACACCGGACACAGGCAAATCGGAGGGAAGTTCAACTTCGAATGGATAACCCTTGCGGTGAGACGTAATCGGACAGCAGATAGCTAGGCCGACCTTTTCGTTGTATGCCTTTGGGGACAGCACTAACGCCGGACGCCGCCCCGCCTGCTCATGCCCAGCCTGTGGGTTGAGGCTAATCCAAATGAGATCGCCGCGTTTGGGGGCACTGAGTTCAGCTACCACGCTTCGTTCCCAACTTCAGGACCGATATCGAATTCGGTGTGCAGATTCTCAGGTGTGACGGACGACAGCAAATCCTTGAGCTCGTATTTTGGAACGATGTTTGGACGAACGAGAAGGCACCCGTCTTTCATGCTCAGTTCCACCGGAGAATCCAAAGTCACTCCAAGGTCCGCAGCAAATGCTTTGGGAATTCTCACGGCCAAGCTGTTTCCCCACTTTTGAACTTGGGTTCTCATGAAACCTCCGTATATACAATGAAGATACAGCGCAGTCACTCGTTCGTCAAGGTTGCCTAACGCCTGAGTTCAGGGGCGCGAGCGGTCTGGCGCCCTGCGCCAGAGCTGGCGGGTACATTGCCGACGGCCGAAGGCCGGCGATTTGCAATGTAGTCGACAGCAGCTCGTGTCCGCTGCACCCTACTATTAGGCTAAAGGGATCCAAAGGGGGTCCCTTCCCGCCGACCCCATCTTAAAAGTTCGACGGGCCCCAGGAACGTGCTAACGACTCGAAAGGAAAAGGGACCCATGGCCAAG
>JAAESQ010001440.1 GCA_024229275.1 bacterium | reverse complement strand
TGTGGCGCGGTCGTCTCGACCGCGTATTCGTCCGTCCCGCATAGCCTCCCCACCGACACGCCCGTGAGGTTTGAACCACAAAGCTCACGAAGCGCGCTAAGAAATCACGAAGAAGAAAGAACTGGCGGGTCTACAGTCCACCTCTTTTCCCCCTTTTGTGCTCTTCGTGCACTTCGTGGTTCAGAAATTCGTACACCTCAGTTCAGTAACCCCTTCCACCAAAGCCTTCGCCGTCGATCTTATGCGCCCCCGTCCGTTCTCATCATTCCGCCTTCTTCATTCATCGTCGCCGCCCCCGTTCATCTTGATCTTTCGAGCGATGTCTGTGAAGAAGTCTCGAGACCAGACTTCCACCGTCGATGGATCGGGAAGGAAGCGTTCCACGTCGTTGCGGGCGGCGCCTATGTCGAGGCCCTCGATCCTCTGCTGAAGCAGGTGAAGGAACACCCGTTCATCGAAGGGGGTGTCCTCCGAGTAGTGGCCGCTCTGCCTCATTCGAGCCTCGAGATGAAGAAGATCGAGGCGTGTGCGTTTCCCGACATACCATACGAGGTCGTACCAGTCGCGGCCCTTGACGCGCGACTTCCAACCGCGACACAACACAGCATGCATCTTCCCAGCAAACATCGCCGGTGCGTCATACGCTCTTACCGAAAACGGGATCGGCTGAAGCAGAAACTTGGTTTCCGTCGAAAAACCCGGTGGGGGATCGGTGTCGACCTCGATCTTGATCTTCAGCTGACGTCGTCCATGAGTTTGGCCGACCACGTCGGCATCGGTGTCAATTCTGAGCAGTTGCTCCCGAGTGTTTGCCTTGAGAAATGCCGATTCAAGTGCGCTACTTGTCGTCTTCTTCTTGGGTTCCATCGTGGCGGCGAATCCCCACGCTTCGAGTTCGTCCCGGATGAAGCCGAAAAAGGGTGCCAGCTCAAATCCAGGATCCGGGGTGAGCAGAGAGAAATCCATGTCTTCGCTGTAGCGATCCAGTCCGTACAGAACGCGAAGGGCCGTTCCGCCGTAAAAGGCGGCCCTCTCGTGGAACCGCGCTCGCCATAAACCACACAGCACGAGTTCCTGCAAAATCTCGCGCAGCGCGTTCACATGATCGTCGGCGCTGCGCAGCTGGTAGCGCTCTAGCATGCTCGCAATCGCTCGATTCATCGTCGCCTCCTGAGCGAGCGCAAGAGTCCTGCGCATCTTGCGATCTTTCCCGAGTGAAGAGCTATGGCCAGCTTCTCCAACAGATCTGGATTCATTTCTTCGAATGACCGTTGGTCGATGCGGAGATCGTCAAACAAGTGGTGGGCCGCGTCCGCCTGGGTACGCAGCGGGTGCCCCCGGTTGTCGCGCACCGTGTCCGCCAGAGCCCTTTCCGGGGTTGCTATGAGGAAGGCGATGTCCTCGTGCACTATCCGAATCATCCCGAGGTGAAAAGATGCTGCCGATGACTGGCGGTAGACGAACCTTCCCACGGGCGTCTCGAACGCCTTCGGCCGCTTCGTCGTCAGCGACGTCACGGTGTCGACTCGCTCGGGAAGGAGGCCGTGATAAGACAGCGCGAACTCCAGCGACACGAACGAAGGACCGTAGATGAGATTGGCCAGAACCTCGCGCGAGTAGGGGCGTCGCCGCAGGCGATCACCGAAAACATACAGACCCTTTTTCACGCGAACGATGTCGCCCCGTCGCAACAGTGTCGTTACCTTGGCCCTGGGATTCGAGTACTCCGACAACGCGTTCATTAGCGCCGGATAGTCGAACTCCTCACGAGTGATGCCTAGCCTCAGGTCTCGCATGATGTGACAATTTCAGCATACTATGTACGCAATATCAATACTTACTATGACGGAATAGACAATTAGATGCTCGATGCCTGCTCCCAAAAGAGCGGATCACCTAGCCCTAGACACCGTTTTTGATCTGCCACTAACCCGTCGACCCGTTGTCCCGCATAGCCTCCCCATCGACATGCGCGTGAGGTTTGAACCACGAAGCTCGCTAAGTTCACGAAGACAGCGCAAAGAGGATGGATGTTGAGACCGGGCATCTCCGAAATGTAGGCGCCGGCTTTAGCCGGTGCAACCAGCGACAAACCAAGAAGCCAACGTTGCGGACTGATGCGCGGGCGGGACGCCCACGCCACAAAAGGAAGCCTCATCACTGAGATGCAGGCATCACACCCACGCGGATGCGGAATCCCATTGTGGCGCGGTCGTCTCGACCGCGTATTCGTTCGCTCCTTCTTCATCACATTTCACCCTTCACAACTGCCTCCCAGC